>CAMCYB010000004.1 GCA_945883615.1 Bordetella parapertussis | reverse complement strand
CTGTTTATAGAGCCATTTTCATGACTCTTCTCGCACTCAAAGAAATTAAGAGGAAAATGATTCGCCTAACAATTCTTTCATTAAAGCTACTTGCGTAACCCCAACTCAAAACCACTAAGCTCACTATTTCCGTACTTAACTTCATTTTTCGTTTGAGCACTTCTAATACGTTTTGCCTAAGTGTTAAATCATGCCTTTCGACACAACCTAACTCAGCTTAGTATCGTAAGTGCCCACACTTATCGATTGTTTAGATTTTTAAAGAACGAGGCTGAGAGTTTTTTTAATTTTTCTGCAGCAGAGAAGTGAGATTATGCAGGGGTTTTTACTAGGTGTCAAATCGTTTTAACCGTTTTGTCACAAATAAACGTTAAGCAAAAATACGAAATGAACGATAAGATCTATTCAATCAAAGATTTAGGTGCTTTTATGCATAATCAGACTGAAGATATTTTAATTAACATCACACCGTTTGAAACGCGGGTCGCCCTCATTTCTGAAGGTGAAGTACAAGAATTACAAGTCGAACGAACCATTCAACGCGGCAATGTGGGTGATATTCATTTGGGCAAAGTGGTGAGGGTTTTGCCTGGCATGCAAAGTGCATTTGTAGAAATTGGTTTAGACCGCGCTGCCTTCATACATGTTGCAGACTTACGTGAAAACCGCCAAGCTCGCACCCAAGGCACCCTACCTACGCCCGTTGAGCGCCTGGTCTTTGAAGGCCAAACAATGATGGTGCAAGTCATCAAAGACCCGATTGGATCTAAAGGGGCGAGGTTAACAACCCAAATTAGTCTGGCCGGCAGATCGTTAGTTTATTTACCACACGATAGCCACATCGGTGTGTCACAAAAGATTATTCCTGAGGAAGCGCGCGATTTACTGAGGCTACGTGTCGCGAGCTTGATGCCTGAAGAGGCTGACGGTGGCTTTATTGTTCGAACGCAAGCTGAAGATGCATCAGATGAAACGCTTATAAGTGATATTGAGTATTTAATTCGTTTATGGCGCAACATTCAAAAACTTGCTAAAACTCTACCCACACCGAGTGTGCTGCATCAAGACCTAAGCTTGTCGGAAAGAGTCATGCGCGACATGGTCACCCCTAAAACAAACCAGATTTTGATTGATTCGAGAAGCGCAACCGAGTCTTTAAAAAAATGGACAGCTATTTTTACGCCTGAAGTGACTGAGCGCTTAAAGCACTATAGCGGGGAACGCCCTTTATTTGAATTAGCCAATATTGAAGAAGAAATTAAGCGGGCCCTCGCACGCCGCGTTGACTTAAAGTCTGGCGGGTATTTGGTTATTGATCAAACCGAGGCATTGACTTCGATTGATATCAATACAGGGGGCTTTGTCGGCGGCCGAAATTTTCACGACACCATCTTTAAAACAAATCTAGAAGCCGCGCAAGCGATTGCACGACAGCTCAGGCTACGTAACTTGGGTGGCATTATCGTGGTTGATTTTATTGATATGAGCGAAATATCACATCAAGAATCAGTTTTAGCAGAGTTTGCAAAAGCGTTATCGCTTGACCGTACCCGCACCAGCATGAGCAATTTTAGCCAACTCGGCTTGGTTGAGTTGACGCGCAAACGTACCCGTGAAGCACTCGCCAGCCAACTTTGTGAGCCATGCCCGACATGCGATAGTCGCGGTCAAATTTTAACGGCTCGCAGTATTTGCTATGAGATTTTGCGAGAAGTACTACGCGAAGCCAAGCAATTTAACCCCCGTGAGTTTCGAGTTTTAGCGTCGCAAACCGTGGTTGATTTGTTTTTAGAAGAGGAAAGCCAACATTTGACCATGCTGGGTGATTTTATTGGCAAACCGATTACGCTCGAAGTCGCTACGCACTGTTCGCAAGAACAATACGATATTGTTTTAATGTAGCCAACAGACCTTAATTGAACTGCATTTTGTAAAGTGCTGAATAGGTACCCTCGCGAACAATCAGTTCTTGGTGACTGCCCGTTTCAATAACACGACCTTGATCCATAACAACGATCATGTCAGCATTTTGAACCGTTGACAAACGGTGAGCAATAACAAGCGTGGTGCGCCCTTTCATTAAAGTCTCGAGTGACGCTTGCACTTGGCGCTCTGACTCATTGTCAAGTGCTGAGGTGGCTTCATCAAGAATAAGTATAGGGGAATTTTTAATTAAAGCCCGTGCGATCGCTAAACGCTGACGTTGCCCGCCCGATAAGCGGGTGGCATTTTCACCCACTTGGGTTTGTAACCCTTCGGGCAAACCTTCCACAAAGCTTAATAAATTTGCAGCTTTCAAAGCGTCTCTAATTTCTGATTCGCTGACGGCGTGCAGTGCGCCATACCCAACGTTAACCGCAATTGAAGCGTCAAATAACACCACATCTTGGCTGACTAACGATAAGTTTGCACGCAAGTTATGCAACGAAACGTCTCGAATATCAACCCCATCGATCGTCACTGCACCCGCATTGGGATCAACAAATCTTGCCAAAATATTTGCCAACGTCGTTTTTCCACTACCTGATCGCCCGACAAGGGCCACAACTTGACCAGGCATGAGTTCAAACGAAATGTCTTTAAGTGTATCGACTTCAGCGTTTACAAAACGATGTGACACATGTTGAAATCTGACGTGCCCTCTTACTGGCGCAACAAAATTGTTACCTTGACCTTGGTCTTCACCCGGTTGGTCAATTAAAGTAAAGACGCTTTCGGCTGAAGCTAGCATGCGTTGCATACTGGCCACAACGTTGGTGAGTCGCTTAATGGGGTCAAAAATCTGTGCCAATGCAGCCATAAAAGCGGCAAAGCTGCCGACGGTTAAGACACCTGTATTGGCTTGTTTGAGTGCAACAGCAATCGCTAATGCCACCGCGATGGCAATAATAATTTGAGCAATAGGGCGTAGGGCTGAATCGGCAATGGCCGTTCGCATTTCATGTCTTCTAAGGCCTGCGTTGACGGTTTTGAAACGATCACGCTCGAAGGTATAGCCATCAAAAAGTTTAATCACACGTTGTGCGTTGATGCCTTCAGACACCACATGCGTCAACTCAGCATTGGTACCAATCGTTTCACGATTGATGCGACGCAAACGTTTCATGAAAATGCGCGTCACAAAAACTGAAGACGGCATGATAACCACCACGATTAAAGCGAGTTGCCATGACATATAAAACAATACGCCCAATAGCGCGACAACAACCAGTGACTCTCTCACTAAAACAGTCGCTACACTGGTTGCCGTGCTGGTGATATTGCCGGCATCAACAGTAAAACGATTTAAAAGGCGACCACTATCACCTTTTTTAAATTCGCTATCTGGCAACGAAAGCAATTTATCAAACATATCGCTTCGCAAACCCAGCAACATGTTGTTAGCAACCCAAGCCAAAAGATAGTCGCTTAAGAATGAACAGATGCCTCTAAGCGTTATAAGTGTGACGATTGCTAATGGAATTTGCCAGACATAGTCGGGCTTTGCGCCGTCTAGACCTTCGTCTAGCAACGGCTTCATCGCAACCGCTAGCGTTGGCTGGGTGGCTGCCGCCAGAGCCATAAAAAAAATAGCTACTGAGAGCACCTTCCAGTATTGGCCGACGCGCTCATAAATACGATGCCATATTCGATGCTGAAATGGATTGGGGGTGCCGGGAGGTAAAGTTTTTTCGCTCACTGAATACCTTGGTTGGAATTTTAACCAAAACCAAATTGTACCGATAAGCGCTGACTTGTCGGCACAAGGCAACCTAGCGTATTCTTGTGACCATGGTTGCACTTTTAAAAATTACCTCTCGCCCTACTCTGCCTTTGATGGTTCGTCTACCCAATTGGGTCGGAGATGTGGTGATGTGCCTTCCCGCTTTAAAACATTTAAACGCTCTAGGCATGCCAATGGTCATTTGTGGCCGAGCTTGGGCTAAGCCATTGATTCAAAACATTCAATATATTAAATTTGTGACTTTAAAAGGGTCATTTTGGCATGATTTAGGGGCCGTTCGTCAAGCCGTTGTGCAAGACATGGTGGGTTTGAGCTTTCCCGATTCTTTATCAAGTGCGCTGATATTTCGTTTGGCTGGCGTACACACGCTGGGTTACTGCGACGATGGTCGAACGTGGTTACTCAAGTGGCCCGTTAAAAAGTTATTGAAACCGACACATGCTGTTGAAAAATGGTTTTATTTAGCTGATGTGGCTGTTAAAACGTGGGACCAACCATCAAACCCAATTCAACAAAGCGATTTGCCAAGGTCTATTCACATGACGGTGCAAGCTGCTCAAGTTGAGAAGGCGCAGTTGCTTTTGGCTCAAGCGCACATGATTAACAAGCCCTACATTTTAATTGCCCCCACCGCGACGGGAAAGCATCATGGAAAGATTAAGGTTTGGCCACACTTTGCTGAATTAACACGCGCACTTCAACAACAAGGTTTAAACGTTGTTGCCTGCCCACCTCAACATGAACGAACCCAAGCGCTAGAACATGCACCTTCAGTTACATTGTTTCAGCCGACCGATTTGGGTACCTTTGCAGCACTCGCGCAAGGGGCTGCGTTGGTCATTTGCAATGACTCAGGTGTTTCGCATATTGCCGCAGCGGTCGGGGCAAACCAGATCACCCTGTTTGGTGTGACTGACCCTAAACATACGGGGCCATGGTCACATATTGCAGTGTGTATGGGTCAGCCTAGTCATTGGCCTAGCCTTGAGGAAGTGCTTAAAAAAGTTCATGAACAACTCGCAACGCCTCAAACTAAACGTTCTGAGTCATGAGTTATGAGTTATGAGTGATTTTTTATCAAACATCTTATATCGATTGCTTTACCCACCAAACCTGAGCTTATTCATTTTGGCGATCGCTTTTGCAGCCATATTTTTGAAAAGGTGGGTTTTTTCGTTAACGCTTATTGGGGTTGCGATCGCTTGGGTATTCGCATGGTCTTTGCCTGTCACAACACTGGTTGCAGGTGGCTTTTTAGAAAACCGATATCAGTCACTTGTGGCTAAAGATTACCCGCAAGCCGATGCCATTGTCGTCTTAGGTGGCCACATACAAGGCAACCGAAGTAATTGGTTCACACCTTATGACAAACAAATGGTGCGTAGCCGTGAAACCCTTGCAGCTGACCTTTATCGCGCGCAACGCGCGCCCGTTATTGTGTTGTCAGGCGGTGCCCTTGAAGGGCCCATCGGAGACACCAACAACATGGCTCGGTCGCTGATTCAAAATGGCATACCTGAGCAGGCTATTTTGCTGGAAACTCGAAGTCAAAATACATTTGAAAACGCATTACTCACGCAAAAGACGTTATCTAACTTAGAAAAGAAGCGTATTTTGCTGGTGACCTCGGCGCTACATATGCCCAGATCAATGGCTGCGTTTGAAAAGCAACCCATTGAAGTCACTGCAGCCCCGTTACCTAAACAAATAACCGTGCCACACATTCGACCACTTAATATTTGGCAACCCGACAGCCTTACCCTTGAAGCCAGCCGCACTATTTTGAAAGAATATTTAGGTCTCTTTGTTTACTGGCTTAGGGGTTGGGTTTAACCCATAATCTTTTACAAATTGTGTAAAGAGAACTCTAAACTCGTTGATGTCAATCGCATCAACGACTTGAGGGTCGACCCTTTTTGCTAACTGCGAAACTGAGTGCTCAGAATGCGGTGACCAATTTACAAAACTAAAATCTTGATCGTTTTGTTGTGGGTTATAAAAACCAAATACAGGTTTATCTAAGCCGGTTGCGATATGAACTGTAGCGGTATCAACTGAGACCATAGCTTGGCTGCGACGCACACAAGAAAATAAGTCGCCCAACGTGTGGGCTGATTGATCGGCTGGTGCCAGTATGACCCGATGAGGTTGACTGACTTGCTGTTTAATTGACTCAGCAAAAGCACGTCGAGCTGGGTCAATTAAGATCAACACATCTGCTTTTGTTGCACTCAAAATGTGGTCTAACACTGCAACTGCCGTGTTCAGGCTAAATTGTCGGGCATGGCCGCGCCCAAGCGGGTTAAATGCAATCACAGGGCTTTGTGGCCACCATGCATCAGTTCGAGTTTGAGCGACCGAATCAAAAGGCACAATATATGATTGATCAAAATTGCTTATGCCCATATGCTGCAGCAGCACAGCGACTTTATCTGCAAAGTGCTGGCTTTGAGTGCGGGCACCCGCTTTAATGTTAATACTTTTTACCTCATCATCTAAACCCAATACATAATTGCTATCTAATTTAGATAATAAATAGACATCTTTTGGCTTTAAGTGTTCAGCCATATGCATGACATAGTCAGCAGGGCCAACGGCGCTAGCGATGCGCCTGATATCAGCAAATTTAACGCGTTTCGGGGAAACAACAACGCGATCAGCCCCCATATCATTCAGAAACATTGATTTAAATGACTCGGGTGCGATGACCACTAGTTGCAAACTGGGGTCGTATTTTTTGATTTCTCTAAACAGCCATGACGTCACGATTGTGTCGCCAAGCTTAGCGTCCCATCGAACGAAAACGATTTGTTTTCTTGCCGTTGCGCTGGGTTGACGTTTTCGGTCAAAGAAAAATAAAGAGACCTTTCGCCTGATCTGATCACGCGCTTTTTGTAATGTTTGTAAGAACATTTTTATTGTTGCGTACTGTTGAGGTGCTTGCATCAATAGCTAACTTCTATGGCTTGTGGTGACGTCCAGTCTGACAAGGTTAAAAGTAAATCGTCTGGCACGGTTACGCGCCAGTTTTCACCCAGCTTGATGCAACAACGCGTTTGCTCAGTTTCGTATTCAACTTCCACCATCAGGCCGTTTGCGTGACGATATGGCGCCAATAAACTGTGTAGTGTTGAGGCTTCTGCGTTGCCATTTAATCGAATACATAACGCGCGCGCTTTAGATTGACGCATCAGTGATAAATCGTAAAGTGATTCTGCCGTGACCCTTAGCCCACCAGAGTACTCGTCAAAAACGACTTTACCCGCTACGATTAAAAGTTGATCTTCTCGAAGTTTGGCGCTGTGCGCTTCGATTTGCTCACTAAACAATGCGACTTCAACTTGTGCCGTGCCATCGTCAAGCATGACAGCCATCATCTTGCCGCGGCGGGTCATTTGTGTACGAACCGATGCAATGGCACCAGCCAACATTTGCAGATCTCGTGACGGCTCAATGCGAGACAAAGGGCGTGACACGACACGCCGCACCTCAGCCTGCCAAGCATCAAAAAGATGACCACTGAAATAAAAGCCTAAGGCCGTTTTTTCATGCGCGAGCTTAACTCGCAAACCCCACGGCACGACTTTAGATAAAGCATTTGCCACAACGTCATGCGCTTGTGAGTTGTCATCGCCAAATAATGAGACTTGGCTTGCGGCGCGATCTGCTTGATCTGCCGCGTCAATTGCGGTTGTCAGCGAAGCAATAAGGGCCGCGCGGTTTTCATCAATTGAATCAAAAGCACCCGCACGAATTAACGCTTCGACGCTTCGACGATTAACCATTTGTCGGTTTACACGAAGACAAAAATCAAACAGGCTAGTGAAGAGCCCACCCTGCTGACGCACTGTGACGATATTTTCAATGGCGCTCTGACCGGCCCCTTTTACAGCACCCATGCCGTAACGTATCGTGCGAAGCGCCAAGCCTTGTGCTGAAAATTCATCTTCAACCGGTTCAAATCGATAGTTTGAACGATTAATATCTGGCGGCAATACGGTCACTTGATTGAGCTGACAGTCACGCCAAAAAATTTGTACTTTATCGGTATCGTCCATATCTGACGAAAGCGTGGCCGCCATAAATTCAGCTGGGTGATAGACTTTGAGCCAAGCCGTTTGGTAAGCAATTAAAGCGTACGCTGCAGAGTGAGATTTATTAAAACCGTACCCAGCAAATTTTTCCATCAAGTCAAAAAGCTTTACCGCTAACTTAGTGTCATAACCTTTTTGGGCCGCGCCTTGCTCAAACAGACCGCGCTGTTCAGCCATTTCTTCGGCTTTTTTCTTGCCCATTGCGCGCCGTAGTAAATCAGCGCTACCCAACGAATAACCGCCGATAATCTGCGAAATAAGCATGACCTGCTCTTGGTACACAATGACGCCATAGGTACTTTTAAGCGTTGACTCAAGGTCTTTATGAAAGTAATCGACCTCGGCGCGGCCATGCTTACGATTCACAAAGTCATCAACCATGCCAGATTCAAGTGGCCCCGGCCGAAAGAGCGCGAGCACTGCGATAACATCTTCAAAATGACTGGGTTTGAGTTTTTTAAGTAACTCTTTCATGCCGCGCGATTCAAGCTGAAAGATCGCCGTTGTATTAGCAGCACACAGCAATGCATAGACCTTAGGGTCGTCTAGTGACAAACTCATGATGTCAAAATCGACCCGACTTGGGTTGAATTGACGCACATACCGAACAGCCCAATCTAAGATAGTTAAATTTCGAAGGCCTAAAAAGTCGAATTTAACCAGACCGGCTGCTTCCACATCGTCTTTGTCAAACTGCGACACTGCAGTGGCTTCTTGCCCAGGTTGACAAAACAACGGGCAAAAATCAGTGAGTTGCCCCGGCGCAATGAGCACACCGCCTGCATGCATACCCATGTTTCGGGTTAAGCCTTCGAGTGGGCGGGCTAAATCAATTAAGGCACGTACTTCTTCTTCTTGGTCGTAGCGGGCTTTGAAGGCGGGTTCGTCTTTCAGGGCGCGATCGAGTGTCCAAGGGTCGGCTGGGTTGTGTGGAATAAGCTTTGATAAGCTGTCACATAACGAATACGGCATATCAAGCACGCGACCCACGTCTCTGACGACCGCTTTTGCACCTAAGGTACCAAACGTGGCAATTTGACTCACGGCCTGGCGAGTGTATTTGTCTTTTACGTACTCAATCACACGCTCGCGATTGTCTTGGCAAAAGTCAATATCAAAGTCAGGCATTGAAACCCGTTCTGGGTTTAAGAAACGCTCAAACAACAAGTCATAGCGCAGTGGGTCTAGATCGGTTATGCCCAAAGCAAAGGCAACTAACGAACCCGCCCCAGAACCCCGGCCTGGCCCCACTGGCACGCCATTGCGCTTACCCCAATTGATAAAGTCTTGCACGATTAAAAAGTAACCGGCAAACCCCATGTCGTTAATGGTTTTGCATTCAAGCGCCAAACGGTCTGCGTATTGCGCTTGTTTTGCCGCGCGTTCTGATTCATCAGGAAAGCACTGAACTAACCGTTGAATCAAGCCTGCTTCTGAAAGCTCAATTAAATATCGATCGATACTTGAACCATCTGGGGTGGGAAAATCGGGTAATTGGGGCTGACCGAGCAACAACGTTAAATTACAACGCTGTGCTATTTTGACTGCATTATGAATGGCTGAGGGAACATCTTGAAATGCTTCAACCATCTCTGCGGTGGTTTTAAGGTACTGGTCAGGCGTAAAGTTTTTAGGGCGATTAGGGTTTGAAAGTATTTCCCCCTCTGAAATACAAACACGTGCTTCGTGAGCATAAAACTCGTTACGTAGCAAAAATTGTACGGGGTGCGTCGCCACAACGGGTATGCCTTCATTTGCAGCCAAATCAATTGCAAGCCGTGTATATTGGTGATCGGCATCGTTTTCAGTGCGTTGCAATTCAATAAAGTAGGCGTTGGGCAACATTTTTTGCCACATTTGCACGAGCTTGACCGCACCAGCAGCGTTGCCCGCCATGAGCGCTTGACCCACATCGCTCTGACGCGCCCCAGACAAAACGAAAAGGCCTTGGGCACCATCGAGCCACTCGCGCTTGATTTCAGGCCGGGCACGCCAAGTATTGCTCAGCCATGCACGACTTAATAGCTGACAAAGTAGACGGTAACCCGCCGAGGTCGAAACTAGCAGTAAACTACGAAAAGGTTTATCGCGTTCTTCTTCGTTGGTGATCCAGACGTCACAGCCTGCAATAGGTTTGATTCCTGCATTTCGAGCTAAGTTGTAAAATTTGATCAGCCCAAAAAGATTTGACAGATCGGTCAGTGCAACGGCCGGCTGGTCTTGAGCAGATGTGCACGAGACCAGTTCAGATAGGCGTACCGTTCCATCAACAACGGAATATTCCGAATGAACGCGCAGGTGTACGAAAGTGGGTTGCAATGTCTGATCAGTCATACTTGCAATTGTACTAAACAGAGTAGGTGTTACATATTATGAAATGGTTTGTATTATTTACATGGCTCGGTGCGGTTTTATTTGCACACTTTAGAGGTCAAGTTCGCTTGCCACTTGGTCGGCAATTGCTCGACCACTCAATCATTCTTGCACCCATTAATACTTTGATGGTTCTTACATCTAAAGTGCCCACCACACCTTACATACCCGTTTCGCGACTGCCTGAATTACAGCTTTTAGCTGATAATTGGGAAACGATTCGCGATGAAGCGCTTAGTATGGCGAAAAGCCAAGAGATTAAAGCGCCCACGGCCCACAATGATATTGGTTTCAATTCATTTTTTAAATATGGCTGGAAGCGCTTTTACCTCAAATGGTATAACGCAAAACACCCGTCTGCTGAAGCGCTTTGCCCTAAGACCGTTGCACTACTGAACCAAATACCCAGCATCAAAGCGGCTATGTTTGCCGAGTTACCGCCGGGTGGCAAATTGAACCGTCACCGCGACCCTTTTGCCGGTTCGCTTAGATACCACCTTGGTCTATCAACACCTAACGCTGACCAGTGCTACATTGACGTTGACGGTATTCGCCAAAGCTGGCGCGATGGTCAAGGGTTTGTTTTTGATGAAACGTATGTGCACGAAGCACACAATAAAACAGATCAAAATCGCATCATTTTATTTTGTGATGTTGAAAGACCATTAATTTGGAAGTGGACCGCACGTTTTAATCACTGGTTCGGTCGCGTGCTGATGTCTGCCGCGGCGTCACCCAATAGTGAAACCGATCAAACGGGCTTCATAAATAAATTAACCCATTGGCATTGGGTCGTTGATGAAAAGCGCAAAGCCTTTAAAAATGCAAATCGTACGATTTACAAAGCAACAAAGTATGCATTAATTGGTTTAGCGATTCTTTTATTTATTGCAATTTAATATATGAAAGTATGAGTCAATGATTCAGTGTGTCATTGACTCACTCTTTCATTGAATTCACGGTTAAATGAGCTCATATGCCAATAAAGAACCGATCTAACAATTATTTTTCTAAACTTTCCCAAACCTTTTGCAAGCGTTTTACTGAGACTGGAAAAGGCGTTCTTAAGGTTTGAGCAAAAAGCGCGACCCTAAGCTCTTGAAGTTGCCATCTAAATTGCTCAAGCTGCGCATGATGAGCGCCTTTTAAACTTTGCTGTTTACGCTGAAACTGCGACATCAAGGGCATCATCTCTGATAACAATTTAGTGTCTCGTGCAGGGTCAGTTTTATATTTATCAATACGCATCGCCATGGCCTGTAAATATCGGGGTATATGACTTAAGGCATCGTAGGGTGTTTGACTGACAAACCGTTTATGTATGAGCGCCTCGAATTCTGCGTGCATATCAGCAAAAATTGCCCCAGCAGATTTAACAGTAACCAGTTTACGACCCACAATCTGGGCATTTTCTAAAATTGTTAAAGTCAAGCGAGCCACTTCTTGTGCCAACAAGTTAAGTCGTGATTTGCCCTGCGAAACGCGCAAATCGAAACTTTCTTTGCTATCAGGCAATGGTTCGACCAAGCAGGCTCGCTCTATTGCAACATCAATTATTTGATTTTTTAGCTCATCTAGGGTGCCGTATGACATGTACAACATACCTAATTGGGTGATGTTGGGTATGTTTTTTTCAAGGTAACGAATGGGTTCCCGTAAAGTGATTCTGAATAACCGAATTAACCCTTTACGGTGCTGAACGGTTGCAATACTCGGGTCATCGAAAACGTCAACAGCACAATGTGTTTGCTGGTCAACCAAGGCTGGATAACCCAAGACAGATTGACCTTTACGCATGATTTCCATCATTTCTGGCAAAGGGTCAAACGACCAGTCAATAATTTCGGTTTGACTGACACGCTGTACGTCTGTTGATTCACTAGCCATCGATTGAAATGACGCCTGTGCCTGCGTGCCCAACTCAACTTTTAATTGGGTTAACTGGCGCCCAGCAGCGAGCATACGGCCATGTTCGTCAATCACTTTAAACGCCATCAACAGGTGCGCAGGCAAGGTTTCAGTACGAAAATCATTGGCTTGCGGTCGAATGCGAAATTGAGTGTGCATATCGGTAGCAATCGCGTCAATCAGACTGCCTTTGGGGTCGCTCAGTTGATCATAGCAACGGTTGTAAAACGATTGTGCATAGTCAGGTATTGGCACACAATGCTTTCGAATTTTTTGTGGCAACGATCGCACGAGCAACTGCACTTTTTCTTTTAAAAGACCCGGTACAAGCCATTCCCAACGTTCGGGTTGCAATTGATTGAGCAACATGAGCGGTACCGTTAGGGTCACACCATCGCGCGGCGAACCGGGCTCAAAGTGATAACTTAATACTAATTGTGCACCGCGAAACGTAACCGCTTGAGGAAACACATCTGTTGTGATGCCAGCCGCTTCGTGGCGCATGAGGTCATCACGAGATAACAACCACGCTTTTGATTCGTTTTCACCTAATGATTTGAACCATTGTTTAAAGGTTGTGAGCTGATTAATAAATTCAGGTAAAAGACGGTCATAAAACGCATATATCAAGGCGTCATCAACCAAAATATCAGGTCGACGACTACGATGCTCTAGCGCTTCAATCTGTTCAATGAGTTTGCGGTTATGGGCTAAAAATGCAAAGGGTACGTCAAAGTCAGCGGGCACTAACGCTTGCATAATGAATGCCTCTCTGGCTCTTGTGGCGTCAATTGAGCCAAAGTGCACAGAGCGACCACTGTAAATAGGTATGCCATACAGTGTTGCACGCTCGTGTGCCACCACTTGACCGCGACGACGATCCCACCGCGGGTCACCCCAGGTTTTGTGAATCATATGCTGACCGATGCGCTCAACCCAAGCGGGTTCAATTTGAGCGATGCAACGGGCATAAAGTTTTGTGGTTTCGACTAATTCGCCTGCCATGACCCATTTACCAGCTTTACGCGCCAATTTAGAGCTGGGATGAATCAGAAATCGAATATCTCGTGCGCCTTGATAAAAGCCTGTTTCTTCAGACTTTAAGCCTAAGTTACCGAGCAACCCGCTCATTAACGCGCAGTGTATTTGCTCGTAAGTTGCTGCAGAGGGGTTTAAACGCCAGCCTTGTTCGCCGACGAGTACATGCAACTGGGTATGAATATCGTGCCATTCACGCAGTCGGTTGGGTGACAAGTAGTGTTGACGCAATAAGGCTACCAACTTACGTTGTGAGGCTTTATGTTTGACTTGTTCGTGATACCACTGCCACAAATTTAACCACGACAAAAACTCAGATTTTTTATCACTAAACTTTGTATGGGCTTGCTCGGCTTCTTCGCGCGCGGCAAGAGGTCTTTCTCGTGGGTCTTGCACCGCTAACGCGGCAGCAATAACGAGCATTTCAGTTAAACACTGCTGCTCGTGGGCGGCTAGCAACATGCGCCCTACCCTCGGGTCAAGGGGCAGGCGTGCCAAGGCATCGCCAATCGGTGTCATAAGATTGCCACGAACAGAATCAACATTGATCGCCCCGATTTCTTGCAAGGCTTGATAACCGTCTGCCACGGCTCGCCCTGTGGGCGGATCAACAAACGGAAATTGCTCAATGTCGTCAAGCTTGAGTGACTTCATGCGCAAAATGACACCCGCCAAAGACGAACGTAAAATTTCTGGTTCTGAAAAGGGTTTGCGTTTATCGAAATCAATTTCATCGTAAAGACGAATACATAAACCTGGACCAATACGGCCGCAGCGCCCAGCACGTTGATTGGCTGAGGCTTGGCTAATGGGCTCGAGCCGTAATTGCTCAACTTTTTGACGCCACGAATAGCGTTTAATTCGTGCCACACCGGTATCAATAACAAAGCGAATGCCAGGAACTGTTAACGATGTTTCAGCAACGTTGGTTGCTAAGACAACGCGCCTAGCGTTACTCGTGGGCTTAAATATGGCTTCTTGTTCGTCATGTGCCAACCTTGCGAATAAGGGCAAAACCTGCGTACCGACTGAATGATGTTTACGCAACGACTCAGCGGTTTCGCGAATTTCGCGCTCGCCGGGCAAAAAAACTAAAATGTCACCGGCACCAAAGCGCACACACTCATCAACGGCTTCAACCACACTGTTTGCAAAATCGTCATCTTCTTCAATCGATGATTTTTTAGTGTTATGTACATCATCTGTTTCAGGAGGCCGAACAGGTCGATAGCGAATTTCAACGGGGTAGAGGCGGCCTGTGACTTCAATGATGGGAGCTGGTCGACCCGCCTGATCAGCAAAATGTTCTGCAAAACGTGTCGCGTCAATTGTGGCAGACGTAATAATAACTTTTAGATCAGGGCGCTGCGGTAAAAGTTGGCGCAAATAACCGAGCAAAAAATCGATATTGAGACTTCTTTCGTGTGCCTCATCAATAATGATTGTGTCGTAACGTTTCAGCATGGGGTCACGCTGGGTTTGCGCTAACAAAATGCCATCGGTCATCAGTTTAATGGCAGTCGCTTGACTGCTTTTATCTTGGAAGCGAATTTGATAGCCTACCCAATCACCCAATGTCGTATTGAGCTCTTGAGCGATACGCCGCGCGACTGAACTTGCAGCTAAACGGCGCGGCTGGGTATGACCAATAATCTTTTTTTGCCCACGCCCCATCGCCAAACAAATTTTAGGAATTTGAGTGGTTTTACCTGATCCGGTTTCACCACTAATAATGACGACTTGATGCTGCTCAATCGCTGCTTGAATATCAAGCCGGCGAGCACTAACCGGCAAGTCTTCAGGGAACTCGATGATTGGGAGTGGCCGTGGGGGAATGACAACGGAGGCTGACGAATTATGGGTTGATTTCTCTGTTTGGGGCATTTTTTGAAACCTAATGACGTTCCCATTATAAAATCGAATTGTTAATTGTTTTTAAATATAAAGCGTGACCATGACCAACCCCTCTAGTTTGATTGCAATTGATAGCTCGCCTGAGACGGTATCAGCGCAAGAGGCACCCGAATTTGCGGGCCCGCAGTTTGTGCGATGGTTTCGTGAGGTCGCCCCTTATGTTCATGCATTCAGGGGTAAAACGTTTGTCGTGGCCTTTGGTGGTGAGTTGGTGCAGGCTAATGCACTGAACGCATTAGTGCAAGACTTATCGCTTTTAAGTGCGTTGGGCATTCGGCTTGTTTTAGTTCATGGCTCTAGACCTCAGGTTAACGAACAACTGAGACTTAAAGGTTATGCCCATCAATTTGACCGTGCTTCACAGCCCACAGATGATGCCGCACTTGAATGCGCAAAAGAAGCAGCCGGTGAAATTCGGCTTGATATAGAAGCTGCTTTTAGCCAAGGCTTGCCTAATACACCGATGTCACATGCCCAGATCAGGGTCATTTCAGGTAATTTTGTGACGGCTCGGCCCGCCGGCGTGATTGATGGGGTTGACTACCGCCATACGGGTAAAGTGCGTAAGATTGATATTGATGCTGTTCGCGCAGCCATTCACAGTGGCTCGATTCTTTTGCTGTCGCCTTTGGGCTTTTCACCCACTGGCGAGGCGTTCACGCTGTCTATGGAAGAGCTTGCCACCAGCTTGGCCATTTCTTTGCGCGCTGAAAAGCTCATTTTTCTGACCGAAACACCTGGTGTTCTCACAGCTGACGGTGCAATTGACACTGAATTAGCTCGACTCGATGCTGATGCCTTACTGGCATCAAATTCAATTGATAGTGATACGGCTTTTTATCTCTACTTTGCCTCACGTGCTGTGAAACGAGGAGTCGCTCGCGCCCATTTGATTCCTTTCTCTATGGACGGCGTGGTGTTATTAGAAATATTTACCCACGACGGTGTGGGTACGATGGTTGTTGAAGACACACTAGACGATTTGCGGCCTGCCACCATCGATGATGTCGGGGCGATTTTGCAGCTGATTGACCCGCTTGAACAAGACGGAACACTTGTTTCTCGAGGTCGGGCTTCTGTCGAGCGTGATGTTGAAAACTTTTCTGTTCTTGAACATGATGGAGTCATCTACGGTTGCGCCACTTTGCACGATTACCCCGCTGACAAAATGGCTGAAATGGCGTGTTTGATTGTTCATTCAGAATGGCAAGGCACCGGTGAAGGTGAGCTTTTATTACGTCACATGGAATCGCGGGCCAGGGCCTCAGGTGCGAGTCGAATGTTTGTTCTAACCACGCGAACATCTCATTGGTTTATGAAACGCGGCTTTGTTCAGGGTGGCGTAACCGATTTACCTAAAGAGCGTCGTTCAGCCTACGACCGATCACGTAACAGCCAAATATTTATCAAACGGTTGGCTTAAGCTTAAGCCGAGTGGCTGTGTCAAGGGTGATAGTGTGGTTACAAGGTCTTTTGTTTGTTACAACCTCGAACCCATTACACTATTTTTTTAATATTTTATAAGGGTTAAAAATGAGCCGTATGATTCAATGCGTGAAATTAAAAAAAGAGGCGCAAGGGCTTGAATTTCCACCCTACCCTGGCGAAATGGGTACACGCATTTGGCAAAGCATTTCAAAAGAAGCTTGGCAGATGTGGGTCGACACTCAAACCCGGCTTGTTAATGAAAACCGACTTAACCTTGCCGATGCTCGGGCCAGAAAGTATTTAAAAGAGCAGATGGAAAAATACTTGTTTGAAGATATAGATGTGGAAGCGCAGGGTTACGTGCCCCCGTCAGCCTAAGTTTCTTCGCGCACAAGGCGCTCTGCTAGTTTGACGCCTTGATGCCGAACGTCTGCACCATGCACAATGTAGATGACGCGTTCAGCCATATTTTTGCAATGATCACCGATTCGTTCAATTGATCGTG
Source organism: Bordetella parapertussis (assembly GCA_945883615.1). Taxonomy (GTDB): domain Bacteria; phylum Pseudomonadota; class Gammaproteobacteria; order Burkholderiales; family Burkholderiaceae_B; genus Algicoccus; species Algicoccus parapertussis_A. The sequence continues at coordinate 49,297 of CAMCYB010000004.1, read as the reverse complement.
CGATAAACAGTAAGTCGATACCGCCAGAAATCGTACGGGGGTCTTCAATCATATAAGAAATAATGCTGCGTAATGAAGTCTTCCATTCGCGGTCAACCAACTTGTCGCTGCGCACCACAGCGGCGGCTTTGATACTGTCACGACGAACAAAGCAGTCCATCGTTTCACGCAACATTGACTGAACAGCCAAAGCCATGTGTTTTAATTCCATATCGGGCGTAAATTTATTTGCATTTTCATGAATACGTCGAGCCACAGTTGCAATTTTTTCAGCTTCATCACCTGACCGTTCCATGTCAGTTAACATTTTAATAACCGCTAACAACATGCGTAAATCGATTGCTGCGGGTTGATGCCGAGCTAAAACTTGTGAAATGCGCTCATCTAAATCAACCTCATAACGATTAACCAATTTTTCATTTTCACGTACTTGATCAACTAAAGCCATATTGCCACTACCGACCGCTTCAATCGCATCGGCGATCATCGTTTCAACAATGCCGCCCATACGAATCAAATCGTTGGTAATTAAATCTAAATCTTCTGCGAACTGTTTGTTGGTAAGAAGGGTCATGACAAGGCCTAAATTAAATGATGTGAATAAAGGTTTTAGTGCTTCAATGAAAAAATACTCTTCAAAACTTAAGATCAAACATCTTAGTCTTGAAGCAATATGATATTTTATGACCTAGTTTACGCATGAAGTGTGACAGATTTATTAAACTGTCACAAACCGAGTGATATGACGGAATATAACTATTTAAGGCCTTAAAAGCGTTTTAACGCCATTGGGGCTCGCAACGAATGCCACGTCTGCCCCGCGCAAAGCAAAAATGCCATTTGTCACGACACCCGCCACATGATCAAGCAACGACTCAAAATCTTTAGGTTGAGTCAATTTCAAGCCTGAAACATCAATAATCGGGTGACCATTATCAGTTTTAAAATTTGGCCGCACGATCGGCAGACCACCCTGGGCGATAACCCAACGACTCACGGCTTGCACTGAAAGCTCAATCACTTCGATGGGCAAGGGAAATTGGCCTAGTGTTTCAACACATTTAGATTGATCAACAATACAAATAAATTGCTGGGCGACTGACGCCACAATTTTTTCTCGTGTTAAGGCCCCGCCGCCACCCTTTAGCATGTCAAGGTTTGAATTGATCTCATCTGCACCATCAATGTAAAAACGTATAGTTGACACTTCGTTTAAATCAAAAACCGTAATACCCACTTTTTTAAGCCGTGCAGCACTGCGGTCTGAGCTAGCCACTGCACCTTTAAATTTGCCTCGCAATGCACCCAATGCATCAATAAATAAATCGGCAGTTGAACCGGTACCAATACCCAGAATCATGTCTGCTTGCAGATGCGGCGTTATATGTTCAATAGCTGCTTGTGCAGCCATGTTTTTGAGTTGTTCTTGATCAAACATAAAGTACAGGCCTTTTTAAAGTGTGTTCACGATGATGATGCCATCGCATCTTGTTTTCGTTGTAAGCGATTAATTACCACAACAAATACGCCCACAATGACAACAAAGATGGTTGCGAGCGCGTTGACTTCAGGCTTTAAACCCAAACGCACCCTAGAGAAAATTTCAGGTGACAGCAAAGTTGAACCCGGGCCAGATAAAAATGAAGCAATGACCACGTCGTCAAGCGACAAGGTAAAAGCCAATAGCCACCCTGCGATCATTGCAGGCGCAATCAGTGGTAAGGTTATTTTGAAGAATACGGTTAAGGGTTTTGCACCCAAATCAAGCGCAGCCTCTTCATAAGCGCGGTCTAAATCACGAATACGCGACTGCACGATGACCGTTACAAATGCTGTACAAAGCATGGTGTGACCCACCCAAATTGTAAACAAACCACGTTCACCCGGCCAACCCAATACGCTGCCCATTTCCACAAAAAGCAGTAAGAGTGAAATACCCAGCACAACTTCGGGTATGACGAGCGGTGCCGTCAGTAAACCCACATACAAACCAAAACCCTTAAACATGGGCTTACGCGCCACAATATAGCCCGCCCATGTACCTAACGCCGCTGAAGCGGTCGCAGTCATCACTGCGACTTGTAATGATAAGCTTGCAGCATGCAAAAGCGCTTGATCGTTAGCAAGCGCAACATACCAACGAAACGAAAAGCCGCTCCAACTGGTCATCATTGACGAGTCGTTAAATGAAAACACCATTAAAGTCAAAATGGGAATGTAGAGAAACAAATAACCCAAAACCAATACACTGGCCCGACCGACCGCACTTGGGGCATTGGGTGCACGTTTTAAAGTGTTCATTTTTGCCCTTGTTCTTGCGACAAATAATTACGCTTTTGATTGATTTGCAAAATCACCAAGGGTACTAACAAAATCAAAACCATAATGACTGTGATGGCAGATGCCATCGGCCAATCAGCATTGGTAAAAAACTCGCTCCACATGACGCGACCCATCATGAGAGTATCGGCCCCACCGAGCATTTCAGGTATCACATACTCACCCACGGTCGGTATGAAAACCAGCATCGAACCCGCCACAACGCCAGGTAAAGAAAGCGGTAACGTCACAGCTAAAAAAGCTCGTGTCGGTGATGCACCTAAATCGTAGGCCGCATCAAGCAAGCGCATATCAAGCTTAACGAGATTGGCGTAGACGCGCAATAAAAGCGATGTCCAGAATGGCAATATCACAGCAAGCAACAATATATGACGCAGCGAACCTTCAGTGCGCGCAATGTAATAAGCCATGGGGTAGCCAATTAAAATGCAGCAAACCGTTGTGATGGCTGCCATTTTTATTGAACTGAGATAGGTCACTACGTACAAACTATCTGTGAATAACAATGCATAACTACGCAGATGAACGGTGAACGTAACAACATTTTCACTTACATTAATCAAGGACGTATAAGGGGGAATACCGAAATTCAAATCAGCGAAACTGATTTTGACGACTAATAAAAAAGGTACCAATAAAAAAAGGATCAGCCAAGCAAAGGGCGGAGCAACTGCCCAAAAATCTGACTGTTTTAAACGTGTAAAGAAAAGATGAATCATGAGGCTAAAACCGTGACAGCCTCATGATGCCAAGAAACATAAACTTCATCATCAACACCAGGGGGATAAGATTGTGTCAGGTAAAGGCTGGGCACACTGGCCTCAATGACTTTGCCAGAGTCGAGTCGTATTTGATAAAGCGCATAGCTTCCCATATAGGCCATATGACTGACCATACCGTGAGCCCAATTAAAATCGCCGTCGGGCTGATGGCGCAAAACCTGAAGGCATTCGGGCCGAAGCGAAATTGAAACGTCCATACCAAGCGGTTCGCTCACACCATGATTTACAAAAAATGGACGAGTTAGCGCATCACTTTCAATCACAATATGATCAGGCTCGTCTACCGCTATGGTGCCTGAAAATAAGTTGGTTGAACCAATAAAGCCTGCCACAAACCGACTATTTGGAAAGGCATACACATCTTGTGGCGTACCCACTTGCTTAATTTGACCCTCAGTCATGACCCCTAATCGGTGCGCCATAGTCATGGCTTCTTCTTGGTCATGTGTCACCATAAAACAAGTGACGCCCAATTGATCGAGAATGCGCACCAGCTCAATTTGGGTGTTATGACGTATTTGTTTATCAAGTGCTGACATGGGTTCGTCGAGCAAAAGCAATTTAGGACGTTTGACCAAACTTCTTGCTAACGCAACACGTTGCTGCTGACCACCTGATAGTTGATGCGGTTTACGCCTTGAATACTGTGACATTTGCACCAGCTCAAGTGCCTCAAATACGCGCTCGTGAATTTCAGGCTGTTTAACACCTTCTTGTTTTAAACCAAATGCCACGTTCGCCTCAACCGTCATATGCGGAAATAGCGCATATGACTGAAACATCATGTTGATTGGTCGGCGGTACGGTGGCAAGTGAGTGATGTCTTCACCCTCGAGAAATATATGCCCTGAGGTGACCGTTTCAAAACCTGCCAACATACGTAATAAGGTTGATTTGCCGCAACCTGAGCTACCCAACAAAGCAAATATTTCATTACGCTTAATTGACAAATTGACTGACTTTACCGCTACGGTATCAGCATAAATTTTAGTCAAATCAACGATTTGTAAACAATCATCAGAATCAGCCCCAAAAGAGGCCAAAGAACCTATCGCGTCACTCATTCGCTTATCGCCCTGACTTGAGCTCAGCCCACAGCCGAGTTTGTAACCGTTGCACATCAAGCGGCTGCGCTTGAATCACAAACAAGGTTTGAGACACTTCTTTGGGCGGGTAAATAGAGGGGTTATTAGCCACCTCTGCGACAACTAAAGCACGTGCCGCTTTGTTTGCATTGGGGTAAAACATTTTATTGGTTATTGCGGCATGAAATTCAGGGGTTTCAATGTAATTAATAAAGGCATTGGCAGCCGCTGGGTTGGGTGCGTCTTTAGGTATGGCCATGACATCAAACCAAGCCGGTGCCCCGCCCTTGGGAATAAAGTAATCTATGACATAATTTCGATTAGCCTCACGCGCTTTACGCGCTGCAATCATGACGTCACCCGAAAAAGCGTAAACCACACATAAATCGCTTGAAGCCAATTCGTCTATATACCCTGATGAGCTAAATTGTCGAATGTATGGACGAATTTTTTTGAGTAAGGCTAATGCATCACGATAGTCTTGTGGGTTATTACTGTTTGGATTCTTGCCTAAAAAATGCAACGCCGCTGGAAATACTTGAGCGGCCTCATCAAGAACCGAAACACCACAGCTTTCGAATTTTCTGATTTTTTCAGGGTCAAAAAGAATCGACCAATCGGCTAAGTTAACATCAGCACCTAAAATCTCTTTTGCTTTGGTAACGTTAAAACCAAGGCCGTTGGTACCAAAACCCCATGGCACAAAGTATTGATTACCGGGATCAACCCCGTCAAGCAGCGACATGATTTCGGGGTCAAGATTTTTTAAGTTTGGTATGGCAGCCTTATCAAGCTTTTGAAAGAGGCCTGCTTGCAACTGACGTGAAGCATAATGAGTTGAGGGCACAACGATGTCGTAACCCGACTTACCTGTTAATAATTTTGCTTGCAAAACGTCATTGCTATCGTATACGTCATAGCGAACTTTAATACCTGTTTTGCTTTCAAAGCCTGGTATGGTGTCTGGCGCGGTGTATTCAGCCCAGTTGTAAACGTTTAATACTTTATCTTGTGCCAATGCAGAAAAAGATAGTGTAATTAAACTTATTAACCCAATTGCGTGCAATTTTTTTAACATACATTGCCCCCATCAAATGAAAGATAAAGTAAAACAGCGCCAGCCACGACTTAAGCATTAAGCCTTATGACTTATGCCTTAAGCCTTAAGCCTTAAGCATTAATACTTAAGCCTAAATCAAGCAAAATGATAAAGCCTTTTTGCGTAAGCGGGGTGACATCTCAAAACCTAAACTTTTTTAAGTGCGCGCTAAACCTGAGTAACCCCACAAAAACTGGGGCCAAACCTGGCTTGTCTGAAAAAGCAAAACCTTTTTAACAGATCGATGAAGTCGATCTACATTTCTAAATTTTTCAACGTTACTCATAATACCTAGCCGCGCATTATCGAAATCTATTAACCAAACTTTACGATTTGCATCAAGCATGATGTTAAAAACATTTAAATCAGCATGCCACACGTTATGCTGGTGCATAAGCTTTACGGCTTGACCGGCTCTATACCAATCTTCAAGATCAACGGATCGAGCCAGTGGCAAGGCACCTTCGATGCGCTTGGTAATAAGCGCTGCGCGATAAAAAAGACCCTTATTACGCCAGCAAGCCGCAGCCACAACTTTAGGAACGGGCAAGCCCAGTTCAAGTAATTTGCGCATGATGCTGAATTCATGAAAGGAACGAGATCGAGCTTGCCCTAACCAAAAATAATATGACTGATTAAATAAAGCCATCAAGCCACCTCGACGGTAGTGCTTGAGCACTGCAGGTTGGTTATTCAATTGAATAAACCACGCCGCATTTCGCCCACCCTCAGACACACTTTGAGCGCCTAATTCGTGCCAACTCGGGTCAAAAATTTGCGGATTAAACTCAGACAATAATGCTGGGTTCCAAAGATATAAATCACTGCCTTGTGCCAGCTGCGACTTCGGAAAAAAATCAGATGAGGTCATGCGATGGACAAAAACCTAAAAATAGTCAGAAAGTCAGAAAGCCAGAAAGTCAGTGAAAACAATACGTGTTTTGAGTTTACCCGCTAACCATGTAGCCACTCATCACGCGCCCGCTAGTTTTGCCTCAAAACCACCCATGGCGGTGTGTGTAAAACGCTGGTTAGAACTAATTTTCCGGTTAACAATGAGGCCGGTACGCACACCCCTATGCCGAGCAACCAAGGCCAAACAGACCATTTCATTTCAAACTCGAAAACCCAATGCACCAAGCCCCAAGCCACTAAAACAGCCCCAGCCGCAGACATCAAGCCGGCTAAGATACCAATTAAAACCATTTCTATACGTTGTGCACTTCGTAATTGCTTGTGCGTCGCCCCCAACGCGCGTAACAATGCAGCTTCTTTAATGCGTTCGTCTTTGCTAGCAATCAGTGCAGCGGCTAAAACCAGTGCGCCTGCAGCCACTGCAAATAAAAACAAACCCTGAACAGCGACCGATACACGATCAAGTACAGACTGTAGTTGCGCCAAAATGGTGCCAACATTAAAAATAGTTAAATTTGGGTAAGCATGCACCAAGTCTTGCAAAATTTGACCTTGATTATCTTCCAAATGAAAGGCCGTGATCAGCGTTTGAGGTTGGTTTTCTAGAGTTATAGGGGTTGTGATGGCAAAGAAATTGGCACGCATGGTGTCCCAATTCACTTGACGCAGGCTTGTTAATTTAACTTTTATGGGCTGGCCCGCCACTTCAAAAACAAGATCATCACCCAACTTAAGGCGCAATGAGGCCGCTAAACCAACCTCAATTGACACTTCATTTGCATTCAGGTCAAGCGCTCGGCCTTCAGTGATTTCCCCTTGCCCCTGTAACGTGTCGCTGTACGACAGATTAAAATCACGCTGTAATAGGCGCTGAGCTCTGGGCTCATCAAAATCATCTGCTGATAAGGCGCGCCCATTTTGCTCAATCAAACGCCCTCTCACCATAGGCGAGAAATCTGAAGGCGGTAAACCTGATTGAAGTAAAGCTTGTTTAATGGGTGCGCGTTGATCAGGCTGAATATTGATTAAAAAACGATTGGGTGTGTCGGGTGACAACGTGCGTTGCCAACCATCAAGCAAATCAGTTCGAACGATGGTGAGCAATAAGATAGCCATCATGCCAACGGCCAATGCACTGGTTTGTGCAACCGTAGCGCCTTTGCGTCGGACCAAACCAGCCAAAGCAAAACGCAGTGTGGGCATGTTGGGTATTACCCATCGCAAACGATTAATGACCCAAAGCATAGCTAGGCTTATTAGACCAAAACTAAATGCCGCAGCAGCGAAACCCAGCGCCAAACCAAAACCATACTTTAAGTTACCTGCCACCCACCACATCAACACACCAAAGCCGATTAAAGCAACTAAATAACCCGCCACGCTTTGCAACGGAAAAGTATCAACTTGCTGCCGTAAAACCTGACCTGGGGGCACCTTGCTTAATGCTTGCAAAGGAGGCAACGAAAAAGCAAACAATAGCCATAACCCAGCATATAAACCCTGCCATGCTGGCACCATGCCGGGTAGTGGTAAGCCTTCGCCCAAAAAACCTGCCATGGCTAAAACTAAACCATGCTGGCTGACTAAGCCAACTATTAAACCAAAAGCTGTGGCGACAATACCAAGCAATAGAAACTCTATGATTAATATCTTTGTCACCATCGATTGGGTCGCACCCAGGCAACGAATGACGGCAACAGCCGGCAATTGACGCTGGCTAAAGCGCCTCGCGCCCAAGGCAACAGCAACAGCCGCAATTAACACAGCAATCATAACCACGAGAGTTAAAAACTGCTCGGCACGCTCAACGGCTCGACCCACTTCAGGTCGACCAGACTCAACAGTCAAAATACGTTGTGAACCCGATAACTGTGGCTCAAGCCATGATTTGTAGGCACTGATGTCAGCGGTCGTGCCTGCAACCAAAAGCGCATGGCTGACTCGACTACCCGGACCTAGAAGCCCGGTTTGAGCTAGATCTTCAGAACGAATCAACACCCGCGGCGCCACGTTAACAAATTGTGCACCTCGATCAGGTTCATAAGTGATGATGCGATCAATTTTCAATGGTAGTCGGCCCACTTGAAAGGTGTCGCCGACTTTAAGACCTGTGAGCGCCAATAATTGTGGGTCAACCCAAGCAAAACCTGGCTGTGGGCCTTGACGTGTGGGTTCATCAGGGCTGGTCACGTCTAAGGCTGTGCGTAATTCACCCCGTAATGGGTAATCTTGGTCGACTGCTTTGATCGATGCAAGTTGTAAGTCACCCGTGGCTTTGCCCACCATGGAAGGAAACTGCCAACTGCGTGCAACGGTTAAGCCTTGCAGACGTGCTTGATCAAGCCAAGGGTCGATTGCTTGTTGGGGTGTTTCAAGTACAAGATCTGCACCTAACATACGGGCCGCATCTCGCTCTAAGGCACGGCCAACGCGATCAGACATAAAACCAACACTACTCACAGCGGCCACGGCAACAAAAACAGCGAGTGCCAACATGCGAACATCAGGTGACCGTAAGTCTCGCCAAAATTGCCTGAGAGCCAGTTGCAAAATGTGCACTTAATAATTCCTTTGTGTCTTAAATTCTTTTAAAGGTTACAGAAAAGTGATTTACCTCATCACTTTAATCGTTTAATTGACGCGCTGCATCAATAGCCTGAGAAAGGCGATCAACTGGAATGACATGTAACCCTTCTATGGGGTTTTTAGGTGCATTCGCTGAAGGAATAATAGCTGTTGAAAAACCCAACTTGGCGGCTTCTCTTAAGCGCTCTTGACCACGGGGTGCAGGGCGCACTTCCCCGGCTAAGCCAATTTCACCAAAAGCGATTAAACCCGCTGGTAATGGACGATTTCTTAATGACGATAATACAGCCAATAAAACCGGCAAGTCAGCCGCAGGCTCTGAGATACGCACCCCACCCACCGCATTGATAAATACGTCTTGATCAGCCGTGGCAACACCCGCATGGCGATGCAAAACGGCCAATAGCATGGCAAGACGATGGCCTTCAAGGCCTAGCGCTAAACGTTTAGGGGGTTGCGCTTGGCAGTCATCTAAGAGCGCTTGAATTTCGACTAACAAAGGCCGTGTACCCTCTTGGGTAGCCATCACGCACGTGCCTGACACCCGTTCGGTATGGTGCGACAAAAACAATGCCGAAGGGTTGCTGACCCCTTTCAAACCCCGATCGGTCATGGCAAAAACACCTAACTCGTTGACAGCACCGAAACGATTTTTAAAAGCGCGAACCAAACGAAATGATGAATGGGTATCGCCCTCAAAGTAAAGCACCGTGTCGACCATATGCTCAAGCACCCGTGGCCCAGCCAATGTGCCGTCTTTGGTGACGTGACCAATCATAAATAAGGGCACACCGATCTGTTTGGCTAAACGAGTTAACTGTGCCGCACATTCTCTGACTTGGGCGACAGAGCCTGGCGCCGACGTGAGCGCACTAGAGTAAATCGTTTGAATTGAATCAATCACAGCCATGCCAGGCGGGTTATCACGTAACGCCGCTTCAACCACATCAAGACGAATTTCAGCCAACAAGTCAATTTGCGGATTGTGAAGTGATAGTCGCCGAGCTCTCAATGCGACTTGCTCTGCAGACTCTTCGCCAGTGACATACAACACCCGATTATGACCAGACATGGCTGCGGCAGCTTGCAACAGCAAGGTCGATTTGCCTATACCTGGATCACCCCCTATTAATGTGACCCCACCTGAAACCAAACCCCCACCCATAACCCGATCAAGCTCTGCAATGCCAGTCGATACACGCGGTACATCGCGCGCCTGCACATCTGTCAATTTTACGATTTCAGACGTTTGCGCCAAAGGTGCAAAACGGTGTGCGGTTTCAGCCGTGTCTTCGCGTGTTTCTTCGAGCGTATTCCACGCTTGGCAAGATGAACATTGCCCTTGCCATTTAGGCGTGACAGCACCGCATTCAATACAAACATAACGGGTTTTAATTTTAGACATGACGAACCTGACGCTTAACCCTAGGCGCGACAGCACATAAAAGCTCATAGCCTATTGTGCCGGCATGTTGAGCCACCAGGTCAACGCTTGGACCACCCTCACCCCACAAGACCACTAGGGTACCAACTTGGGCTTGGGGTATAGGGGTTAAATCAATAGCGAGCATATCCATTGAGACACGCCCAACTAAATGGGTAAATTGGCCCTGCACGCCCACAGGCGTTGAGTCTGAGGCATGACGCGGATAACCATCAGCATAACCACATGACACGATGCCTACACGCATATCGTGAGGTGCAGTAAATCGGTGGCCATAACCCACACTTAAACCTTTTTTAACATATTGAACACCAATTATTTCGGCGCTAAGCGTGAGCGTAGGCTGAAGACCAAAAGAAGCGGCAGTTAAATCAGTAAACGGGCTTGCGCCATACAAACAAATACCAGGTCGAACTGAGTTAGGCACTTGATCTGCAAAAGGGCGAGTACGACTGGCCAAAGCGGCATGGCGCAAAGATGCCGCCGAATTGCACAGTGATTCACCACCGGGCAAATGCGCAGCAACCCTATCAAATAACTGTATTTGTAACGAAACGCCATCAGGTTCATCAGCGCATGCAAAGTGAGTCATGTGAGTGATGTGACGCACCCGGCCAGTTGCCTGCAGTGCCTGCATTTGCTCAAAAGCAGACGCATAGTCTGCTGGCGCAAAGCCTAGCCTTTGCATGCCCGTGTTGACTTTTAAATAGACGTCAATCGGTTTTTTGAATGGATGCTGTGCCAGCCATTCAATTTGGTCAAAACGATGGACCACAGGGGTTAAGGATAAGTTTTCGATGTCATTTAAATCACGGGCTTGAAAAAAACCTTCAAGCATAAGCAGAGGTTTAAGCCAACCCGCTGCACGACAACGTGCAGCTTCCTCAAAGTCAAGCATCGCCAACCCATCAGCCTGCTCAAAAGCGCTCACAGCATGTTCAATACCGTGGCCATAGGCATTTGATTTGATAACAGCCCAAATGAATGGCGTTGTTTCACCCGCATTAGAGAAACACTTTAAATGGTGGCTAACAGTGTGCAGGTTATGTTTGAGGGCATTGAGGTGAACTGTCGCTAAAATGGGTCTAGGCATATGATCAAATTCCTTAAGTTAATAGTCTAACTCAGCGTAGCGATATCCTTACTGTTTGTCATACGTTCATTACAATTTGACATAATTTTTTTACTCTTCTTTTTACTCTTCTTTTTACTCTTCTTTTAGTATCAATCATGTATGGCTGTTGACCACTACGAAAACTTCCCTGTTGCGTCGCGACTGATGCCAGCGGCTATTCGACAAGATGTCGTGAACTTATATCGATTTGCCCGTTTTGCTGATGATATTGCCGACGAGGGTGACGACACGCCCGCACAAAGGTTGCAAAAATTACGGTTACTACATTTAGCAGTTAATAGTATGGCGCTCAGCAACGATTCACCCGCCACGCCGCCTTTTTCTGATTCACAAATCGATGCGATTTGTCGGCCATTATCTACAACCGTTAAGCGACATCAATTACCGATTAGTCTGCTAAGCGACCTACTCAGTGCTTTTGAACAAGACCTTCAAATTCAACGCTACCCCAATAACCAAGTTTTACTTGATTATTGCAGCCGCTCAGCCAACCCAATTGGCCGATTGATGTTGCGTTTATTCAAACATCATTCGCTGCAAAGCGATCAACAGTCTGATCAAATTTGTACAGCCCTACAGCTTATTAACTTTTTACAAGACATTGCAATCGACTTTGAAAAAGGTCGTATCTACATACCGCAAGATGAAATGCTGACATTTGGCGTGACCGAGACTGATTTAGCCAGCGGTAATATGTCTTTAGGTTTACAACGACTCATGCAACATCGCGTTGCACAATGCAGAAACCTATTAAAATCGGGTCAACCGTTAGGCCGAGCTTTATCTGGCCGCATAGGCCTTGAGCTTAGGTTAATTATTCAAGGCGGCCAAAGAGTCTTAGAAAAAATTGAATCTGTTCAATACGATATATTTAAACAGCGGCCAACGCTTAAAACATTTGATTGGTTGCTCATTTTTTGGCGAGCTATTTAATTATGAGTCCTGAACAGTATTGTCAAAATAAAGCTGTAAAAAGTGGATCAAGCTTTTATTATGCTTTTCTTTTTTTACCTGCACCCCGTCGCCGTGCCATCACAGCGCTTTACGCTTTTTGTCGTGAAGTTGATGATATTGTCGATGAATGCACAGACGTTTCGTTGGCGCGCACCAAGCTTGCTTGGTGGCGAACTGAAATTGAGGCTTTATTTACAGGGCAGCCTCATCACCCCGTTACCCGAGCTTTAGAGCCCTTCAAAACTGAAATGGGTATCACTGCTGAGCGTTTGATTGCCATCGTAGATGGTATGGAAATGGATCTTGACCAAAACCGGTATCTTGATTGGCCCGCTTTGCGAACATATTGTTGGCATGTTGCAGGCGTAGTGGGCGAGTTATCAGCAAGTATTTTTGGGTATAAGAACCCTAAAACACTTAAATATGCCAGCGAACTGGGCATTGCCTTTCAGTTAACCAATATTATTCGTGATGTGGGCGATGATGCGCGACGCGGGCGTATTTATTTGCCCATTGATGATTTAAAAACTTATCACGTGCGTGCTGCTGACATTTTAAATGCCCAATATGTGCCTGGTTTTGACGCTTTAATGGCGTTTGAGGCTCAGCGAGCGCGTGATTTATATGCCAACGCAGTTTCTTTACTACCCCATGAAGATCGACGAACACAACGCCCAGGTTTGATGATGGCAGCCATCTACAACACCCTGCTTGATGAAATTGAAAATGAATCTTGGCAGGTACTCGATCAACGTATTTCACTCACACCCGTCAGAAAAATGTGGTTGGCGTGGAAAAACTGGGTCGGTGGCGGCAAGCCCGCTATCGATCAACTGATGCGCTCTAAGCATTAATGTTGTTTATCTTATCTGACACCTATCGTGTCTAACCCTAAAAAAGTTGCCGTGATCGGTGCAGGTTGGGCTGGCACAGCCAGTGCTCTTTCTTTACATATGCAGGGTTTCACTGTCACTGTTTTTGAATCAGCGCACTTATTAGGTGGCAGAGCACGCGGTGTTCAAGACAGCACATTTGGCATGCTTGATAACGGCCAACATTTAATGTTGGGTGCCTATGAAGAAACCCTTAAGCTCATTGCTCAACTCAACCCTGACGTATCTGAAGATCAACTTTTAGTGCGTGAGCCGCTTTACTTTATGTCAGCCTCGGGTGATATACATTTAAAAGCTAAAAATGTACTGCCCGCACCCTTAAACACCTTAATGGCGCTCTTGACTGCAACAGGCTTAAGTTGGGTTGACAAGTTCGGTATGCTTCGTTTGATGGTTGCATTGATCGCATCAAAGCCCTACCAAAGCACAAATGCCAAAATAGCGATTCAAACCCATCTCACGGTTTTACATTGGCTACGTCAACAAAAACAAAACGATCGTGTAATACAAAAAGTTTGGCAACCCTTATGTTTGGCGATGCTCAACACCCCCATCGAACAGGGCTGTGCCGAGCTTTTTAAAACCGTGTTGCGCGATAGCTTGGGTAGCTCAATAGCGGGGGCAACCGATATTGTGTTGCCACGCATTGATTTGTCGAATTTAGCGCCGCAACGCTTGGTCGATCGCGTTGATTGTCGTCTTGGTAAAACAGTTAGAAAAATCGTTTGTTTTGAAAATATGATTGAAATTGATGGTGAGCACTTCGATGGCTGCATTATTGCCACACCCCCTAACAATACTTTACGGCTTATTAAAGAAAGCCTGAAGCACTTGGCTACACATGAAAAATTGGTTCACGACTTAAGCCAATTTACCTATGCCCCCATCACAACTTGTTACATGCGGTTGTCAAAGCCCTTTGCATTACCCGCACCGATGTTAATGCTGAGTGAGTCGCCCGATAGAGGCCATATTGGGCAATGGTTATTTCAACGTCAAACGTTCGATGACCATGAAAAAAATGGCCAAGCATGTGATTTGGCGATCATTATGAGTGATTCATTCGGCCTGTCAGATGAGGCGAGTCAGGCGTTTCATTTACTTCACGATGAAGTGCCTAACAACTTACTCGTTGAAGCACTCGGCAATACCGCTGATGCGAAGCCAGAAGCGCATCAGCGGAATACACAGTTAGCCCAAGCGCTTCATCAACAAGTTGCAGAGCAATTGATGCAGCGCCCTGGCTATACCGACCGGCCTTTGCCAGCCCTAAAAGCGTTTCGCATCATCACAGAAAAACGTGCCACCTTTGTGGCCAAGCCGGGGCTCGAACGACCTTCAAACGTTACGGATGATGCACGTATTATGCTCGCGGGCGATTGGACCGATACAGGGTACCCCGCTGTGATTGAAGGCGCTGTGCGCAGTGGCCTGAATGCAGCGCGGGGGCTGTTTAGCTTTTGAAGAAGTGAACGGTTAACAAACCCAAACCAGTCAAAACGATTGAACCGACCAAGCTGACCACGACATAAAAAACAGCTAATGTGATACGGCCTTCTTCAAAAAAAGTATAGGTTTCAGCTGAAAAAGACGAAAAGGTTGTTAAAGCACCCAAAAAACCAGTAATTAAAAACAAGCGAACTGAAGGGGGCCACTCTGGGTGAGCAACCACAAGAGCAATTGCTATACCGATGATATAACCACCGATCATATTGGCTATAAACGTACCCGTTGGAAATTGATCAACACCGCGATTTAGCCATAGACTTAAGCCCCATCTTGACCATGCGCCTAACGAAGCGCCCACACCGATCGCAACAAAGTTAGCAAAGGAAAAGACATTCATCACAAAACATGTGCCTTTGCATGTTCAACAATGTAGTCTCTAACTGAGGCGACATCGCACGGTAAAACAGTGAAACGCTGAGGTAATGACTCAAGGTCTTCAAAACCAGGTGGCGTTGGGGCGGGCTGACCCAACGCTTCTTCGATGATTTCAGTAAATTTTGCTGGCAATGCTGTTTCAAGCACAATCATCGGAATACCCGGCTCAACAAATCTCTCAGCTACTTTAACGCCATCAGCTGTATGGGGGTCAATCAGCACCCCTGTTTCGTTGAAAATACGACGAATCGTGTGGATGCGATCTTGATGCGTGCTCACACCCGCCACAAAACCAAACTCAGCATTGAGTCGGGCATGCATTGCCGACAAGTCAAAGGCGCCTTCAGTGCCTAACTCTTGCCATAAGGCCGACACACGTTTTGGGTCACGGTCAACCAAATCAAACACAAAGCGCTCAAAGTTTGATGCGCGGGAGATATCCATTGACGGGCTTGATGTAGCCAATGTTTGAGCTGGGGTTCGCGGGCGATAAATACCAGAAGAAAAGAATTCTTCTAAAACATTGTTTTCATTGGTAGCCAATACTAAACGATGTATAGGTAGACCCATTTGTCGTGCCAAGTGGCCAGACAAAATATTGCCAAAGTTACCCGTTGGTACGGCAAATGATACGACTTGACCTGGGCCGGTTGTAGCCTGTAACCAACCATGAAAGTAATACACAATTTGAGCGGCAATACGCCCCCAGTTGATAGAGTTCACTGCACCCAAGCGGTAACGATTTTTAAATTCAAGATCAGATGAAAGGGCTTTGACTATATCTTGTGCTTCATCAAACACCCCACGTACCGCAATATTATGAATATTAGGGTCTTGTAAAGAGTACATTTGGGCACGTTGAAATGCACTCATACGGCCATGAGGCGACAACATATAGACAGCCAATGCAGATTTGCCACGCATGGCGTATTCAGCTGCGGAACCGGTATCGCCTGATGTCGCACCTAAAATATTAAGCGTTGTGCCTTTTACATGCAAAATATGGGGAAATGCTTGCCCCAAAAATTGCATCGCCATGTCTTTAAACGCAAGGGTGGGCCCTTCTGACAAACCCAACAGACTTAAACCATTTAATAAAGGTCGCAAAGGCACGATTGCTTCACTGCGAAACAAGGCGGGTTGATATGCTTGACGCGTCATGCCCTGCAGAGTGAGTAAGGGTATGTCAGACGCAAATAAGCTTAATACGTTCGCTGCCAAGGCATCGTAACTTAGGCCCCGCCAACTTTCTAAGGTTTGACTCGACACTCGCGGCAAGCTTTCAGGCATAGCTAAGCCGCCATCAGGGGCTAGGCCTTCAAGCAAAACATCTGAAAAAACTTGTGGCTCTAAGCCACCCCGTGTTGATATATATTTCATTGCAAGGCCTCAACCCGTATACGCACCACACGAGACCGAACAAAAGGCATTTTTTCAATCGCAACAATTGCTTGATTCACATCAGCCTCTAATGCTCGATGCGTTAGAAAAATAAGTTTAGCGCCACCTAAATCGGCAGGCTTTTGAATCATTGATTCAATTGAAATACGAAAGTTAGCTAACTCGCGCGAAATATCAGCCAATACGCCAGGCTGATCGTCAACATTTAAGCGCAGGTAATATGGGGTCACGATTTGATCAATGGGCAAAATTACGGTGTCAATTAGCGCGCTGGTTTTAAAAGCCAGATGCGGTACACGATGTTCTGGGTCAGCCGTATGCAAACGCGTCACATCGACTAAATCTGCTACCACAGCTGAGGCGGTGGGTTCAGCCCCTGCCCCTTGACCATAATATAAAGTTTGACCCACTGCATCACCATTCACCACCACCGCATTCATGGGCCCTTCGACACTGGCTAACAATGATTCAAGAGGAACTAATGCTGGGTGCACCCGAAGCTCAATGCCCGTATCTCGTCTACGCGTAATACCCAACAGTTTAATACGGTAGCCCAAGCGCTCGGCTTGAACCATGTCTTCGTCTTCAATGGCGGTGATGCCTTCAATATGAGCACCGGTAAACTGAACCGGAATACCAAAGGCCATAGAAGCGAGTAGCGTCAGCTTATGGGCCGCGTCAATACCTTCTACGTCGCCTGTTGGGTCAGCCTCAGCGTAACCCAATGCCTGCGCTTGTTCTAATGCTTTTGCAAAACTTAAATGACGGGTGCGCATTTCAGACAAGATGTAATTGGTCGTGCCATTAATAATGCCCACCACCCATTCAATACGATTAGCGGTTAACCCTTCGCGCATCGCTTTAATGATGGGAATACCACCTGCAACGGCTGCCTCAAATGACACCATAACCCCTTTACGAGAGGCCGCTTCAAAAATCTCGGTACCATGCAAAGCCAGTAGCGCTTTGTTAGCCGTGACGACATGCTTACCATTTTCAATGGCTTTTAAAACCATATCATGAGCCAGTGTGACGCCACCCATTAGCTCAACCACAATATCAATTGATGGGTCACACACCACATCGGTGGGTTGATCCGTGATTGATATATCGGGGCCAACAATCATTCGAGCTTTGGCGACATCGCGAACGGCTATACGCGTCACATCAATACCTCGGCCAGCACGCCGCGCAATTTCTTGTGCATTACGATTTAATACGCGCCAAGTGCCCGCACCGACGACGCCCAGACCCAACAAACCTACTTTCATGCTTTCCATTAAAGCAAACCGTCCTTTCGAAACATTTCTTTTATACCCCGCACGGCTTGACGTGTGCGCTGTTCGTTTTCAATCAGTGCAAACCGCACGTATTCATCACCCTGATCACCAAAACCAATGCCGGGTGAGACGGCCACTTTGGCATCTTCTAACAATTTTTTAGCAAACTCAAGTGAGCCTAAATGCCGGTATTGAGGTGGAATATGAGCCCAAATATACATTGAAGCTTTGGGTACTTCAACCATCCACCCGGCTTCATGAAGACCCCGAGCCAATACGTCTCGTCGGGCTTGATACTTTTGCACAACCTCTTTAACGCACTCTTGCGGCCCCTCTAAGGCAGCAATAGAGGCGACTTGAATTGGCGTGAAAGTACCGTAGTCATGGTAACTTTTTATACGCGCTAAAGCATTCACCAACTCAGAGTTACCCACCATGAAACCAATACGCCAACCCGCCATGTTGTAGCTTTTACTCATGGTAAAAAACTCGACTGCTACCTCGCGTGCACGGGGCACTTGCATAATCGAAGGCGCTTGATAACCATCAAAACAAATATCGGCGTAGGCTAAATCGTGTACGACTAAAATTTGATGCTGCAAAGCCAATGCAATGACACGTTCAAAGAACGACAAATCAACACATTGTGCGGTGGGGTTACTGGGAAAACCCAAAACAATCATTTTTGGTTTCGGAATTGATTCACTGACGGCGCGTTCAAGTTCTTCGAAAAAGTCAATGCCAGGTGTCATGCGCACTGAGCGAATATTGGCCCCTGCAATCACGGCACCGTAAATATGAATGGGGTAACTTGGGTTTGGAACCAACACCGTATCGCCCGAGTCAAGCGTTGCCAACATTAAGTGTGCCAAACCCTCTTTTGAACCAATCGTAACAATGGCTTCGGTGTCGGGGTTAAGTTCGACCTGGTAGCGACGGTGATACCAATCGGTGATAGCACGTCTTAAGCGTGGAATACCTTTAGATACGGAATAACCATGATTAGTAGGTCGACTGGTCGACTCAATCATTTTGTCAACGATATGCTGTGGGGTAGGGCCGTCAGGGTTACCCATAGACATATCAATAATGTCTTCGCCGCGCCGGCGTGCCGCCATTTTTAGCTCAGCGGTGATATTAAAAACGTAAGGGGGTAAGCGTTCTATGCGAGAAAACGTTCTCATTTTTTTTCCTAGGTAGCGCGACAGTATTAAAAGCCAATAAACTACAGTTATACATTTATTTCAAACAACCTAACAATTTAGCGCAAACTTACGAACAAGCACAATGAGTCATTATCGCTGATTATGAAATCAATTATTAAGACCTATTTGTATTTTTAATGGGCTAAATGTTTCACTCAAATACAGTATTATCACAAAAAAAGCGGAGTTTTTTTTGAAGCTACATCAAGACACCAACGCAGCACTCAATACAATCACGGGTTACGGCACCGGTTTTATCGAAATCAACCAGTTTCGTTTTGATCATGCTATTGCTTTTGGCGCTGAAGGACCGGTTAAACGATGGTCAGCAATCAGTTCTGCTGACATATCAACCGCCTTACTTTTGCAAGCCTGCGGCCTCACTATTGCTCAACGCAGCCCACTTGATTTTTTAGACGAGACGGAAAATACAGGCCCTAAGTTTGAAGGCGACCGACCCGAAGTTTTATTGGTGGGCACGGGTATAAAACAATTTATGTTGCCTCATGCTGTGACCAGCCCACTACTAAAAGCTGGCATTGGCGTAGAAAGCATGTCTACGCAAGCGGCTGCTCGTACATTCAATATACTGATGGCGGAAGGACGACGTGTCATGGCCGCACTTTTAACGGAGTAAATCAGAATGCAACCCCTCGATGTTAATGACATAGCCCCCATTTTTAGTGCTGAAAGTACATTGGGTACGATTCAAAGCACAGATACGCTCGGCCACCCCTTTGTTCTTTATTTTTACCCAAAAGACAATACCCCTGGCTGCACCACAGAAACCAGTGATTTTAGGGACCTACACGAACAATTTCGCCAAGCAGGTTGCTATGTTGCTGGGGTATCGCGTGACAGTTTAAAGTCGCACCAGGGTTTTAGCCAAAAATTAGGGTTGCCATTTGCGTTAATTGCTGACCCAGATGAAACGATTTGCACGTTGTTTGGTGTCATGAAAATGAAAAATATGTATGGTAAGCAAGTGCGTGGCATTGAACGCAGTACCTTTTTAATTGATCGTGAGGGCAAAATTGCCTTCATTTGGCGTGGCTTAAAAGTGCCTGGGCATGCCCAAGCTGTTTTAAAAGCTGTGCAAGACTTGGCCTAACCCCGGAGACCTCACCCTATGCCTTTACCCAAGCTACCCACCCGGCTCGCTTCAATACTTAACGTGAATGAAACTGAAAGCGCTGCGGTGAAACCAGCTAGCCCCATAGGTAATCAAACGACTCATCGGGCAAAAAGTTTAGCACCTGTGGCTGACCCAGTAACACTTCGTGCAACGCCGACAGCCACATTTGATCATTCCGAATTACCGACCTCATTTCCCCCTGCAGTCAAGACGACTGCCTCTTCAGCAACACCCCCACCGCAAACTAAAAAACACTTAACCGACAAACAAGAGCCCCTTTCTAAGCAAAAACCTTCGAGTTCAGCTCCTCTTCTTAAGAGCGCTGGCGTGCAATCAACGCCTACTCAGAACCGTAGGCGATCAAAATCAAGCGAAACAGCTAGCAGTAAAGGCGATGCATCTGGCCAAAAACTGTTTGTTCTTGACACAAATGTATTGCTGCATGATCCATCAAGCTTGTTTCGGTTCGAAGAGCACGACGTTTATTTGCCGATGATGACGCTTGAAGAACTTGACCATCAAAAAAAGGGCATGTCTGAAGTCGCGCGTAACGCCCGTCAGGTGAGTCGAACACTTGATGCGTTGGTTCATGACAGCGACAACCTTGATCAAGGCGTACTGTTGTCACATATAGGTAACAAAGACGCACGGGGCAAATTATTTTTTCAGGTATCTGCCATTTCAAATGCCTTACCACCTGACTTGCCTATTGGTATTGCAGACAATCAAATTTTGGCAGTTGTTAAATCGCTTCACGATAAGCTTGCACCCAAAGAGGTTGTTTTGGTGTCAAAAGACATCAACATGCGTCTTAAAGCGCGTATGTTGGGGCTTGGGGCTGAAGATTACTTTAACGACCATGTTTTAGAAGATTCAGATTTACTCTATAACGGTGTGTTGGCATTACCTGATAACTTTTGGACGCGTCACAGCAAAGATATTGAATCATGGCAACAAGGTGGCACCACCTACTATCGAATTAACGGGCCCTTATGTAGCCAATTTCTAGTCAATCAATTTGTGTATTTTGAAGGGTCTATGCCCCTTTATGCACAGGTACGTGAAGTCAATGGCAAAACGGCTGTGTTGGCAACTTTGCGCGACTATTCCCACGCTAAAAATAATGTTTGGGGTGTTGTGGCACGTAACCGCGAACAAAACTTTGCGATGAATCTTTTACTTAACCCCGACTGTGACTTTGTGACACTGCTAGGTCAAGCGGGTACGGGGAAAACATTGATGGCTTTAGCGGCTGGCTTAACGCAAGTGCTGGAAACCAAGCGTTACAGTGAAATCATTATCACGCGTGTGACGGTCTCGGTTGGTGAAGACATAGGCTTTTTACCAGGAACCGAAGAAGAGAAAATGTTGCCTTGGATGGGTGCCCTTGAAGATAACCTCGAAGTGCTCAATATGGGTGATGGCGATGGGGGTAACGAATGGGGTCGCGCGTCAACAATGGAACTCATACGATCGCGTATTAAAGTGAAATCACTTAACTTTATGCGTGGCCGAACTTTTTTAAACAAGTACCTGATTATTGACGAAGCGCAAAACTTAACCCCTAAACAAATGAAAACCCTCGTTACCCGCGCTGGGCCAGGCACCAAGGTGGTTTGTTTAGGCAACATTGCACAAATTGATACGCCTTACTTAACTGAAGGAAGTTCTGGGCTCACTTTTGTGGTCGATCGTTTTAAAGGCTGGCCACACTCAGGGCACGTAACCCTTCAGCGTGGCGAGCGCTCGCGCTTAGCTGATTACGCGGGCGAAGTGCTTTAAACAAGTGATGATCAAACCCACCACTGACCAGACCACTGTTAACACTTTTGTCAGCACGATAGCACCTGCGTTACGCCCCCTGGGCATCACTTTAGGCGACCCTTCAGGCATTGGGCCCGAAATTGTGCTGAAGTTGCATACGCAGGCCTTACCCCGGTCATGCGTGGTTTATGGTGATGCAGGTGTGTTGATGCGAACAGCCAAACAGTTGAATATTGCTGTTCAAGTTAACCTAATTAAGCAGTTATCTGAATTAGCCCGACAGCCTAACGACCTAGGTCAATTATTTGTATTGCAATCGGGGCCCATACTTGATGTCAATTTACCGGTGGGTTTGGTTAATGTTCAAGCAGGGCAAGCTGCTTTTGATGCGCTGAACCATGCCATTGACGACACCTTAGCCGGTCATATAGCCGGTATAGTGACCGCCCCTTTAAGCAAAGAAGCCATGCATTTGGCAGGGGTACCCTTTCCCGGTCACACAGAAATCTTGGCGCATCGATGCGGTGACACGCCCGTTTCAATGGTGTTAGTCAACCCACAACTTAGGGTTATTTTAGTCACCATACATTTACCACTGGCTAAGGTGCCTGCTGCCATCACGACTGAGCTAGAACTACAAACCATTACCTTAGCCCACCAGGTCTGTATTCAGTTGGGCATACCCAAACCACGTATTGCCGTAGCAGGCTTAAACCCCCACGCAGGTGAATCGGGTCGCTTCGGACGAGAGGAAATAGACATCATTGAACCCGCGATACGCATGGCACAATCAAAAGGCATTGATGCTTCAGGCCCTTGGTCAGGCGACACCCTATTTTTAAGAGCACGAATGGGTGAGTTTGATATGGTGGTGGCACAATACCACGATCAAGGCCTCATACCGATTAAATATATGGGCTTAGATGAAGGCGTCAATATGACGGCAGGGTTACCGATTATTCGCACCAGCGTTGACCATGGTACGGCTTTTGATATTGCAGGAAAAGGTATTGCACAGGCAGACTCATTACGTTGCGCATTTAATTTAGCCCACACGCTCGCAAGTTAATAACCCGACGAGCCGCTGGCAAAATTTTGAAAGCGTGTGCTTGAACCTTGAAACGTTAAGCGAACTGTGCCAATTGGGCCATTTCGTTGCTTACCAATAATAATTTCAGCCGTACCTTTATCGGGTGAATCAGGGTTGTAGACCTCATCGCGATAAATAAAGGTAATGAGATCAGCATCTTGTTCGATTGCACCCGACTCGCGCAAATCACTCATGATAGGTCGTTTATTAGGACGTTGTTCTAGGCTACGATTAAGCTGTGACAAAGCAATAACAGGGCATGCTAACTCTTTAGCCAGTGACTTTAACGAACGGCTGATTTCCGAAATTTCAGTGGCGCGGTTTTCACCAGCACCCGAGGCTGACATCAATTGCAGGTAGTCAATCACAATCAAATCAAGACGACCGCATTGCCGCGCTAAACGACGGGCTCTTGCCCGCAACTCAACGACCGTTAAACCAGGTGTTTCATCAATAAAAAGTTGCGCATTTTGCATGCGTTGCACAGCATGCGTGACCCGAGGCCAGTCGTCTGCCAACAGCTTGCCCGTGCGCATGCGATGTTGATCAAGCATACCCACAGAACCCAGCATACGCATGGCCAGTTGAACCGCACCCATTTCCATTGAAAACACCGCGACGGGTAAACCTTGCTCAATGGCCACATGTTCAGCAATATTCATTGCAAAAGCCGTTTTACCCATTGAAGGTCGGCCGGCCACAATAACCAAATCACCCGACTGAAGACCCGAAGTCATTCGGTCAAGGTCTGTGAAGCCCGTCGGTATACCCGTGATGTCGCTACCGCCCTCACGGTGATAGAGCTCATCAATACGTTCAACCACTTGCGACAGTAAGGGTTGAATTTCTTGAAAACCAACTGAATTTCGCGCCCCTTCTTGGGCAATTTTAAATACCCGCGACTCGGCTTCATCGAGCAGTTGACGAGCTTCTTTACCTTGTGGGTTAAAAGCCATGTCAGCGATATCATCAGCCACAGCCACCAATTTGCGTAACATCGAGCGTTCGCGCACAATTTCTGCGTAGCGGCGAATATTTGCGGCTGAAGGGGTGTTATGAGCCAACGCATTTAAGTAAGAAAGCCCCCCTGCTTCTTCGGCTTTGTTCATACTTACCAGCGATTCGTTTACCGTAACCACATCAGCTGGACGAGATAGGTTAACTAAGCGCGAAATATGCTGCCAAATAAGGCGATGGTCATGGCGGTAGAAATCATTTTCATTAACCAAATCGGTGAGTTTTTCAAACGCAGCATTATCAAGCAACAACCCACCCAAAACAGATTGCTCTGCTTCAATTGAATGCGGGGGAACGCGTAAATAATCGAGTTGTTGATCTGGTGGAATATTCATATTTTTGATAATAAACCGATTAGAAAACTTGCGGTGAATCACTTTCTATTAGTTGAAAAAAAAACGGCATGCCAAAGCATGCCGCCTAGGTATAACAGAATTAAAACTTAGGTCAAATCACCGACAACTGTGATCGTGATTTCAGACAAAACATCAGGGTGCAGTGCGACATGAACTTTAGAATCGCCCACAGTTTTGATCGCGCCCTCAATCAAACGAACTTGCGATTTCACAATGCCCGCAAAGCCTTGAGCGGCGAGTAAAGTTGCGATGTCCATATTGGTGACAGAACCGAACAAGCGACCATCAACACCGGCCTTTTGTGTCATTTTTAAAATGAAGCCTTCAAGGCGTTTAGCCTCTGCTTGCGCATGGGCCAGCTTTTCAGCTTGCACACGCTCGAGCTCGGCACGACGGGCTTCAAACTCGGCCAACGCAACAGGTGTTGCACGACGCGCTTTGCGCTGTGGAATAAGGAAGTTACGAGCATAACCATCGCGAACACGAACGACTTCGCCTAGGTCACCCAAGTTAACAACTTTTTCAAGAAGAATAATTTGCATGAGTAGCCCCTAATTAGTTATGGATATCGGTGAATGGCAACAACGCTAAAAAGCGTGCGCGCTTAATTGCGGTATCAAGCTGACGCTGATAATGCGCTTTTGTGCCAGTCAAACGAGCCGGAATGATTTTGCCGTTTTCTTGAATGAAATCACGCAAAGTGTCAACGTCTTTATAGTCAACTTGAGCCACATTGGCTGCGCTAAAGCGGCAAAATTTGCGACGCTTGAACAGTGGGTTTTGCTGCGTAAATTTTTTCTTTTCAGTATTACGTTTTGATGCGAATGCCATGTCAGTTACCTTTTAAATTCGTTTCAATCGGTCGAATATGCTGCCCATGAAGGGTAAGACGAGCAGCGCTTTTTCGGGTTGGAGCGATAAAACCTTCAATTTCAAATTCAGCATTGAGCGGCAAATGTTGATGCATATTTGCCAAATCACCCAACAAAACAACATTAATTTCAAAAGCGACTTGTCTTTCAAGCCCAGCTTCAATGACGGTTTCGTTGTGGCTGAGTTGAAACTGCAACACAGGCAAACCAGCTGGGGTGTAGCGCAGTGCTTCGCGCTGTAAAACCAAGCCAGAGAGGACTATGCGATTCAACGCCCGACCTTTTAATTATTCAGCCTCATTCTCGTTCATATTAGAATCAGCGATGGCCTTGCGGGCTTCGTCACGCTCGACTGATTTCATCATGATTGAAGGGGCAGTTTCAGCCGCTTTGGTTTTAATAACCAAATGACGTAAAACGGCATCGTTGTAGCGGAATGAATGCTCGAGCTCATCAAGCGTGGCTTGATTACACTCAATATTGACGCATACATAATGCGCTTTAACTAACTTTTGAATGGGGTAAGCCAATTGACGACGGCCCCAGTCTTCTAGGCGGTGTATGACACCACCTTGACCGGTAATGAGTGATTGGTAGCGCTCGATCATGGCGGGCACTTGCTCGCTTTGATCAGGGTGCACAATGAATACGACTTCGTAATGACGCATAAGTATGATAATTCCTAAGGTTACCTCGGGGTATAGCCCCAAGCGGCAGCCCGCCGCCTAAACTAAGACGATCGAGCAAGATCACACCCAAAATAGGTAAATACCGAATTCGGGTTAGCCCAGTATTATCGCAGGTCAGGCCAAGACTTGCAAGCGTGCCAAAATAGCGGCTTCAATTCCTAAAGAATCAAGACCCACCGAGGCTAATAAAGCGGCTTGATCGCCGTGATCTATAAACACATCAGGCAGGCCGAGCTGCAAGACTGGTTTGAGTAGCGCACAGGCATGCAAGACCTCTGAAACGGCACTGCCCGCCCCGCCCATGATGCATCCTTCTTCTAACGTCACCAATAGGTCATGACTGCCTGCCATTTCACGTATGAGTGCTTCATCAATCGGTTTAACAAATCGCATGTCTACGAGCGTGAAATCATGTGCTTGAGCTACTGTTTGAGCTGGCGCCAAAAGCGTGCCAAATGCCAAAATTGCCACGCGTTTACCTTGACGTTTAACAACACCTTTGCCTAGTGTGACCGACTCAAGCTCACGCCCAGCGTGTGCGCCGGAACCCGCACCCCTGGGGTAACGCACCGCAGCTGGGCCTGGGTGCTCATAACAGCTCGTTAACAACAAACGCGCCTCATGTTCGTCAGATGGCACCGCGACAACCATATTGGGTATACAGCGCAAGTAAGCCATATCGTAATTACCCGCATGGGTGGCGCCATCAGCACCCACCAAACCCGCTCGGTCTAGAGCAAAGGTGACGTCTAAGTTTTGCAGAGCAACATCGTGAATCAGTTGGTCATAACCCCGCTGCAAAAAGGTGGAATAAATGGCCAAAACGGGTTTTTGCCCTTCACACGCAATACCCGCTGCAAAGGTAACGGCATGCTGTTCTGCAATACCCACATCAAAATATCGTTGGGGGTATTTTTGTTCAAACTCAACTAAGCCGCTTCCTTCTCGCATGGCTGGTGTAATCGCCACAAGCCGCTCATCCACTGCAGCCATATCGCAGAGCCACTGCCCAAATATTTGAGTGAACGTGGGCTTTGGAATAGTCGTCGTTTTTTGAATACCCAAAGCCGGGTCAAATTTACCTGGGCCGTGGTAGAGCACGGGGTCAGCCTCTGCCAGCTTGTAGCCTTGCCCCTTTTTGGTGATGACATGCAAAAACTGAGGGCCTTTAAGCTGTTTCATGTTTTGCAAAGTGGGCACTAAGGCATCTAAATCATGGCCATCAATGGGCCCAACATAATTAAACCCGAGCTCTTCAAACATGGTGGCTGAAGTCACCATACCTTTAGCGTGGCCTTCGAAACGGCGAGCCAGTTCAAGAACTGGGGGAACGTGCTGCAGCACGGCTCGACCCATGTCACGCGCTGTGTTGAACAAACCACCCGACAAAAGTCTTGCTAAATAACGGTTTAATGCACCCACGGGTGGTGAGATCGACATATCGTTGTCATTTAAAATGACCAGCAAATTAATGTCGGGCGTCACACCCGCATTATTCATCGCTTCAAAGGCCATACCAGCCGTCATGGCACCATCACCAATCACTGCAACATGCTGACGCGCGATGCCTGCATTGCGCGACGCGACAGCCATACCCAGTGCAGCAGAAATTGAAGTCGACGAGTGTGCGGTGCCAAAAGCATCATAGGGTGATTCAGCCCGACGAGGAAAACCAGATATGCCCCCCGCCTGCCTAAGCGTTGATAACGCTTCACGGCGACCCGTTAATATTTTATGTGGGTAGGACTGGTGACCGACGTCCCAAACGATACGGTCATGAGGGGTATCAAATACATAATGCAGCGCAATAGTGAGCTCGACCGTACCGAGGTTAGACGACAAGTGCCCGCCAGTGCGCGAAACCGACTCAAGCAGATACTGCCGCATTTCGTTAGCAAGCGGCTCGAGCTGTTTGCGGTCAAGTTGACGCAATGCCTGGGGCGAGTGAATTGACGCTAAGCGTGCTTCTGTCATGCCAAAACTACCTCAATACAAAAATTTACTTGAAATTCACTTCACATTTAGATTAAAAAAATATTAACTTTAATGAGAGCGGTAAACAATAAAATGCGCCAAACCTCTTAATGCCAAACCCAGCTCACCAAAAGGTTGAACCGCCTCTACAGCTTGATCATGCAGTGTTATGGCAAACGCTCGCGCCTGATTAACACCCATTAAGCTAACATAAGTTGATTTGTGATCCTGCTCGTCTTTACCTGCTGTTTTGCCTAACTGATCCGTATCGGCAGTGGCATCCAGCACATCATCAACCACTTGAAACGCCAAACCTATTGCTTGGGCATATATTTTAAGTGCCTCACGTTGCTGTGAGTTTGCTGCAGAAATGATTGCGCCGATTGCAACGCTGGCTTCAAGCAAAGCGCCCGTTTTAAGGCGATGCATTTTTGCTAAGTTAGCCTCAGTAAGTATTTTATGAGTTGAAACCAAGTCAATCGCTTGACCACCTGCCATGCCTAGACTTCCCAATGCGGTTGAAAAACATTGAACCGATTGCACAATTAATGCTGGCGCAATGGGCATGCTTGCCAACCATTCAAAGGCCAGCGGTTGCATGGCATCACCTGCTAATAGGGCAACCGCTTCGCCAAACTGCACATGCGTAGTGGGTTTGCCTCGACGCAAAATGTCATTGTCCATACAAGGCAAATCATCATGAATTAAAGAATAAGCGTGCACCAA
This sequence comes from Bordetella parapertussis, assembly GCA_945883615.1. GTDB lineage: Bacteria > Pseudomonadota > Gammaproteobacteria > Burkholderiales > Burkholderiaceae_B > Algicoccus > Algicoccus parapertussis_A. The sequence continues at coordinate 20,671 of CAMCYB010000004.1, read as the reverse complement.
TTCAACCGCTGCGGCAGCAGAATTTAAACTATTTTGTAAAGCCAAATCATGCGTAGGGCGACATGCTTGACCGGCAGCATACAAAAGCGCGGCTCGAATTCGTTTACCACCACCCATAGCCGCCCACCGCATCGCTTGATGTAAGTCGGTCGGCTCGGTATCAGCCCGTGGCATCAGGCTGTCAAGCGTTTGCTCAACTTGCTTTTGATGCCCGACTAGCCAGCCTTCAAACCATTGCATGTGTTGACTAAATTCAGCTGGGTATGCTGAATTAAAAAAAAGAGATGATTCTGATTGCATATCAATGATTAGTTTGGTGCTGAAGCATTGTCAGTCGAAAAGGGCTTTAACAAGTCAGCCTCTAAAACACGCACGTGTTGCTCAGCTTTTGCAAGCTGTTCTTGACAAATTTTTGATAAGGCAACACCGCGCTCGTAAGATTCGAGTGAGGCCTCAAGCGATAAGTCACCTGATTCCATTTTGGCCACCAGCGACTCAAGCGCAGCTAATGCAGACTCAAAATCAGTGGGTAATTCAGTGATCTGTTCAGATTGAGAAGGCTTAGAGGATTTAAGTGGCACTTTGGCGTTTCCTTTTTTATAAGTCTATATGCACATCATAGCCAGACATATTGTAAGGGATCAAAGAAGCCCCCCATATCGACTGGGGTACAATAAATTGAAATAGATCGGTGAGTCCGATTTTTCTTCGCGCCAGCTCGATGCCCTTGCTGGCTATTTTTTTTCTTTGCGGGGGGAATGATGTCCGATTTGGCTCGAAATATACACTTAGCACCAGCAAACTCGCAGCCCAAACTTGCCAGCCATATTGACGACGCTCTGCTTGCTTTAGAACGTCAACGCATTTTCAATCAATCGAGCTTATACGTTGGCCACGAAAAAAGTGTGCCGCAGGTGGGCGATTGGCGAGCACTGACTCAAGAAAACATGGGTCGAGTTCTGGTTCGCACCCCCTCAGGCCTTGAGCTGGTCTCAAATGTTTGTCGCCACCGCCAAGCCTTAATGTTAGGAAACCAAGAGGGGTGGGGTCACCGCGCCGCTTCAAATACGGGTAACTTGTCTGCAACAGGTGGCAATATTGTTTGCCCGCTACACCGTTGGACATACAACACGCAGGGCGAATTACTTGGCGCACCGCACTTTGATCAAACCCCTTGTTTAAATTTAGAGCGCTTCAAGCTTAACAACTGCAATGGTTTACATTTTGAAGGGCCACGCAACCCAGCTCAAGACATGGCAAACTTGTTTAACCGCCCTGAATTCGATTTTTCAGATTATGTTTTAGACCACGTTGAAGTTCACCCCTGCCATTACAACTGGAAAACCTTTATTGAGGTCTACTTAGAAGACTATCATGTTGAGCCCTTTCATCCGGGGCTGGGTCAGTTTGTGAGCTGTGACGATTTAAGCTGGGAATTTGGCCAACAATTTAGCCTTCAACGTGTGGGTGTTCATCGTGCGCTGTCGCAGCCCGGTTCTGATGCTTATCGTGTTTGGCACGATAAGTTACTGTCATTTCGCCAAGGCCAAACACCTCATTTTGGTGCAATATGGGTCACTTATTTTCCGACCCATATGATTGAGCTTTACCCGCACACTTTAGTTCTATCAACGCTTTACCCCGTATCAGCTCAAGAAACAATCAATGTGGTCGAGTTTTATTACCCAGAAGAAATTGCTTCGTTTGAACGAGAGTTTGTTGAGGCGCAACGCGCTGCCTATATGGAAACTGCCGTTGAAGATGATGAAATTGCCGAACGTATGGATGCGGGTCGCCAAGCGCTTCACGCCAGAGGAAAAAATGAAAGCGGGCCCTACCAATCACCAATGGAAGATGGCATGCAGCATTTTCATGAGTGGTATGCCCACATGATGCGGGAACAATCTGAATAATTGGTAGTCATAGTTTTATATCAGCATGTATATTAATGAGTCCCTTAGAATTTTTTATTATTTCTTTTTCAGGAAGCGTTCATGAAACGTATTGTTCTGTTTCTAGTCACCAACTTAGCTGTGATCGTGGTGCTGGGTATCATTTTAAACCTCTTGGGTGCCGATCGTTTTTTGACGGCCCAGGGTCTAAACATTGAGATGCTTCTGGTCTTTTCAGCGGTCATTGGTTTTGGTGGTTCAATTATTTCGTTGTTTATTAGCAAACGTGTTGCGAAGTGGTCTACAGGCGCGCGCATCATTGACCCGCAAGCCCCTCAAAACCCCGAAGAACGCTGGCTTGTCGAAACGGTTCATCAATTAGCTGAACGCGCTCAAATTGGCTACCCAGAGGTTGCTATTTATGATGGTGCACCAAATGCATTTGCGACGGGCGCTTTTAAGAATAACGCCTTGGTTGCGGTTTCAACAGGTTTACTACAAAGCATGACTCGAGAAGAAGTGTCTGCCGTATTAGGTCACGAAGTCGCTCACGTGGCCAACGGCGATATGGTTACCCTGACTTTAATTCAAGGTGTGGTGAACACCTTTGTGGTGTTTTTTGCCCGGTTGGTTGGCTATTTTGTTGATCGAGTCATTCTTAAAAACGATCGCGGTGTGGGTATCGGTTATTTTGCTGCGGTCATTGTTTCAGAAATCATTTTTGGCGTCTTGGCTAGCATCATTGTGGCTTGGTTTTCGCGTCAACGCGAATTTAGAGCAGACGAGGGTTCAGCCCGCCTTTTACAGTCTCGTGAGCCTATGATTAAAGCCTTAGCGCGCTTAGGTGGCTTAACACCGGGCGACTTACCTAAGAGCTTCGAAGCATCAGGAATCAATGGCGGCCATGGCATTGCAGCCCTTTTTTCAACCCACCCACCTATTGAGCAACGTATTGCGGCTTTGAAAAACCTGTAAAAAGCAGCGCTCGGGTTAGTGAGCCTGTTCCCAATTAAGCCCAAAGCCTACTTCGGCCACTAACGGCACGCTAAGTTGTGCAACGCTGCACATCAGCTCAGGTATTTTTAATTTAATTAATTCAAGCTCTGCCTGTGGTACTTCTAATACCAATTCGTCATGCACTTGCATGGTGACTTTGCTTTGAAGGTTGTTATCTTTCAACCATTTAGAAATAACCACCATTGCCATTTTAATTAAATCGGCTGCGGTGCCTTGCATGGGGGCATTAATTGCGGCCCTTTCCGCACCCGCGCGTCGTGCCCCAGAGCCTTGAATATCAGGAAAGGCTAAACGACGACCAAACACGGTTTCGACCCAACCTTGCTCATGTGCTTTCGCTTTAATATCTGCCATGTATTGGGCAACGCCAGGGTAACGTGCAAAATATCGATCGATGTACGACTGCGCCGCATCGCGGGTAATTCCTAAATTGTTGGCTAAACCAAATGCCCCCATACCGTATATCAAACCAAAGTTAATCGCTTTGGCCGCACGCCGTTGATCTGCTGAGACCTCTAACAATGTGATACCAAACACTTCTGATGCCGTCGCACGGTGAATATCTTCGCCTGCAGCAAAGGCTTGTTGCAACCCAGCATCACCTGACACGTGCGCCATGACGCGCAATTCGATTTGAGAATAGTCAGCCGAGACCAAAAGTGTGCCTGGCGCCGCAATAAAGGCACAACGCACCTGCCGCCCCTCAGGGGTGCGTACTGGAATATTTTGTAAATTGGGGTCTGATGATGACAAACGCCCAGTAATGACCAATGCTTGCGAATAATGGGTATGTACTCGACCTGTTGACGCATTGACCATTTTGGGCAACTTGTCTGTATAAGTCGATTTTAATTTAGCCAGACCTCGATAACTCAGTAAGACCTGAGGTAACGGGTAGTCTAGCGCCAGTTTAGTCAGCACCTCTTCGTCAGTTGATGGCGTACCCCCAGGCGTTTTGCGCACCACCGGCAATTTCATTTGACCAAACAAAATTTCAGCTAATTGCTTGGGCGAATTAAGATTGAAAGGTTGGCCCGCTAACTCGTAGGCTTTTTGTTCAATAGCAAGTAATTGAAGGCCTAAGCCATGGCTTTGTTTAGCCAGCTCTTGCACGTCAATCAATACACCCTGCCTTTCAATTTCAAACAACACTTGTGAGACATGGCATTCAAGTTCGTAAATTGACTTTAATGATGCAATCGCTTCGATTTGAGGAAACAAAGCGAGATGCAAACGAAGCGTATAGTCAGCATCTTCACAAGCGTATTGGGTGGCGTGTTCAAGGTCAACCTCATCAAACCCAATTTGGTTGACCCCCTTGCCACAGATTGATTCGTAGGTCGCACCATTTAGACCCAGCCATCGTTGTGATAACTCGTGCAGAGAAACACTGCGATGAGACTCGAGCACGTAGGCTTCAAGCATCGTGTCGTGCGCCACACCGTTTAAAGTAATGCCTTCATTGGCTAAAACATGGGTGTCGTACTTTGCATGGTGTAATAATTTAGTGGGAGCCGTTGATTCAAACCAAGGTTTAAACAACGCTAAGACGTCGGCTTTGGGCAACATATCTTGTGCATCAGGCCCAAGATGCCCGACCGGTATGTAGCATGCAACGCCTGGCTCAATGCTGAGCGAAAAACCAACTAACTTAGCTTGCATACCGTCAAGTGACGTGGTCTCAGTATCAAAGGCCACACATGACGAAGATTGCACTTTTTTGAGCCATTGTTCAGCCTCTTCTTTTGTGGTTACACAACGATAGACTTGCGGTATGGCAGCCGCTTGCGCAATCAATTCAACATCTTTGTTTAGCTTTTCTTCTTGTTGCTGAGTGGTGTCACGGCCGTTAGATGAGTTGGCGGGGGTAAAGGAATTGGTTGAACTGCGAGCGTCGCCTATGGGTATTCGGCTTGCATCTTGGGTCACTTCTCGTAACCATGATCTGAAACCATAACGTTCGAAATGAGCAATTAACGTTTCTTTATCACCAGGCCTCATCACCAAATCATCAAAACTTGACATCACAGCAGATAAATCACAATCACGCCGCACCGTAAGCAGCTCTCTTGTGAGGGAGAATTGTGGCAATGCAGCCCGTAAATATTCGCCAACGGCGCCCTTAATATCTTGCGCATGTGCCACGATTGCATCAACCGAAGCATATTGATCTAACCATTTAACCGCTGTTTTGGGGCCAACTTTATTCACACCGGGGACGTTATCGACGGCATCGCCCACCAACATCAAGTAGTCAACTATTTGATCTGGTCGCACCCCAAACTTTTTATGTACAGCTGCGGGGTCAAGCGTTTCACTACTCATCGTGTTAATTAAGGTGGTTTGGTCCGTTACCAATTGGGCTAAATCTTTGTCGCCTGTTGAAATAATGCTGTTCCAGCCCTGCTTTTCAGCCATTTCAGCCATCGTGGCAATCACATCATCAGCCTCAACCCCTTGAATGCCCACGACAGGCCACCCCATCGCTTTTACAATGTCATGAATAGCGAACACCTGAAGGGATAGATCTTCGGGCATTGAGGGCCTGTGGGCTTTGTACTCGGGGTAGATTTCTTCTCGAAACGTTTTGCCCCGCACATCAAAAACGCATGCGGCATACTGCGGGTGGTAGTCATGTGCTAACTTGCGTAACATGTTGACCACGCCATAAATTGCGCCCGTCGGCTCACCCTGTGCGTTACGCAAGTCAGGCATCGCATGAAATGCGCGGTACAAATAGCTTGAACCATCTACTAGTAATAAGGTTTTATTCATGAATCAAGACCCAAATTTAATATTACCCGCTGCCCAACAGGCCCCTATTATTATGTCAGAGTTGGTCGCGGCCGCTCAAGCATTAAGTCATATCGGGCCTGCCGTCAGTGTTTTTGGCAGCGCCCGCATCACCCCGTCATCACCATACTACGCATTAAGCCATGAAATTGGCGTTCGACTTGCTAAAGCAGGGTTTGCCGTGATTGCTGGGGGTGGCCCTGGCATTATGGAAGCAGCGAACAAGGGTGCCTTTGAAGCCAACGGCACAAGTGTTGGTTTAAATATAAAACTACCTTTTGAAAAGAAAGACAACCCCTACCAATCTGTTAGCTTATCGTTTGAGTATTTTTATTCAAGAAAAGCCACGTTTTTTATGCATAGCATGGCCTACATTGCTATGCCCGGTGGTTTTGGCACACTAGACGAGCTTTTTGAGGCGTTAACACTCATGCAAACGGGCAAACTCGCCAAAGGCCCCGTTATTCTTGTGGGCAGCCATTTTTGGAATGGTTTAATCGAATGGATGAAAATTGAACTTTTACCTCAAAATTTAGTAACTCAAGAACATCTTGATTTATTTTCAGTCGAAGATGACCCCGCGAAGGTGATAAATATGATTGAATCATTTGCATTGACTCATTTAAAAGATGTGAATCGTCTCAGCTCTTTACCAAAATAAGGTGTTTACCATATGAATACAGTTACTTTTCCTGCCAAAATTAATCACCCCGACTTACTTCGCACGCAAGCATACATTGACGGCGAATGGGTCGACGCTGATGATGGGTCACAATTCGAAGTTGACAACCCCGCCACCCAAGCAGTGATTGCACATGTTGCTAATTTAGGTCCTAAATGCGCGTCGCAAGCTATTGCCGCGGCAGAACGCGCCCTACCCGCTTGGCGTGCCTTAACCGCCAAAGCCAGATCAGTCATTTTACGTAAATGGTTTGATTTAATTATTTTGCACGCTGACGATTTAGCTCGCATTATGACCGTTGAACAAGGTAAACCGTTTGCCGAAGCAAAAGGTGAAATCACTTACGGGGCATCATTCGTTGAGTGGTTTGCCGAGCAAGCGAAGCGTGTCATGGGTGACACCATTGCGTCACCGATTCCCAACACCCGCATTATGGTTCTGCGAGAGCCCATTGGTGTGTGTGCAGCGATTACGCCGTGGAACTTTCCCAGTGCCATGATCACGCGTAAAGTGTCGCCAGCTTTGGCGGCAGGTTGCACCGTTGTTTTAAAACCGGCTGAGCAAACCCCCTTGTCGGCATTGGCACTTGCCCAGTTGGCCCATGAAGCTGGCATTCCACCTGGTGTGCTGAATATTTTAAGTGCTGACAGCAAGCGTTCAATTGAAATTGGTAATGTGCTGTGTAAAAGCGATGTGGTGCGCAAATTGACCTTCACTGGTTCAACACAAGTTGGTCGTATTTTGATGCAACAGTGCGCGCCCACCATCAAAAAATTATCACTTGAACTCGGTGGCAACGCACCCTTTATTGTGTTTGAAGATGCAGACATTGATGCGGCTATCGACGGTGCAATGGCCTCAAAATATCGCAATGCGGGTCAAACATGCGTTTGTACAAATCGTTTTTATGTTCACGAATCGGTATATGAAATTTTTGTACAAAAACTTGCACAAGCCGTTCAAAGCCGCCTCAAAGTGGGTGAAGGTTTTGAAGATGCCGTGACCACTGGGCCACTGATTGACAATGACGCGATCAAAAAAGTTGAAGCACATTTAGCTGATGCCGTTTCGAAAGGTGCACGCGTTGTAACGGGTGGTAAACCTGATTCACGTGGCGGGCGTTTCTTTCAACCGACCGTGTTAGCAGATGTCAGCGCCGACATGATTTGCATGCGCGAAGAAACCTTTGGCCCGGTTGCACCTGTCGTAAAATTTACAGACGAAGCCGAGGTCATCAAATTGGCGAACAACACCGAATTTGGCTTAGCCGCATACTTTTACAGCAGAGATATTGGTCGCGTTTTTAGAGTGGCTGAATCGCTTGAATACGGTATTGTCGGTGTCAACGCGGGCATTATTTCTAATGAAGTAGCCCCCTTTGGTGGCGTTAAACAATCAGGCCTAGGGCGTGAGGGCTCTATATACGGTATTGATGATTTTCTTGAAATGAAATATGTATGCCTTGGCGGCATTTAATAGTCTAGGCTTTTAAACCCAAAGACCTTTGCTGATACCTAGTAATTTAGGCATCGACAAAGGTCTAGAGGGTAAAAAAGGTTCAGTAAAACTTAAGTCGGCAACACTTACTCGCGAGTACCGCGGCGGCGGTCGCTCTCTGACAGGAATCGTTTACGCAAACGTATGTTCTTAGGTGTGACTTCAACCAGTTCGTCATCACTAATAAACTCAACCGCGTATTCAAGAGAAATGCGAATCGGTGTGGTTAAGTCAATATGCTCGTCTTTTCCGGAAGCACGCACGTTAGTGAGTTTTTTCTCTTTAATGGGGTTCACGACTAAATCATTATCACGGCTATGAATACCGATAATCATGCCCTCATACAACTCTTCGCCTGGCGATACAAACATACGACCACGTTCTTGAAGCTTCCATAAGGCGTAAGCCACTGCAGCGCCATTATCTTGACTAATCAGCACGCCGTTACGACGCTCACCCACACCACCCTCTCGAACGGGTGCGTATTCGTCAAAAATATGACTCATTAAGCCCGTGCCACGCGTTAACGTCAAAAATTCGCCCTGAAAACCAATTAAACCTCGAGCAGGAACACGGTACTCAAGACGCGTACGGCCACGGCCATCAGGCTGCATGTCTTGCAGGTCACCCTTACGGCGACCCAGCTCTTCCATCACGGCACCTTGGTGGGTGTCTTCAACGTCACAAGTCAGTAATTCAAATGGCTCTTGTTTGACGCCATCAACCTCACGGTACATCACACGTGGCCGAGATACGGCAAGCTCATAACCCTCACGACGCATATTTTCCAGCAAAATAGTCAAGTGCAGCTCACCGCGACCTGCCACTTCAAAAACTGTATCGTCGTCCGTTTCACGCACACGAAGTGCAACGTTTGCCTTAAGTTCGCGGTCAAGACGGTCACGCAATTGACGGCTGGTTACAAATTTACCTTCACGACCCGCTAGGGGTGAGGTATTGACCATAAAATTCATCACCAAAGTTGGCTCGTCAATACGCAACATAGGCAAGGCATCAGGGTGGTTGATATCGGTTACGGTGCAACCAATACCTAAATCTTCAATGCCGTTAATTAAAACAATGTCACCCGCTTGGGCTTCATCAACTAAAACACGTTCAAGCCCTTTAAATTTAAGCACTTGATTAATGCGGCCCTTTTGAACAGGGGCATCAGGGCCAAACTGAAAGGCCACATCAGTCGCAGGCCTGACGCGGCCACGATTAACGCGACCCACACCAATTTTGCCAACATAATTGTTGTAATCAAGTGAAATAATTTGTAGCTGCAAGGGCGCATCAACATCATCATCGCGTGACGGTACATGATCAAGAATGGCGTTAAACAAAGGCTTCATATCTCCCTCGCGCACGGTATCAACGAGACCCGCATAGCCCGATAAGCCTGAAGCATAAATAATTGGAAAATCAAGTTGTTCGTCTGTTGCACCGAGCTTGTCAAATAAATCAAACGTTGCATTCACAACATACTCACAGCGAGCACCCGGGCGATCGACCTTGTTAATGACAACGATGGGGCGCAGGCCCAAAGCCAACGCTTTACGGGTGACAAAGCGCGTTTGGGGCATAGGGCCCTCAACCGCGTCAACCAATAACAATACCCCATCGACCATCGACAGAACGCGTTCAACTTCACCACCAAAGTCGGCATGGCCTGGTGTGTCAACAATGTTAATGTGTGTGCCTTCAAAATTGACAGCACAGTTTTTAGCTAAAATTGTGATACCGCGTTCGCGTTCAATGTCACCCGAGTCCATCACCCGTTCACTGAGTGCTTGGTGCTCTTCAAAAGTGCCAGACTGGCGTAATAACTGATCTACAAGTGTAGTTTTACCGTGATCGACGTGGGCAATGATTGCGACATTTCGCAGAGCGCGTGACATTTAATTTCCTTTAAGGTTTAAGCCGGCAAACCACTTGTGGCGATTTGCTGGGGTATAAATATAAGTAATTCAGGTGGAAGACTTTCAACTGGCATGATGACTTTTTGAGCATCAGTCATCTCGTTTATTTCATCAAGCGTGACAGCTTGATCAAGCAAAAATGGGCCCACGCGAGTGCGACGTAAGGCGATTAAATGTGCAAACACACCCAATTGTCGGCCAATATCTTGCGCCAACGTGCGAATATATGTGCCCTTTGTACATTCAATATGCACCGTAGCGGTTTTTCCCTCGCACACTAATAATTCGATTCGGTGAATGGTAATTTGACGGGGTTCACGCTCAAGCTCAATACCCTCACGAGCATAAGCATACAAAGGTTTGCCATCACGCTTTAAAGCAGACGTCATTGGTGGAATTTGTAACTGCACACCCTCAAAGGTCTTTAACGTTGCTTCAAGGGTTTTATGGTCAATTGATTCAAAGGAAGTCGGTGCGATTTGCGTTTGCACACCCGTTAAATCGCCTGAATCGGTTTCAATGCCAAATAGTATAGTCGCCAAATAGCCTTTATCAGCATCAAGCATGTGCCCCGCAATTTTGGTGACACGGCCCAAGCAACACACTAGCAAACCGGTTGCAAAGGGGTCTAACGTACCGGTATGGCCTGCTTTTTGCGCATCAAGCTTACGTTTTAAACGCTGCAAGGCGTGATTACTCGACAGACCCTCAGGTTTGTCGAGTAAAACTAAGCCATCGAGCACTTGCCCGCGTTTTCTAGCCATTTGATGTCTACCCAGAAAAACGCCAGCTCAAGACCTGACGTCAGGATCTTCAGGCAATGGAAGTGAAACGGATTGGGCATTGGCCTCATCAATTAAGCGAGACATTTCAATGCCACGCTCGAGCTGTGGGTCATGAAAAAAATGCAATGTAGGCACCGTATGAATGTGCAACAATTTAAACAATTGTGAATGCAGCCAACCTGACTTTTCTTGAAGGGCTTGCAAGGCAACTTCAGGTTCTGCACCAATAACCGTAAAAAATACTTTGGCGTGAGCGTAATCAGTAGAGAGCTCAACCCCTGACAACGTAATTAAACCGACGCGCCGGGTGTCGAGCTCGCGTTGAATCAGCACGGCGAGATCTTTTTGAATTTGGTCAGCCAGACGAATATTGCGATCGCCCGTTGATTTTTGCTTATGTCGACTCATCATGATGTTTGACGTTACAGAGAACGAGCAACCTCTTTAATTTCGAAAACTTCAAGTTGATCGCCCACTTTCATATCATTATTACCTTTCAGTGTAATGCCGCAATCAAAGCCGGCTTTAACTTCACGGGCATCGTCTTTAAAGCGGCGTAAAGAGTCAATATGGCCTGTCCAGGTCACGACGTTATCGCGCAGCAATCGAACTTGGGCATCGCGACGAACCAAACCTTCAAGCACCATACAACCCGCTACCGTACCAATACGTGAAATCGTATAGACCTCACGAATATCAACCAGACCAAGCGTTTCTTCACGACGCTCTGGGGTAAGCATGCCAGACATTGCCGCTTTGACTTCATCAACTGCCTCATAAATAATGTTGTAGTAACGAACATCAACACCATTTGATTCAGCCAATTTACGAGTGGCTTGATCGGCGCGAACATTAAAGCCGATGATGACCGCACCGGCTGCAATCGCTAAATTAACATCACTTTCAGAAATTCCGCCCACAGCTGCATGCACAACTTGAACACGCACTTCATCGGTTGAGAGTTTAAGCATTGCAGCGACCAACGCTTCTTGCGAACCTTGAACGTCGGTTTTAACAATAAGTTGAAGCGTTTGTGAACCTTCAACCAACGGATCAAACATACCCTCAAGCTTAGCGGCCTGTTGACGCGCTAATTTGACGTCACGGAATTTACCTTGACGGAACAACGCAATTTCTCGTGCTTTGCGTTCGTCAACCATACACATAATTTCATCGCCTGCAGCAGGCACTTCAGTCAAGCCTTGAATTTCAACCGGAATTGAAGGACCCGCACTTTGGATCGGTTTACCATTTTCATCAAGCATGGCACGAACACGGCCATAGCTTGAACCCGCCAGCACCACATCACCCCGATTCAAGGTGCCACTTTGCACCAAGATTGTTGCGACTGGGCCGCGACCTTTGTCAAGTCGGGCTTCGATCACAATACCTTTTGCTAAGCTCTTTACAGGTGCTTTAAGTTCTAAAATTTCGGCTTGCAATAATACGTTTTCAAGCAAATCATCAATACCTTGACCCGTTTTAGCCGAGACCGACACGAACGGAACGTCACCACCGTACTCTTCAGGCACGACTTGCTCAACCACAAGCTCTTGCTTGACGCGCTCTGAGTTGGCATCGGGCTTGTCAATTTTGTTCACGGCAACCACTAAAGGTACACCTGCCGCTCTGGCATGATGAATAGCTTCTTTAGTTTGGGGCATGACGCCGTCGTCAGCCGCCACCACCAAAATAACAATATCAGTGGCTTTTGCACCGCGAGCTCGCATTGCCGTAAAAGCCTCGTGACCGGGTGTATCTAAAAAGGTCACCATACCGCGATCTGTTTTAACGTGATACGCGCCAATATGTTGGGTAATACCGCCCGCCTCACCGGATGCCACTTTGGCACGACGAATGTAGTCAAGTAAGGACGTTTTACCGTGATCAACGTGACCCATAACGGTCACAACTGGGGCGCGAGCAATGAGCTCAGCGTCTGTTTCCATAACAGGGAAATCAAGGAATGCTTCGGGGTCATCAAGTTTGGCCGCAATCGCTGTGTGACCCAACTCTTCGACCATAATCATTGCCGTTTCTTGATCGAGCACCTGATTGATCGTGACCATTTGACCCATTTTCATCAAATGCTTAATAACTTCAGCTGCCTTAACAGACATTTTATGGGCTAAGTCAGCCACTGAAATGGTCTCGGGCACATGAATTTCACGTGCAATAAACTCGACGGGAGCGACTTCGCGTGCGACCTCTTCTTGACCACGACCCCGACGACCACCTGAACGACCAGACTTACCTGAACTGCGCCAGCCATCACGACCCGCTGGTGTTGCACCACCTTTACCTGCTGGTTTTTTTCGTGCGTCATCTGGCCAAGTTGATGACAACTCGCCTGCCTTAACTGTCTTTTTACCCGCCTCAGCCGCTTCTTTTTTCGCACCTTTAACAGGAGCTGTAGGCTTGTGGAGCGTACCTTTTAATACAGGCGCTTCGACTTCAGGTGCTTTAACTACCTTTTTAGGGCGATTAAGCATATCGCGCAGAGCAGCGGCTTCAACTTCAGACTTGCGACGGGCTTCGTCGCGGGCTTCAGACGATACAACGGGGGCAACAATTGGTGCAGTGGGTGCACGACCACGGGTCTGTTTTTTAACAGGGGCTTGGGTGGTTTCAGTAGTTATTTCAGATTTGGTTTTTGCATCAGCTGAGCCTTCAATTTTTGTAGGCTCTGTTGGGCTCGCAACCTTAACAGCTGGCGTATCAGAAACCAAGTCTGTATCAACAGCTTTTGATTTAGATTGAGTCGCGTTGTTTAAATCTTGCTGGGTAGATGTTCTTGCTTCCTCAACGACCTGCGTTGCATGCGGTTCTTCAGAATTTTGAGTCGCAACGGATGCTGACTGAGCATTGTCTAAAGTCGGAACTGGAACCTCGACAGCTGACACAACAACTTGAGTTAAAACCCCTTCATCTTTAGATTCAGTCTGACTAACTTGACCGGACAGCTCTTGAGATTCGTTTTGGTTTTGATCAACTATTTGATCAACCTTAGATTGCTGAACGGTTAAAGACGCATCAGAGTTTGCTGAAACATTGAGTTCGTGGCTATCGACTTGATCCGTCAATTTTCCTGGCAACAAATCGTCTGTAGCCTGAGTGATGGGTTCGTTAGAATCAGGTACATCACGTTTGACGAATACGCGTTTTTTTCTAACTTCAACTTGAATCGTGCGTGAACGCCCGGCACCATCAGCTTGACGAATTTCAGACGTTTGGCGACGCGTAAGGGTGATTTTTTTACCCTCAGTTGCGCCGTGAGAGCGTCTTAACGATTCAAGAAGGCGATTTTTATCGCTCTCGTTGACGACATCAGCAGTGGTTGTGACTTGCACGCCCGCTGAACGCAACTGTTCAAGCAGAAGTTCTGCTTGCATTTTTAATTCAGTTGCAAACTGGGCAACAGTGTTACTCGACATTAGACTCTCTCTTACCTGTGTACAGGCACTGCATAAACAAAACGGTCAACTAAAAAAGGCGAAACATCAAATAGCGTTAGCTTTGATCTTCAAACCAATGAGCCCGTGCAAGCGTAATGAACTGAGCTGCCTCGCTTTCTTCTAGTTGGGTTATTTCAACCAACTCGTCAGTCGCTAACTCAGCTAAATCGTCACGCGTTTGAATACCTGCCTCGTTCAAAGTTGATACAAGTTCAGGCGTCATGCCACTTAACCCTAATAGGCTATGACCATTTTCAACTTTTTCTTCTTGAACAATAGCGTCTGTGAGCAAGGCCGTGCGAGCACGGTTACGCAACTCATTTATTGTTTCTTCATCGAAAGATTCAATCTCAAGGAGCTCTTGCATGGGTACGTAAGCAATTTCTTCCAAACCCGTAAAACCCTCGTCGATCAAAATGTCGGCTACTTCTTGGTCAACATCAAGCTTTTCGATAAAGTTATTACGTATGGTTTGACGCTCTTGCTCTTGACGATTTTGACTTTCTTCAGGCGTCATGATGTTGATTTGCCAGCCCGTCAGCTCAGACGCTAAACGTACGTTTTGACCTCGAGCACCAATTGCTTTGGGCAGGTTTTCTTCGTCAACGACGACATCCATCGCGTTTCGGTCTTCGTCAACAACGATAGACTCGATATTTGCAGGTGCTAATGCGCCAATCACAAATTGCGCTGGGTCTTCAGACCAGAGAACAATATCAACTTGCTCGCCGCCCAACTCGTTACGAACGGCTGTTACGCGTGAACCACGCATACCGACGCAAGTACCAATGGGGTCAATACGCTTATCGTAAGTCACCACAGCTATTTTGGCTCGAACGCCTGGATCACGAGCGGCACCTTTAATTTCAAGCAACCCTTGTTCAATTTCAGGCACTTCGTTTTCAAATAATTCTTTAATAAATTCAGGGGCTGTGCGAGACAAAATAACTTGCTGGCCCCGTGCATTACGGTCAATACGCAATACCCATGCCCGTACCCGATCACCTAAGCGAAGATTCTCTTTAGGAATCATTTCGCTACGGGGTAGGCGGGCTTCAACTTTACCAATTTCAATGATGGCATCGCCTTTGTCCATACGCTTGACGGTGCCGCCAATGATTGACTCGCCCCGATCAAGAAAGTCAGCGAGCAGTTGCTCACGCTCGGCATCACGAATACGTTGCAAAATAGCTTGCTTGGCGGCTTGTGCGCCGATACGACCAAACTCAATTGGCTCAAGCGGCTCTTCGATGTATTCGCCGACCTCAATGTCTGAAACAACCTCAGTTGCATCAGACAGCAACTCTTGCTGATCAGGCTCTTGAAGGCCCAGTTCATTAGGCACCACAAGCCAACGACGAAAGCCCTCGTGTACACCCGTTGTTCGGTCAACTGCGACACGAATATCAACGTTTTCTTGAAAACGTTTTTTCATGGCAGAGGCTAATGCGCCTTCAAGCGCATCAAACACGACTTCACGTGTGACGTTTTTCTCACGTGCCAGTGCGTCTACTAACAATAAAATTTCGCGACTCATCGCTTTTTACCCTTGAAATCGAGAATGGGACTCAACTTGGCGCGATCGACGTCGTTAAACGTGAAAGGAACAAGACGAACATCATTCTTTTTAGCTTCAAACTCGACAGTGAAGGGTTGTACACCTTCGCTGTTCACCGTACCTTCTGTTGCCAGGCCTAAAAGACCGACAAATACTTTTTGATTGTCAATGGGGTGCTTAAGTTTGACCTCAATGCGCTCACCCATAAAACGTACATAATCGGCTGGTTGTCGTAGAGGCCGATCAACCCCAGGGGAACCCACCTCTAACCGACCATAATCAATATTTTCAACCTCAAAAAGGTGAGTCAATTGACGAGAAACTTGTTCACAATGTTCAATTAAAACGCCTTGAGGGTGATCAATTGTTATACGTAAAACACCCAATTGGGCGCGTTCAACATCAACCAACTCAAGGTCAGTACCTGAAAGCGCTTGCTGCGTTAAAGTAAATAGATCTGCCATACCGTCAAAAAAAAAGGGCTGAAACAGCCCATGTAAATAATATATAGCTAAATAAGCGTTTTTAGCTAAATAAGCATTTTTAGCTAAATAAGCATTTATTACATCTTTTTATTTGTTACATCTTTTTACAACATCATAAAACGTTCACATATAAAAAGTAACTCATGCCAAACCTAAATTAGCTCTAGAGTTTAGCACAAAGCCGAAAATAATCTGTACTTTCGGGCAGTTAGCTCAAAACCACAGAAGAAAATGTTGACTATTTTTATATCAATTAACTTTTTAATATAAAAATAGCAAAATTTGGTCGGTGTTCTCTCTGATTTAAAGGCGTTTACTTCCGTTGCACCAGAGAGAAGCATGACAAACTATTTTTTTGAAAAACCGAGGCGAGATTCATGAGCAGAGGCACCACTGGGTTGCCAATCGTCGCCTCGGGCTTGACCCTTTCCTGCACCGCTACTTTGCTGCGAACTGCGATTAGAACTTCGATTGGGACCTTTATTAGGTCCTTTATTGGGACCATTGCTAGGCCCCTTACTCGCGTGACGCGCTGGATTTGCACCTCTATTTGGAGCGTTTGTTGGGCCTTGACCCGGACCAGAAAAGGGCCCTGACGCACCTTGTGGTCGAGGTTTACGCGGCTTAGACCTGGGATCAAACTTAGGGCGATCATTTTGCTGTGTAGCTAAGTTTTGATCCGTACCGTGGGCTTGTTCATTTGGAGACCCTCCTTCAAATGATGCACGCGTTGAAGGGCGCTTGCCTTTATGAAATGGTTTTGCATGCCCTACCCCAGGTTGACTTGGCTTATGTGGCGAGCCAGGTCTTGAGGAACCGGGACGTGAAGCACTCGGTCGACTATTTTGCGGATGACCATTTGCAAAACCGCCACCCACTGTTAATCGAGCTGGTTGAGACCCACCTGAATTAAACCCACCTGCACCACCGGCATGAGGTCGACCACCGGTCACAACGCCCTTACGGCCCATTTTTGCGCCATGCGAACCATTGCGTTCAAGCGTACCAAACCCTGGTGGCAAAGCACTGTCATGACTCATAGGTTGACGTACAAGGCGTTTACCGCCCCGACCGACCGGCTCATCTTCGTCTTTCAAAAGCCCAAGCTGCACCATTAAAGCGGACACCAAATTGGGCTCGACCTCTTCCCAGCGACCCCGGCGCAACGTTGAAGGTAAAACAATGTCACCGAAACGGGTACGAATTAAACGACTCACAGTTAGACCAACGGCCTCAAATAAGCGTCTGACTTCGCGATTACGACCTTCTTGCAGGGTAATGCGGTACCAACGGTTGCTGCCTTCGCCACCAATGAAATCAAAGACACCAAAGCAAGCCATACCATCTTCAAGCGGTATGCCCTCTAACAATTTCTTGCGCATATCATCAGTAACTTCGCCTAAGACGCGAACGGCGTACTCACGCTCATTGCCATAACGTGGATGAAGTAATCGATTAGACAAGTCACCTGATGTGGTCAAAATCAATAGGCCTTCGGTATTTAAGTCGAGCCGACCAACCGATAACCATTTTCCAACTTTTAACCTTGGAAGCCTTGAGAACACACTAACGCGCCCATCGGGGTCATCGTGGCTGACAATTTCACCAGCCGGTTTGTGATAAATAATGAGCCGTGGGGGCTTGGTAGTTGATTGCCGCGCAATGGGTTTGCCATTAACTTTAACAATATCGTTGACACCAACGCGCATTCCGATATGGGCAGGTTCACTGTTTACAGACACGCGACCTGCAATAATAAGTTCTTCCATTTCGCGTCGGGAACCAATGCCCGCATCAGCCAATAATTTATGCAGCTTAGGCATCAGTAATTCGCTTTGCAAATACTTACCTAAACGTTGCTCTGTTCGCGCTGTTTGACTTAAGTACGATAAGTCAGCATCTTCGACAGAAGCAGATTGCGCATCAATATTGACTTGTTCAACAGCACCCACATTTTTTTCTAAAGCGGTCGTCTGGCGCAAACCAGTTGTTTGATCGGACGACTTTGAAGCGTTTACGTCAAGCCCAGGCGGCTTAGAAACGCCATCATTACGACGACGGCGAAAGGGTGTGCGCAGTTGTCGATGACGCTGTTTTGAATCACTTGAATTGAGCTCTGGTGCGGTTGCGAATTGCGCATCACCGCTTGCCTCAGCGCTCGAGGGAACGTTAACGTGATCGTTAGTTTGATCGCTTGAAATATTAAAACTGGCATCATCACTTGAAACGACCGACTCAAGAGAGGCCTCTTTTTTAAGGCTCTTTCTGGGCTTCTTCACAGCAGGTTCTACAGCAACCTGAACATCTAAAGCGGCTACTTTTGGTGGTTTGGATGGTTTGGATGGTTTGGATATTTCAGGCACGTTTGATTCGCGATCAACTTTAGCAATCTTAGCGGACTTCACCGCTTTAGGAGTAGGCGTTATAAGACTCACTATTTCCTGATCAGCTTTAACAGGCTTGTTTGCTTTAACAGGCGCTTTTACGGGCCCTTCAACAGATTTAACTGCCTTGGTTGATGCCTTGGTTGATGCCTTGGTTGATGCCTTGGTTACTTTAGGTGCTGGGGCTTCTGCATCTAACTTAGCCACCTTAGCCACCTTAGCCACCTTAGCCACCTTAGCCACCATGCTTGTTTTATCCGCTTCCGTTGCCTTATCAGACTCTGTTACTTGCTTTACCGCTTTGACTGTTTTAACTGCTTTAACTGTTTTAACTGTTTTGACTGTTTTGATAGGCTTACTTGCTTTGTCAAGCATCTCAGACGCGGCTGGTTTTATAACAGGTGTGGCTAAAACTTTGGTTTCAACGGGTGCAGAATCAGCTGGTTTGCTTTTATTAACCCGTGTTGAACTTTTTTTAACCGCTTTAACGACTAATGTTTCTGAGGCTTGAACGGACTCAATTGCCTCTAAACCTGTTTGTATTTTTTTAATCATAAATGACGATCTTCTAATTTTGATTGTTCTGACAAGTTTTCTTCGAGCGTAAGGCTCTCTAATTCACTTTCGGTTGTTGTGGTGTTGGTTTCTTGAACTTGAGGTACGTTGGCGAACCCCAATAATGCGTCAGAGGCTTCAACCTCTGGTGTTGTGACAGGTGGTAATTCATCTAAAGCGTTAAGACCTAGATCATCTAAAAACTGTCGAGTCGTTCCTAAGAGCCCCGGTCGGCCTGGCCCATCTCGGTGACCAATGACTTCTATCCAACCGCGTTCTTCTAACGCTCTTATAATTTGTGTGGAAACGGTTACGCCTCTAATATCTTCAATATCACCTCGCGTCACAGGTTGTTTCCAAGCAATAATTGCAAGGGTTTCAAGTACGGCACGCGAATATTTTGGGCTAGGTTCGGGATTGAGCCTTTCTAAAAAGCGCTGCATTGAAGCTCGGCTTTGAAAACGCCAACCCGAAGCCACTTCAACCAATTCAAGACCTCGGTCTACCCAACTTAATTGAAGGGTCTCAAGCCAAACTTTAATTTGTTCAGTCGAGGCTTCTTCTTCGCCAAAGAGCTTATGAAGAGCATTAACCGACATGGCTGTCGGTGCGCACAAAAGCGCGGTTTCGATGATTTTTATTGCATCTTGTTCGTGGGTCATCTACTTACTGATACCTATGTAACTTAAAAAGGAGTGTGCTATTGAATTGGGTCAACTTGCTGGAATGCTAAAAATTTGTTATATTGTTTGACTCAGGCGCGGGGTGGAGCAGTCTGGCAGCTCGTCGGGCTCATAACCCGAAGGTCGTAGGTTCAAATCCTGCCCCCGCAACCAAATTCTTTAAACCGGTCAATTTGTAATTTAATTTTTGTCGGTCAGCTCTAAATTCTTGAATATTAATTTGAGTTCCAATTAAGCCAACTTTAAACAGTTGGCTTTTTTGCGTTTAGGTTTAGACTCAGCAAATTGATAAAGCTGAACTAAATTCAAACATTTAAATTTTAATTAGCACATACGAAAAACCCTGCAAAATCAAGGGAAAGATTTTCGATGTGATCGATGTGGTGATATCTGTAACGCGTAACTTAATTGTGATTAAAACAATAAAAAAGTTATAAAACGCGAACAAAAGTGCTTGGCGGTGAATTACCAATCAAAACATGTAGAAAACTTGTTTAAGCTTTCAACAACACACCATTACATATAGTTTAACTGAAAGGTGGGTTAATCAACAAACTAAACCGTTTGATTCGTTGCATTCGCGCACAAATACTCACCAAAACGGTATCTTTGTGCCAAAAAAGGGGCGTGTTTTAAAGTTTTAACTAAACAATCTGGTGTTTTTGAGTATGTTGCCACAAACACCTTAGTGACACTAGATTCTTTTTTGGTCAACACAGCCATAAATAAACGTCGTAACAAATCAGCTAAAGGAGACTTTAATGCGCAACATAGACACTGACCTTCTGCTACGACCAGTTCGTCTTCTGGTAGTTGAATTGCCCCGGGTTTTGAGGAGGTTGATTGGTTAAAGTGATTGGCACTCAACAGCCTTAATGCTTTGTTGCTTATGGTAATTTTCTTCTGCCTCAGCAGGAGTAATATACCCGATACGACTCAGTAGCCTTTGGTTATTAAACCAAG
>CAMCYB010000003.1 GCA_945883615.1 Bordetella parapertussis | reverse complement strand
AGGTTGCCCAAAGCGATGGGTATTCATCCCGATGTTCTTGCACCATTCGCACAGCACGCTCACGGACTTCGGGGGAAAAGGTATTTGATTTTTTCATGACAATATTCTCTCAGAAAATAATGCCTCCTCAAAACCCGGGGCGATTCAACTCTGCCCGATCAGCATAAGAAAGTCGAGCTACTTGGGCTAAATCGTGAATCGTTTGTGCGCTACCCCAACTGCTTTGAGAAAGCGGAAAAGTTTCAAGCATGTTCAACATTTGTACAAGATGTATGCCACCTGAGCTGGGTGGTGGCATACTCGCGATCGAAACGCCCCGATAATTTCCCCAGATCGGTTGTCTTTCACGGGGTTGATAGTTAGTTAAATCAGTTGCACTAAACAACGGCTGGCTTCGATTTTGTAATGGTTGGTTACTGATATGTTGTTGTGTATCGTTACTTAGCGTATTGAGTGTTTTTAATATTGACTCGGCCACAGTGCCTTCGTAAAAGCCCTGTCGACCCTGCTGTGCAATGCGCTCTAAGGTTTGGGCTAAGTCAGTTTGAATCAGTTTGTCACCGGCAGACAAGGTTTTAAGTGCTTCGAGCGGGCACACTTGAATGTCACAAGTGACGGTATCATCACGCTTCACAAAGAAAACTTGACGACTGGCTGTCGATTTACCTAAATGATTTCGATGTGAAGCCAGCATATCGGCCAACTCATGTGAAACCGTAAACCCGTCGCGCGCTAACAATATGGCAGGCTCAAGCACCACTTTTTGATTTAACGTGCCATATTGGTTCAGCGCCATTAATAAACCAGCAACCGAGCCAGGCACCCCAACAGACGCCACACTTTGGGTTGACATATTTTTAATCACTTGACCTTGTGCGTCTAAAAACATGTCGCGTGAGGCCCCGCTTGGCGCGACTTCCCTAAAATCAATGGCTGTCGTTGTCAGGGGTTGTTGACGATGAATCATCATAAAACCGCCACCGCCTAAATTGCCCGCATAGGGCAACACAACGGCCAGTGCAAAACCTGTTGCAACAGCCGCATCAATTGCGTTGCCACCTTGCCTTAATATGTCAGCACCGACTGCTGAAGCCAAAGCCTGATCGCTGGCCACCATGCCGCCAGTTCCATAAACCGGCTGAAAAATTTGATTGAGGCGGTCATAATTTAAAACAGCTTCGTTTTTAACTGAGGTATTTTGTAAAGCGTTAGCTGTGGTCGGTTGAGAAGCAACGCCAAGTGGGTAAAACCCCAGTTGCAGACTTATAACCACTAGTAGGTAAAGCGACGTTTTCTTTAGAATAGGGCTGAGCAAAGGCTTAATATTGAGTGATGTCATCAAGACTTCCTTTAAAAGGTTATTTCACTTTAGCGTGTTTTAACTCTGGGTGCTGGCAAATACGTAAAGCCCTAATTTTGTATGACGATAAAACAGGGTAATGCGTATACTGTGGCGCAGCGAATCATATTTTTTAGCTCAAATCACTTAAAATTTAGGGGTTGTCTTTCGTGTCAAATCAAACTACCAACTTATCTGCCAACGTGGCATCAACGACTCTAAGTGCGCGTCATGATCAACGTGCATTTGATGCCTTGCGCCCCATTTCATTTGAGCGACAATTCACACGCTATGCAGAAGGGGCGGTATTAATTAAAGCGGGTCATACCCATGTTTTATGTACGGCCAGTGTGCTTGAAAAAGTGCCTCCTTTTATGAAAGGTCAAGGGCGCGGTTGGGTCACTGCTGAATATGGCATGCTGCCACGCGCCACGCATACTCGCTCAGACCGCGAAGCGGCTAAAGGCAAACAGTCGGGGCGTACCCAAGAAATACAACGTTTAATTGGTCGAAGCTTACGTGCAGTGACAAACTTAGAGGCACTGGGCGAGCGCACCATACATATTGATTGTGATGTTCTTCAAGCTGACGGGGGCACGCGTTGCGCCAGTATTACAGGCGCTTGGGTGGCTTTAGCAGATGCGATTGATCAGTTAATTGAAAAAGGCCAACTGACTCATAGCCCACTCATTGATACGGTGGCGGCCGTGTCGGTCGGTGTGGTGGGTGGCACGCCCATGCTAGATCTAGACTACAACGAAGACTCACAATGCGACACAGATATGAATATTGTGATGACGGGGTCAGGCCAATTTGTAGAAGTGCAGGGCACAGCTGAGTGTCAAACGTTTAATCGTCAAGCCCTAGACAACTTGCTTGATTTGGCTCAAAAAGGAATTGCTGAACTGATTGTTCAAGCGCATCAAGCGCGACACATTAAGCTGAAACTTTAAGCTAAAACTTTAAGCTGTAGTACATTAAGCTTTAACACCTTAGGCTTTAACCCCGAACCTAAATGAGGGTAACGTGTCTAGTTGATGTAATGACCAAACAGTCTTAATTAAGGCTGTGATGCCTTGATCAATTTCGTTTTGGGTCATGTTCTTCAAGCCATAGTTTGCCAGTCGACGCACTTTGGCTTCGATCTCAGGGCGACTTAAGGTATTACCTGGGTCGCCCTTGGGTTCGTCAACACGACCTTCGAGTGTTCGGCCGTCTTTGGTCTTAACCGTCACGCGCCCTAGCCAACGAGCAGGGTAGGCCTGCTCAACTTCCTCATCAAGTTGCATGGTGACGCGTTGCGCAAACGCAATAATTGCGGGGTCATGTAAAGCCAAATCAAAACTCACTAAGTCTGCGGTGTTTTTAATTGCAATTAAACCCAACACGCGACCCATTGAAAATTTTGACTGGTGAACCGTTTTGGGGTCTGTTACAGGGCCTAATACATCAACAGCTGATTGATGCACTCTAGCGGTTACGCTTGCAATGTCTTCTGCTTTTAGATCATGGGTTTGCATGACAAAAGCCAAAGCATCTGCTGCGGGGTGAGTATGGCGACAGGCCGCATGAAACTTAAATGATGTTTCAACTAACGCCCATCGTTGCCCCAAACCATCAGTCAAACGGCTTAAGTCAATATCGTCTGACATCGCTGCGCCGATGCCTTGTGGGCCTTCAAATATATGTTGTGCGCCCGTAAAGCCTTGTTGAGCCAAATAAGCCGCTTGCATACCTGCACACGATGCATGGGCAGTGTGAAGCGGTTTTGAATCAGCCGCATCACGTAAAAACTCCCATAAACCGGCGGCTGTGGTGCCAGCAGAGCCGAAAGCATTCCGCATTTGTGCAGGGGTTAGTTTTAATAAATGACCCACTGCCGCGGCGCTGGCGAACGTACCGACGGTCGCCGTGGTGTGAAAAATTTTGTAATGTGTACGCCCTAAAAATTCCCCAGCCCGAATACCCACTTCATAACCGGCTACACAGGCTGTAATCAGATCTTGACCCGAGGCACCAATCGATTGCGCGACCGCTAACGCGGGTGGAAAAACCACTGCGGCAGGGTGAAAGACGGCACCATTATGCACATCGTCTTGCTCAACAATATGGGCTGCGCCAGCATTGCTCATTGCTGCAAAATATGGGGAAGTGGTCGTTTGGCGAACAAAGTCTTCAGCTGTGCCAGCAACAGGCCCCATTATTTGAGCGAAGTTGGCCATGGCCAAACTCGGTGGCGTTTGAGAGCCCGCAAAAATTGAACCAAATGTGTCGAGAAAAAGGTCTTCACAACGATTCACAACCTCGACTGGCAGGTCTGTGAACTTCAAATTTGCGGCAAATGTTGCCAGCGCTTGTGTTGGGCTTTGCATAAAACCGACCTTGTTAATTAGAATGACCGTGGTAAGCCCAAAACGTGTTCAGCCACATATGACAAAATTAAATTGGTCGATATGGGAGCGACTTGATACAAACGCGTTTCACGAAACTTGCGTTCAATGTCGTATTCACATGCAAACCCAAACCCCCCATGGAACTGTAAACAAGCATTGGCTGCTTCCCATGAGGCGTCAGCTGCTAACAATTTAGCCATATTAGCCTCTGAACCGCAGGGTTTTTGTTCGTCAAATAAACGGCATGCTTCATAGCGCATTAAGCTCGCTGCTTCAATATTTACATATGCTCGTGCAATGGGAAATTGAACGCCTTGGTTTTGCCCGATGGGGCGACCAAACACCACACGCTCTTTTACATATTTGCTCACACGGTCAATGAACCAATAGCCATCACCAATACACTCAGCTGCAATCAAAGCGCGTTCGGCATTTAAGCCATCTAAAATGTAACGAAAGCCTTTACCTTCTTCGCCAATCAGGTTTTCAGCTGGAATTTCTAAGTTATCAAAAAATAGTTCGTTGGTTTCGTGGTTCACCATATTTAAAATGGGGCGAACCGTCATGCCATGCTTGACTGCATGATGCAGATCAACGATAAAAATTGACATGCCATCACTTTTGCGTGTGACCTGGTCGAGAGGCGTTGTACGAGCCAACAAAATCATTAAATCGGAATGCTGTACGCGAGAGATCCATACTTTTTGACCGTTAATGACGTATTTGTCACCTTGCTTAACGGCTGTGGTTTTAATGCGTGTGGTGTCTGTGCCCGTGGTGGGTTCAGTCACACCCATAGACTGTAAACGTAGCTCGCCTCTGGCAATACGGGGCAAATACAAGTCTTTTTGCTCTTTTGAACCGTGCCGCAATAAAGTGCCCATGTTGTACATCTGACCATGGCAAGCACCAGAATTGCCACCGCAACGGTTGATTTCTTCCATAATGACAGAGGCTTCTGTCAAACTTAAGCCTGAGCCACCGTATTCTTGAGGAATCAGTGCGGCCATCCAGCCTGCATCGGTAAGGGCTTTAACAAATTCTTCAGGGTAACCACGTGCTTCGTCAACTTTTCTAAAATATTCATCAGGAAATTGGGCGCACAGGCTACGAATACCGTCTCTAATCTCTTGAAATTGCTCAATATGTGTGGTCATTATTGTCATACTATGTTGATTGGCTAACTGATACTTTGCACCAGAGAACGTCACTTGCCAATTTCTATTTAACAAAGACCGACTTTAAATTTACATAAACTTATGGCTAGTCACTTAGACCTCGTTGATTTACGACTCATTGTTCATATTGGCGATGCACAGAGCCTAACGCGGGGCGCTGAAAAGTCTCACTTGTCGCTACCGGCTGCCAGCAATCGTGTCAAAAACTTAGAGAATCATCTTGGTACAAGGCTTTTTGATCGTAATAATCAGGGGGTCACCCTCACGCCCTCAGGCGAAGCCTTTGTGCGTCATGCCCGTAAAGTACTTCAACAAGTCAACCACCTACAAAGTGATTTGCAGGAATTTACCCGAGGTATTAAGGGCCATATTAAAGTTTTTGCAAATACAACGGCTATGAGCGAATTTATGCCCAATATTTTGGCTCAATTTTTAGCAAAACACCGAGACGTGACCGTTGAACTTCGTGAAAGACTGAGCTACCTAGTGGTTAAAGCAGTGGCTGAAGGGAATGCTGACGTGGGCATTGTGGCGGGGCAACCTGCAGCACATGGTATAGAATATTTACCCTACCGTCGCGACCGCTTAGTGCTTGTTACAGATCTTAACCACCCGTTGGCTAAGGTAACTGACGTATCGTTTGTTGACACACTGGCATACGAATACGTTGGCTTATCAGAGTGGTCTGCTATACATGCTTTTTTGACTCAGGCGGCAGATAATTTAGGTGTTAATTTTAAGTTTAGGGTCGAGGTTGGCAGTTTCGATTCGGTTTGCCGCATGATTGAAGCGGGGGTTGGGGTAGGGGTCGTGCCTGAACGGGTTGCCGCACGGTACAGTCAAACCATGAAAATTAAAACGATTCAACTTGCTGACAGCTGGGCTGAAAGACAGCTTTATATTTGTGTGCGCGACCTAAACGCCTTACCCAATTTTGCCCGTGCTTTGGTAGACATGATGCAAGAAGATGCACGTCAAGCCTCAACACATTAATACATTGTTATAACGAAGGAATTTTCATGAAAGAAGTGGTCTTGGCTACTGGTAATGCAGGTAAAGTTAAAGAATTTGAGCATTTGTTGGCTCCGCTTGGGTTTAAAGTGATCGCCCAAACTGATTTGGGTGTGACTGAAGCCGATGAACCGCATCTAACTTTTGTTGAAAACGCCTTAACCAAAGCCCGTCATGCCAGTCAACAAACCAACAGACCCGCATTGGCAGACGACTCTGGTTTGTGTGTCGCGGCATTAGGTGGCGCCCCTGGGGTGCAATCTGCTCGCTATGCCGGGCTCTTTTTAGATGATCGAGTTCAACGCGATGCAGCCAATAACCAAAAGCTTATTCATGCGCTTGTTAATCAAAATGATCGACGGGCTTGGTTTGTCGCATGTTTAGTTTGGGTCGAACACCCCGATGACCCACTACCCATCATTGCTCAATCGACTTGGGCTGGGCAGATCGTTGATACCGCTCAAGGTCATTATGGCTTTGGTTATGACCCACATTTTTACATACCAACGTTATTTAAAACGGCGGCCACTATAACGCCAGAAGAAAAAAATCGTTACAGTCATCGCGCTCAGGCCACATCATTACTCATTGACGAGTTGATGGTTCGTGGCTCTCTACCCCCCCCATCTACCGCTTCTATTTTGACAACATGACTACTCGTCGCACTATTCCTATCATGCCAGAAGCCTCATTTGGTGTGGCTGCAAGCGATCTAGCAGTTGCCTCATCGTTGAAAAATAGATTGGGTGCCTCGGGTTTATCTGCCATGCCCCCTTTAACACTTTACATTCATGTGCCGTGGTGCGTGCGTAAGTGCCCTTATTGTGATTTTAATTCTCATCGGGCACCCGATATTATTCCAGAAGAGGCATACCTCGACGCTTTAGCGGCAGACTTAGAGCAGGGTTTGCCATTGATTTGGGGTCGTCAAATTCACGCTGTTTTTATAGGTGGCGGTACCCCTAGTTTGTTGTCATCTGAAGCGGTAGACCGTTTATTGGCCATGATTCGTGCTTATTTACCGATCTGGCCCGATGCTGAAATCACTCTAGAAGCCAACCCCGGTGCAGCAGAAGCACAGCGCTTTAAAGATTATGCACAAAGCGGAATCAGTCGAATTTCGTTAGGTATTCAATCGTTTAACGATACCCATCTTAAAGCGCTTGGGCGTGTTCATAGCAGTGATCAAGCACGTGCTGCCATTGTTATGGCACAGGCTGCCGTTAAGCGTGTAAATTTAGACTTGATGTATGGTTTGCCTAACCAAACTTTAGCGCAGTGTGCAGACGACTTAGCGCAAGCCATTGCTTTTAATACAGAGCACTTGTCTTTGTATCAGCTAACCCTCGAACCCAACACTGTCTTTGCAAAATACCCACCTGTGTTACCCGATGATGATTATTTAGCTGACATGGAAGATTTGATTCAAACTCAAACCCAAGCAGCCGGTTTTGATCGTTATGAGGTGTCAGCGTATGCAAAAAATCAGGCTCGTTCGCAACACAATATCAATTATTGGACATTTGGTGATTATTTGGGCATTGGCCCCGGTGCACACAGCAAAATTTCTTCTCCTGAACGAATTGAAAGGTTGGCGGGTTTAAAAAACCCCGAGCAATGGATGTCATGCGCGATCAAACGTGACGGCAGTCATTGGGCAACGCGAAACACCTTAACTGAAAAGGATTTGCCCTTTGAATTTATGTTGAATGCCTTAAGACTAAAAGAGGGTGTCGCGGCTAGTCTATATGAGGAACGTACGGGTCAGCCCTTGCGTTTAATTTTGCCCACCCTTGCTAAGGCGCGCGAGCAAGCCTTGCTCGATATGCGTCGTGATCGCTTGGTCGCTACCCCCATCGGTTGGCGATTCCTAAATTCTTTACAGTCTCTTTTTTTGCACCAAGATGGCTCGTAAACGTTTATTTTGGTGCAAAATAAACTGATATGGGCACTAAAGTAGTGCTTGTATTTATTTTTCATTGCTCTTTAAAAGTGCAGTCAAGCGTAAAAATCTTGGCATGAAATTTGCTGTAGTTCAAACATAATATTAAATGTCTTAAACTGTCGTTTCCTACCTTTTACGATAACGTCCCTAAACCCGGAGCACACATGAGTACGCAAGATGTTCTAAAAATGATTTCTGATAACGACGTCAAATTTGTTGACTTCCGATTCACAGACACCCTTGGCAAAGAGCAGCATGTTTCAGCCCCAGTGTCACAAATTGACGCAGATAAACTCGAATCAGGCCAAGCATTTGATGGTTCGTCAATTGCTGGTTGGAAAGGTATTGAAGCATCTGACATGCTGTTGTTACCTGACCTAGACACGGCTCACTTAGACCCATTCCGCGACGAGGGCACCCTCATTTTGACGTGCGATGTGGTTGAACCGTCAGACATGAAAGGGTATGATCGTGACCCCCGTTCGCTCGCTCGTCGTGCAGAGGCTTACCTCAAATCAAGCGGCCTCGGTGACACCGCATACTTCGGCCCCGAGCCTGAATTCTTTGTGTTTGATGGCGTGACCTGGTGCGACAACATGTCGGGCTCTTCTGTCAAAATTAAATCTGACGAAGGCAGCTGGTCAACCAACCTCGATTCTGAGGGCGGCAACATGGGGCATCGTCCACGCGTTAAAGGAGGTTACTTTCCCGTACCACCAGTCGATTCGTTTCAAGACATGCGTTCTGAAATGTGCTTACTTTTAGAAGAGCAGGGCGTACCTGTTGAAGTGCATCATCACGAAGTGGCTGGTGCAGGTCAGCAAGAAATCGGTACAAAATTTAGCACCCTTGTGCAACGTGCCGATTGGACACAAATTCTTAAGTACACCGTTCACAATGTTGCCCACGCCTATGGCAAAACAGCTACGTTTATGCCCAAGCCCATTGTTGGCGATAACGGTTCAGGTATGCACGTTCATCAATCAATCTGGAAAGATGGTCAAAACCTTTTTGCAGGTAATGGCTACGCCGGTTTGTCTGAATTTGCTTTGTACTATATCGGCGGCATTATTAAGCATGCACGCGCTTTAAACGCCATTACTAACCCAGGTACGAATTCATACAAACGTTTAGTTCCTCATTACGAAGCACCGGTTAAGTTGGCTTATTCAGCTCGCAACCGTTCAGCATCTATTCGAATTCCGTATGTAAGCAACCCTAAAGGGCGTCGTATTGAAGCGCGTTTTCCAGACCCTCTTGCCAACCCTTACTTGGCATTTTCTGCCTTGATGATGGCTGGCCTTGACGGTGTGCAAAACAAAATTCACCCGGGCGACCCAGCTGATAAAAACTTGTATGACTTGCCACCAGAAGAAGACGCAAAGATTCCAACCGTTTGCCACTCGCTTGATCAAGCGCTTGAGGCACTCGATAATGATCGCGAATTTTTAACGCGTGGTGGTGTGTTTAGCAATGAAATGCTCGATGCCTACATTGATTTAAAAATGCAAGAGGTTACTCGTTTACGCATGACAACTCACCCGATTGAGTTTGACATGTATTACAGCCTCTAATTTGATCGCTGTTAAAAAGTAGGTGGGTGCGAGGTGCTTAAACAGTCCTCGCCCCAATTTAAATGATTCAAACCCTTGTTCTTGATCTGCTTTCGACGACTGTCTTGCTTCTGAATCAAGATGGTGGCGTTGAAGAATGTAATACCGCTGCACAAGACTTGCTAGGTAGATCTAAGCGGCGCATTGTGGGTCAGATGGCAATCAGTTTTTTTGAAAACGATGCCGATTTAGCTCAATCTATTCATTTAGCTTGCATGGGTGTCTTACAAGGTCGACGTCAAGGGGCCGTGCTGAGTCGGCCCGGTGACCCTCTAGAAGTGTCCCTCACAACCATGAGTTTGATACAGCAACCATGGGCTGCAATTATTGAAATAAAGCCCATTGAGCATCGTTTAGTGGTTGACCGCACGCAACGCTTAGTTGATGAAATTAATACGCAACACGCATTATTGAGTAATTTAGCACATGAAATTAAAAACCCTTTAGGGGGTTTGCGCGGCGCCGCGCAGCTGCTTGAAGCTGAGCTGCCTGATCAACGATTAACGGAATACACACAAGTCATTATTTCTGAAGCCGATCGACTTCAAGCTTTAGTCGATCGCTTGGCCGTGCCGCAAACCCAACCCCGTGAATGGGAAAGTCTAAATATTCATGAAGTATGTGATCGTGTTTCAGCTTTAATAGAAGCTGAGTTTGTGTCAGTCAAACTCACACGTGATTATGATGCGTCAATTCCCAATATTCGGGGTGATTCGCAACGACTGGTTCAAGCGCTTCTTAATGTGGCGCGAAATGCTGCACAAGAGCTCACCAGTCAGCCTGTCACACCGCTGCCTCATATTGTTATCAGAACACGAGTGGCTCGCCGAGTTGCGTTGCGAGATCGCCAGCATAAGTTAGCTGTGGTGGTGTCAGTGATTGATAACGGGCCCGGCGTGCCCGACACATTACAAGACCGTATTTTTCACCCACTCGTAACAGGTCGCGAGGGTGGTTCTGGTCTGGGGCTGAGTATTGCTCAAGATCTCGTTCAACAACATGGTGGTGTCATTGAGTTTGATTCGCGTGCTCAATGCACCGAATTTCGTATGATGCTGCCGCTGGAGCAAACATGAAACCTGTCTGGATCGTCGATGATGATCAAGCCATTCGCTGGGTGCTTGAAAAAGCACTTGAAAAGGCTGGCATTCAAACAGTCAGTTTCGCTGGGTCACAAGATGTTGAAGAGGCACTTGATACCGAGTCACCCGCCGCAATTGTGTCTGACATTCGTATGCCTGGCATGAACGGCTTAGTGCTTTTGAAAAAAATCAAAGCACGTTTTCCTGATTTGCCTGTCATTATCATGACCGCTCATACTGATTTACAAAGTACGGTGTCGGCTTTTCAAGACGGCGCATTTGATTTTCTCGCAAAACCTTTTGACGTCAATGAAGCGGTTTCTTTAGTGAGTCGTGCTTTACATGATTCACAATCTCGCGCCCAACCCGAGCTCGTCTCGGGTGAGCAAATGCATGACGGGCAGGTTGTGGCACAAACCCAGCACGGTGCACCGACTACTTTACTGACACAATCTACCTCTTCGGCCATGCAAGAGGTCTTTCGAGCCATTGGCCGTTTGGCTCAATCAAGCGTGACGGTGTTAATTACAGGGCAATCGGGTACGGGCAAAGAGTTGGTTGCCAGGGCCTTACACAATCATAGTGCTCGTAAAGCAGGGCCATTTGTCGCGCTCAATACGGCTGCTATTCCACGCGACCTTTTAGAGGCCGAGTTATTTGGCCATGAGCGCGGTGCGTTTACCGGTGCCAGTGCACTTCGACGGGGTCGTTTTGAGGAAGCCAGCACAGGTACTTTATTTTTAGATGAAATCGGTGATATGCCGCTTGAACTTCAAACAAGGCTTTTGCGCGTTTTATCTGAGGGTACCTTTTACAGAGTAGGCGGAACGCAGGCCATAAAAGTTGATGTTCGCATTATTGCCGCCACACATCAACCGCTTGAACAACGGGTATTACAAGGCAAGTTTCGCGAAGATTTATTTCATCGTTTAAATGTTATTCGATTGCGACTTCCTGCCCTGCGTGAAAGACGCGATGATATTGAAACGCTGGCACGACACTTTTTAGTGAGTAGTGCGCGTGCGCTAAATATTCCTGCAAAGGTACTGACCCCTCAGGCGTTAGAAATATTAAAGGCATTTGACTACCCAGGTAATGTGCGGCAGCTAGAAAACTTTTGTCATTGGCTGACTGTCATGGCACCAGGTCAAACAATCGGGCCAAATGATTTGCCTCCTGAATTGATGGTACTTGATGCGACTTTACCTGTTGCCGCTTTGACGACTGGCGCATCACTTGCTGACTTTGCACCCAATTTAAGCTCTCAAAAACCCAGTACTGAAAAGTTTGAATCAAACCAGCCTAGCCCATCAGCAGAATACTCTTCAGCAGCTTACGTTGATGTGAATTCACATCAAATTTCGTCTGAGCCCTATGCTCAGGGAATGCCGACTGGAGCGGTTGTTTATTCCATGAATTGGGCCGAACCTTTGTCAATCAAAGCTGAGGCTTTGCTTAAATCAGAGCACTCTGACATTTGGGGCGAGTTGTCGCGCGAGTTTGATCAAGTGTTAATTGAAGCTGCATTAAGAGTTTGTAAAGGTCGCCGTGTCGAAGCCGCTAACCGTTTAGGCATGGGTCGCAACACGATTACACGCAAATTACGTGAACTGAATATTGATTCTGATTAAAGCAAAGGGCTAGGCACGTTTTTTTTTGCGTACTGGTGCATCGCATCGACCGTGCCCCAGTGCGCTAATTTTCCGTTGACCATAAACCCAACAAAATCAGCCATAGCAAAGGCCTCATCGTAATTATGGGTCACCATTAATGCCGTATGGTGTGTTTTTTTTAATATTTGACGCAATTCATGCGCTAAATGCTCGCGCGTATCAATATCTAAATTAGAAAAAGGTTCGTCTAATAATAAAATATCTGGGTCGGGCGCAAGAGAGCGCGCCAAGGCAACGCGCTGTTGTTGCCCCCCTGACAATTCATGCGGGTAACGACCCGATAGGTCGCTTAAGCCAACCAGATCAAGCAAAAAGGCGACTCGCTCATCACGCATCTGAGGCTTTAAACGCCGCAAACCGAAGCCAACATTACTTTTAACGTCTAAATGTGGAAATAACGCATAATCTTGAAACATCATGCCAACATGACGGTTTTCAGGGGGTACGCGTTGATCGGCTGACGTCATCACTTCGCCATCAACCGTTATGGTGCCTTGCACGATGGGCTCAAAACCAGCCACAGCCCTCAACACCGTTGTTTTACCTGAGCCTGAAGCACCCAGTAAACAACCGATTTGACCTGGCTCGAGCGTAAAAGAAACGTCGTCAACAGCTGCGTTAGGCTTGCCTTGTGAAGAGTAGATCACGCGAATATCGTTGATTTCAAGCTTGCCAGACAAAGTTAAAGCCCTTTATGTAAAAAACGGTTAGACCGAACGTTGTTGCGCACGCGCTAATAAAATGACGGGTAACAGCCCCAATAAAACAATCATTAACGCTGCAATGGCGCCTTCTTCATACAGGCCACGTGAGGCTTCACCATAAAGCAAAGTGGCGAGTGTTTCAAAATTGATGGGCCGAAGCATCAAGGTTGCAGGCAACTCTTTCATGGTATCTACAAATACTAATAATGCGGCTGAGATCATAGCAGGCTTTAATAATGGCACATGTACACGCCACAACGTGCGTGATGATGATTCACCCAAAAGACGGGCTGCTTGTTCTATTGACGAGGGAATGCGTGCTAAACCCGCTTCAATTGAGCCATTAGCAATCGCTAAAAATCGAATGACATAAGCCAACAATAAACCTGCTGTTGAGCCTAAAACCACTAAGTGGGTCATTTGATATTGAACTAACCCCATGACCCATTCAATGACTTGATCCATCATTAACAAAGGCCCCAACAAACCAATCGCTAAAACGGTACCTGGAACAGCGTAGCCCAGACTGGCAAGGCGAGAAAAGAATTTGCCCAAAGAATGTTCACTGGCGCTGTCTCGCATGCGACGTGCAGCCCATGCCACCACCAAGCCAAGTGAAACAGTCAATATCGTTGCAACAGATGCGATCGCTAAAGTATTGAAACTCGCTTGCATCAGGTCATTTGATATCTTTGCTTCTTGCCCCATACGTTTAAGAACCTGTATGACCAAGTAACCTGCAGGCAACACAAAACCGAAAATAATAGGTATTAAACCCAGAACCCAAGCGAGCACAATATGGCGACCGTAAAGGGGGGTTGGGGTCATGGCACGCATGCGTTGCACCAAACTATAACGTTGCCGCTGCCGTGCACGTTTTTCAATATGCAATATAAACACAACAATAAAAAGCATACTCAAAGCAATTTGTGCCGCGCCCGCAAGATCGCTGCGAGTAACCCAGGTGGTGTAAATCGCTAAAGTAAGCGTCTTGACACCTAAAAACTCAGCCGCGCCCACATCATTTAGTGTTTCAAGTAACGCCAGAGTGACCCCCACGACAATGGCAGGGCGTGCCAGCGGTAATGCCACGCGCAAAAAAACACCACGTGGCGTTTCACCCAAAATACGGGCGGCTTCAACCACTGACGCTGCTTGGGTTAAAAACATAAATCGTGTTGTCAAATACACGTAGGGGTAGAGCACTACGCCCAACAACAAAATAGCGCCCCATAAACCCCGAATATCGGGCAACCTAAACTCACGGGGGCTGCTGTAACCCAACACATCACGAATGAGACTTTGTACAGGCCCAATAGGATGCAAAATATCTAAATAAGTAAAAGCGATAATGTAGGTTGGCACAGCCAAAGGCAACAATAATGCCCAAGTTAAAAAACGACGGCCAGGGTATTCGTAAGCGGTTACAAGCCAAGCGGCACCCGTACCTAAAAAAGTCACCACAACACCGACACCGAGCAGTAACAAAAGCGTGTTGATGAAAGCATGCGGTAAAACATAAGTGAGTAAATGCCCCCAATGCCCCATTGACCCTTGTATCGCTTCAAATAATAGAGATAAGAGGGGGGCACAGACCACGAAAGCAATCACAAAAGCGGCAAACAAGTAACGTTTGCCGCTTTCAAATAACACGATATTTTTTAAAACATTAACCATAGGCCTTTGATACTTTACTGATCAAACCCGACTTTATCAACCAATTCACTGGCACGTTTACGGTATTTAGCAACGTCAGTTAATGGCAACGTGTCAGGCTTAAGTATGCCAAAGCGTTCAATTATTGCGTTTACTTTCACACCCGCTTTGACGGGATATTCAAAGTTTGTGTCTGCATATAGGGCTTGCGCTGCATCAGAGACAAAAAATTCCATTAACTTAACGGCATTTTCTCGGTTGGGTGCAGACTTTGCAACCGATGCACCACTGATATTAACAAAAGTGCCCCCTGTCTTTTTGAATGTGGGTTGAATCACTTCGATTGCATCGCCCCATGTTCGCTGCTCGTTACCGACTGGCGCCGATTTCATTTGACCTGCATAGTAAGCGTTTGCGATGCCAATATTGCAAATACCCCCTAAGATGTCACGCGCTACGTTGCGATCACCGCCCGTCGCTTTACGTGCCAAATTCGCTTTCACCCCACGCAACCACGTTTCAGTGTCAGCTTCACCATTATGGGCAATCATGGCGGCGATCAAGGCTATGTTGTAGGGGTGTTGACCCGAACGAATGCATACTTGCCCTTTATATTTAGGGTCTGCCAAAGATTCGTATTCAAACGTTTTAATGCCACTACCCACATTTGCATAAAGCACACGATCGCGTAATGACAAAGCAAACCATTCGTTATTTGCACCACGTAATCGAGCCGGTATAGCGTCGTTGAGTATTTTTGAATCAACGGGTTGTACGACCTGGGCATCAACCAAATCAAGCAAGTTGCCAATGTCAACGGTCATCAGGACATCGGCACTTGACTTTGAACCTTCTGTTTTAACGCGTTCAATTAAACCGTCTTTAACAAATACGGTATTCACTTTTATACCCGTATTAGCCGTGAAAAGTTCTAGCATCGGTGCCACGAGCTGGGGTTCACGCGTGGTGTATAAATTGACTTCTTGAGTGTGTGATGCCGCTTGGGTCATGGCAGGCAAAGAGATCACAGAAAATACTGCAAGCGCTAACAATCGACTTAATTTGTTTTTTGTAGAAAACATATTTTGTGTTTGATTAAACGCTTGGCAAGAAGAATGCTTAGTTAAGTGCGTGACCGACAAATGCATGAAGTAACCTTTGAATAATAATGAGAATGATTGCTAATTGTATCTATCATACCCTTTTTTTAAAATAAATATTGCAAAACACTGAAGCGTTATGATGTATAAATATTAACTATCACTTAAATTTTAGTGATAGTTTTCACACAAAAGGAACACCTTATGAGCAAAACCATTATTCACACTGACAAAGCACCCGCTGCAGTCGGGCCCTATTCTCAAGCTGTGGTTGCACCAGCAGGCAAGTTGGTATTTTTATCTGGTCAAATTGGCCTCGATCCGGCGACGGGTGCGCTCGTGACAGAAAGTTTTCAAGCAGAGGTTGAGCAGGCTTTTACCAACATGCATCATGTCATTGAAGCAGCAGGTGGCCAAGCAAGCAGTATCGTGAAGCTGACACTTTTCTTAACTGATTTAAATCAATTTGCTCAAGTCAACGAGATTATGGCGCGCTTGATTCCGCAGCCATTTCCGGCTCGTTCAACTGTTGGTGTAGCAAGTTTACCTAAGGCTGCTACGTTTGAAGTCGAAGCCATCATCGTCGTCTAAGCCCCAAACGGGTAGGGTGGCTGCTACAAAACCCCGTTCGATACCGAATAAGTTCGAACGGCTCGGGCTTTTTTCGCCTGAAGACTTTATGCTGCACCTACCGTTAAGGTATGAAGACGAAACACATATTCAAACCCTTGACCAAGCAGTTCCCGGTCAATCTATTCAGTTTGAAGGTGAAGTGATCGATAGTCAAACCACTTATCGACCAAGACGACAACTCGTCGCACAGATGCGAGATGGGCAAGACAGTATTCAGCTCCGTTGGCTTAACTTTTACCCCTCACAGGTGCAACAAATGCAACCGGGTCGTCGTTGGCGTGTCAGGGGCGAGGTGAGAGCGGGTTTTCATGGTTTAGAAATCATTCAACCTAAAGTGACTCAGGCAGACGCCCCATTGCCCTCATGTTTAACACCTATTTACTCTACCACTGAGGGCCTGCCACAACCCACAATTCGTAAAGCCATTGCGCAAGCACTTGAAAAGGTAACGCTGTCAGACACGCTTGATGCCAGCACACTAAATCGCTTGGGTTTGATGTCATTTGAAAAAGCGATTCAAACCATACATCACCCCACCCCAAATGATGATGAAAACGCATTGCTTGAACGGACACACCCGGCTTGGGTCAGGCTTAAATTTGATGAACTGCTGGCACAACAACTGTCTCTTGCAGCGGCCCGACAAGCCCGTCAAAATAAACACGCTTTCTCTTTGCCACCGAGCAAACCAAAGCTAGGTCTTATTGCACAGTTACTTGAAACCCTTCCGTTTAAGCTCACAGGGGCACAGCAACGTGCCGGTGATGAAATTGCCCATGATTTAAATCGACCTTTTCCTATGCACCGTTTATTGCAAGGTGATGTGGGTAGCGGTAAAACAATTGTTGCGATGTTGGCTGCTTTACAAGCGGTGGAAAAAGGTCGGCAAGTCGCTGTGATGGCACCAACAGAAATACTGGCCACCCAGCACTTTGAAAAATTTAGCCAATGGTCTGAATCTGTGGGTGTGACATGTGTGGTGCTAACAGGCAGCGCCACAATTAAGCAACGGCGTGCAATTAATACCGCCATTGCCTCAGGCGAGGCACACATTGTGGTGGGCACACAAGCGTTAATTCAAGAGGCAGTCAATTTTGCCAACCTAAGTTTGGTGATTGTCGATGAACAACATCGATTCGGTGTTGGTCAACGCCTTGCACTGAATTTAAAAGGGTTGCAAACAAGCCCACACCAGCTGAGTATGAGTGCGACACCCATTCCGCGTTCGCTTGCCATGACTTTTTTTGCTGATCTAGACGTGTCGGTGATCGATGAGCTGCCACCAGGGCGCAAACCGATTTTGACTAAACTCGTTAAAGCCCAGCGGCGCGAAGAGGTTTTAGCAGCTGTTGCATCAGCCATTCAAGAAGGGGGCCAAGCTTACTGGGTTTGCCCGCTGGTGCAAGAAAGTGAAGCGCTTGAATTACAAACAGCCGTCGACACCTTTGAAGCCCTGCAATTAGCCCTTCCAAACCTAAAAGTGGGTTTGGTACATGGCAAATTACCTAACGATGAAAAAGCACAGGTCGTGGCAGCTTTCAAAGCAGGGTTCATTCAACTTTTAGTCGCCACAACCGTGATTGAGGTTGGTGTTGATGTACCCAATGCATCGATGATGGTGATTGAGCATGCTGAGCGCTTCGGTTTGGCGCAACTACACCAATTGCGTGGCCGGGTAGGGCGAGGGGAACGCGATTCGATCTGTGTATTACTTTACGAAGATCGTTTATCTGCTCTTGCCCGCGAACGGCTCAAGGCTTTGTACGAAACGCAAGATGGTTTTGTGATCGCACAACGCGACTTATCACTTCGCGGACCAGGTGAATTTTTAGGCGCAAGACAGTCGGGGGTTGCGCTATTACGCTTTGCTGATTATCAAGCTGATGCGCTTTGGGTTGAACGTGCTCGCGATACAGCAGTGATTCTTAGACGTGAGCAACCGGAAACGGCCGCTGCACATATCAATCGTTGGATGAAAAGCCGACAAGATTATCTTTTAAGTTAACGGTTTACGAATAGGGTACAAGGGTATAAAAATGACTTTAACTGAACTTAAATATATTGTTGCAGTGGCACGTGAAAGGCATTTTGGGCGTGCTGCATTGGCTTGTTTTGTGAGCCAACCCACACTTTCTGTTGCAATTAAAAAGCTAGAAGACGAGTTGGGTGTGGCTATATTTGAACGCGGGGGTGTTGAGGTAGGTGTTACGCCTGTAGGCGCTCAATTGGTGGCTCAAGCACACAAAGTGCTCGAAGAAAGTGCCAACATGAAAGAAATTGCCCGAGTCGGGCATAACCCCTTAGTTGGCCCCTTAAGAGTGGGTGTCATCTACACGATTGGCCCCTATTTGTTACCGAAATTAGTACCCCTGCAAATTAAACGTACGCCTCAAATGCCTTTAATTTTGCAAGAAAATTTTACGGTTAAATTATTGGAATTGTTGAGGCAAGGTGAAATCGATTGCGCCATCATGGCCTTACCGTTGCCTGAAACGGGTCTAGCGATGATCCCACTTTATGACGAGCCTTTTGTTGTCGCCATGCCCAGTTCACACCCATGGGCATCACGGCAATCGATCTCGTCGTCAGATCTTAAACATCAGCAAATGTTGTTGTTGGGTTCGGGCCACTGTTTTAGAGACCAAGTGCTTGATGTCTGCCCTGAGTTGTCGCGCTTTGCTGATGCAACAGAAGGTATTCAACGAACATTTGAGGGTTCATCGCTTGAAACGATTCGCCATATGGTCGCTGCAGGTGTGGGAATTACCGTGATGCCCATTTCAGCTGTTAACGGTTCAGACCAAACCGATGGTGGCTTAATTAAATACTTACCCTTTGATGAACCCATACCCGATCGACGCGTCGTGTTGGCTTGGCGTAAAAGTTTTCCGCGAACCGCAGCAATCGATTCTTTAGTTAAAGCGGTACAAGACTCTGGGCTTGAAGGTGTGCGCCTGTTGGCAAGCGCTTCGCCCTAAATATTAAAGTTAATCAAGCCATTATTAATGCGTTTTCAAATGAAGTGGTATGCTGTCTAGAAGATACATTCACTGATTTTTTTGGAGCCTTAAGTATGAAAAAATCTAAAGTCGTTGCTGAAATTACACCCATCGATATCGGCATATCAGCCAAAAACCGTGCTGAAGTTGCGGGCGAGTTATCGAAAATGTTGGCTGACTCGTACACCTTATATTTGATGACACACAACTTTCACTGGAATGTGACAGGCCCGATGTTTAATACCCTGCACCAGATGTTTATGGGTCAATACACTGAAGAATGGACAGCGCTTGACGCCATTGCAGAACGTATTCGCGCTTTGGGGCACTACGCGCCCGGCACCTATACTGAGTATGCAAAACTTTCAAGCATTGCCGAACCTAAATCTGTACCTGAAGCGTTAGAAATGGTTCGTATGCTGGTGGTTGGTAATGAGGCTGTGGCTAAGACAGCACGCGCCGCATTTCAAAAAGCCAGTAAAGCTGACGATCAACCCTCTGCTGATTTGTTGACCCAACGTCTTGACATTCACGAAAAAAATGCCTGGATGCTACGTAGTTTGCTTCAATAAAGTCACCCGCAAGCTTGGGCTTTATGCCCAGCTTGTGCGCTTAGACAAACCAATCGGTACCTTGCTTTTGCTATGGCCCACTCTTTGGGCTATTTTTGCAGCCAGCCAAGGCCAGCCTGATTTTCACATCTTAGTCGTCTTTGTTTTGGGCACCGTTTTAATGCGTTCCGCCGGGTGTGCGATGAACGACTATTTTGACCGTGACATTGATCAGCATGTAAAACGCACTCAAAATCGCGTCTTAACATCGGGAAAAATTACTCCTAAAGAAGCCCTATATGTTGCCGCTTCTTTAGGTGCCATGGCATTTTTATTGGTTTTGACACTCAACGTGTTGACCATCGGCTTGGCTTTTATTGGCGCTTTTTTAGCCGTGACTTACCCATTGTTCAAGCGTTTCTTTGCTATTCCACAAGCTTATTTGGGCATAGCATTTGGCTTTGGCATACCGATGGGTTTTGCAGCCGTGACTGGCACCATACCGTTCGTCGCTTGGGTCATGCTGGTTGCCAATATTTTTTGGGCGATGGCCTACGATACGGAATATGCCATGGTCGATCGCGATGACGATTTAAAACTGGGTCTTAAAACCTCAGCCATTACGTTTGGTCAGTATGACGTGACCATCGTCGCGCTGTGTTATGCCATCACAATGTGTTTATTGGCTTGGTGTGGTCATATGTTGGCTTATGGCTGGCCTTATTATGCAGGCTTAGTGATCGCAGCAGCCATCGCTGTGAGCCATGTGGTGATGATTCGCCACCGTGAGCGTGACCCATGTTTTAAAGCTTTCAAAAACAATAATATGTTGGGTGGGGTTATCTTTTTAGGGCAATGGGTTTATCTGACTTTTGGATCTCATTTTATTTAATCAACAGAGTGAATCATGCTTGAACAACATAAAATCGGTTTTATTGGTGGTGGCAATATGGCACAAGCCTTAGCCAAAGGTTTATTGTCTAAGGGCTTGCCTAAAAGCTCAATTCACATTGTTGACGTTAACCCAGACAGCTTGGCATCGTGGCAGGCCCAAGGTATCAGCGCGCACACTTCACCTGATCAAGCCCTCACGCAATGTGATATTTGGGTTTTAGCAGTCAAACCCCAAGTCATGTCTGAGGTTATGGCACAAATCAAACCCTTTTTGACTGATCAAACACTCATCTTAAGTGTTGCTGCCGGCATACCCATGGCCTCAATCAGTCAATGGCTAGGCGAGGGCGCTTGTGCGTGGCCATATGTGGTTCGCTGTATGCCCAATACGCCCGCCTTAATTGGTGCAGGGGCTATGGGGTTAACGGCGTTGAGCTCTGTGACAACGTCACAAAAACAAGCTGCCCATGCCATTATGGAATCGGTTGGTGTGGTTGTCTGGGTATCATCTGACAGTGAGATTGATGCCGTGACTGCGCTATCAGGCAGCGGTCCAGCTTATGTTTTTAGATTTATTGAAGCCCTAATAGATGGTGGCGTCGCCTTAGGTTTATCGCCTGATCACGCCCGCTCTTTAGCGTTGGCCACGCTGACTGGCGCCACTCAACTCGCTCAAGCCTCTGATGAACCCCTGGCCACTTTGCGTGAACGGGTGACCTCAAAAGGGGGCACCACAGCCGCTGCTCTTGACGTGTTGGCTGAGCACCATTTTTATGAAACGATTCAACAAGCCATGCAAGCCGCCCATAAAAGGGCAGGTGAATTGGGTAAATTGTTCGGTTAGTTGTTTATACCGTTATATTTACATTCATAATTTTTAATCAGGAATAGCCATGAGCAAACCTTTTCGTGTTGCAGTTTTACCCGGTGATGGCATTGGTAAAGAGGTTATGCCGGAAGGTCTAAAGGTTGTTGAAGCGGCTATCAAAAAATTTGGTTTAAACATTTCTTTTGAACATCATGCTTGGGCCTCATGTGACCACTATGTGCAGCACGGCAATATGATGCCAGATAACTGGAAAGAGCAGGTGGGTTCTTGCGATGCGTTGCTTTATGGTGCAGCCGGTTGGCCTGAAACAGTACCTGACCATATTTCACTTTGGGGCTCATTACTTAAATTTAGACGTGAGTTTGATCAATATATTAATTTGCGACCCATTCGCTTGTTTGAAGGGGTGAAGTGCCCTTTGGCCAATCGTAAGCCTGGCGACATTGATTTTTACGTTGTTCGTGAAAACACTGAAGGTGAATACACTTCACTCGGTGGCATCATGTTTGCAGGCACCGACCGAGAAATTGTGATTCAAGAATCAGTATTTAGTCGTATTGGTACAGATCGTGTTTTAAAGTACGCCTTTGAACTTGCCCGACAACGTTCACGCAAACACGTCACCATTGCAACCAAATCAAACGGTATTTCTATCAGCATGCCCTATTGGGACGAGCGCGCAGCGTTAATGGGTGCACAGTACCCAGACATCACAACTGACAAACAACACATTGATATTTTATGTGCCCGTTTCGTCTTGTCGCCAGATCGCTTTGATGTCGTGGTGGCATCAAACTTATTTGGCGATATTTTGTCAGACTTGGGGCCCGCTTGTACCGGTACCATCGGTTTAGCGCCCTCAGCTAATTTGAACCCAGACCGTCACTTTCCGTCATTGTTCGAACCGGTTCACGGGTCAGCACCTGATATTTACGGTAAAGGTATTGCCAACCCGATCGCCATGATTTGGTCTGGCGCCATGATGTTGCAATTTCTAGGTCAGGGCTTAGAAG
Source organism: Bordetella parapertussis (assembly GCA_945883615.1). GTDB lineage: Bacteria > Pseudomonadota > Gammaproteobacteria > Burkholderiales > Burkholderiaceae_B > Algicoccus > Algicoccus parapertussis_A. The sequence goes on along the minus strand of CAMCYB010000003.1, from coordinate 45,518 downwards.
GCGCTGCACAGAAACCTTACCTTGGTGCCCACGACGCAATAGTCAAAGCCATTGAAGACACGATTCTTTCTGGCCCCATGACACCTGATTTAGGCGGCACAGCTAAAACAAGTGATGTTGGCTCAGCCATTGCGGCACGGTTAGAGATTTAATGGAACTCAAAGTATATTCGCGACTTTACATAATATACATTATGCGATAAATGTTAGTCTGTCTATTGAAACAAACCATACCTGCTTTTAAGATTAAAACCGTTACATTTAAAAAGAGAAAACGCATGATTACTGAAATTGCACACCTCAACATTAAAGCGGGTGAAGAAAAACAGTTTGAGCAGCAAGTCGCTAAAGCAAAACCTTACTTCGAGGCGGCAAAAGGCTTTCATGGCGTAAGCTTGCATCGATGCCTTGAGCACCCCAATCAATACGAGCTGCATGTACAGTGGGAAACATTAGAAAATCATATGGTTGATTTTCGTGAATCAGATGGTTTTGTTCAATGGCGCAAATTAGTGGGCAGTCATTTTGCAGCCCCACCTGTTGTTGAACACCTAAGCCCTATCGATTTGGGTTAGATACCCGTTTAAAAACCCATGTTGGCGCGTTTTTGTGCATATTGCATATCTTGGTCAAACTGAATGCGGGCTTTAGCTAAACAGACGGCTTGCTGATCTTTTGTCAGATCTTTGCATGCAGTTTGTGCTTCTGCATAAGCAGCTCGAGCTTCTTGTTGAAACGTTCTTAAAATTTCAGCACGTGCGGTATCGTCAATTGCACCGCTTGTGATAGGTTCAACGGCCGTGATTTGATTGGCAGGCTTGTTCAACTGCGTGGCCTCAGGCGTTTGATTGTTTTGCAACATAGGTTGTGAGGAAGGCTGCACAATTTGAGCGGGTGCAACGGGTATTGGAACGGCTTGAGCGCGTACTTGAGCGTGCACGAGTGCGCTTATTAACCCTAAAGAAAGTGCCAACAAACCAAAAAAACGAATCGTTTTTAAGCTGTCAATCAACCAAGCCCGTAACAGGGTGAACATAGACGTTTTCATGATGATCATCTAACCTATCGTTATGACATTCCAACTACGATACACGAACCCGAGGTGTCTTGATGATTAACCGAAATTTTCAGTCAACTTTTTATCTTAAAGCGTTGTTTTTAATTGGTTTTCTTTGCTTTGCTGGGTTAGCCCATGCGCAACTAAAAGTTGGTGATGCAGCCCCCTCTTTTAAAGCACCCGGTGCGCTAGCCGGTCAAGCCGTTGATTTTAATTTAGACGAGGCTTTAAAAAAAGGGCCTGTTGTGCTGTACTTTTACCCAAAAGCCTTCACCAGTGGTTGCACTATTGAGGCACAGCTCTTTGCTGAAGCAATTGATGACTTTAAAGCCAGTCAAGCAACCGTTGTCGGCATGTCAGCTGATGATATGACAACATTAAAGAAATTCTCGTCAGGCCCCTGTGCGGGTAAATTTATTGTTGCAGCCGATGAAAACCAAGCCATCATTAAAAAGTATGATGCGGCGCTTAAAATATGGCCCGGTGTAGCAGACCGTATTTCTTACGTCATCACACCAGATAAGAAAATTTATGCCATGTACGAGGGCGTGAGCCCTGAGCAACACGTTAAACGCACTCTGGCAGCCGTTCAAGCATACTCAAAAGCCCAAACAAAATGACAGCGCTTTGTTGGTTTCGTACAGACTTACGTACTCTAGACAACCCTGCTCTATCAGCAGCTTTGCAAGCAGGCCCGGCCTATGCTCTATTTGTGGTGGCGCCAGAGCAATGGCGAATTCATCATGACGCACCGGTAAAAATTCATTTGTGGTGGCGTGCGCTTGAGAGCCTAGCGCCCGAGCTCGAGCGTATTGGAGTTGCATTAAAGATTTTAAGGGTCAACACGTGGCAAGAAGTACCTGAGGCACTGAGCAATCTATGTCAAACACTTAAAATTGATACAGTGCATTGCAACCGCGAGCATGGTTTATATGAGCGTCGGCGAGACCAGTCGACGTATAAAGTTTTAGCCTTGTCAGGCATTCACTTAGTCGGTCATGATGGCAACACGCTCTTGCCGCCTGGAACGGTAAAAACCGGCAACGATGATTATTATCGGGTTTTTACGCCCTTCTCCAAAGCCTGCCGAGTGAAGCTTAAGGGCGCGTTAGACACACATTTGACGCCACTGAGCCATCTGCCTGCACAAGCTTTACCTAAATATATGGTTGCAGACACCCTGCCATCACATTGGCCTGAATCAGAGGCAACAATAGGTCTAAGTGACGAGCAATGTAAAAACATGGCTAAGTGGTGGCCTGCTAATTCAGTCGACGTCATGGCCCGTTTAGACGCATTCACGGAAGAACCCATCAATCGTTACAAAGCGCTGCGTGACTTGCCCGCGCAGCCTGGCACAAGTCAACTGTCGCCGTATTTAGCCTCGGGTTTAGTGTCTGCCCGTATGTGTCTATATAAAGCACTTCAAGACAACACCATCGATATTGAAAAAACGACTGAGGGCGTTCACACATGGGTGAACGAAATACTTTGGCGCGAGTTTTACCAGCATCTGCTGCATGGCTACCCCAAACTTTCCATGCACAAACCCCTGCGTGACGATACCCTAGGTATTGTTTGGCGCGATGAACCTAACGAATTTAATGCTTGGTGCACAGGCCAAACGGGCATACCGATCGTTGATGCCGCGATGCGTCAATTAGTCAGCTTGGGCTGGATGCACAATCGCCTGCGCATGGTTGTGGCTATGTTTTTATCTAAAAACTTATTAATTGACTGGCATAAAGGCGAAACCTTCTTTATGCAGCACCTTATCGATGGTGACTTAGCAGCCAACAACGGTGGTTGGCAATGGAGCGCCTCAACCGGCGCTGATTCTGCCCCCTACTTTCGTGTTTTTAACCCTGTCAGTCAGTCTGCAAAGTTTGACGCAGAGGGTATTTTTATTAAACACTGGGTGCCTGAACTGGCCAGCCTAGATTCTGCTTCAATTCACGACCCGTCACCACTTCAACGTAAGCGCCTAAACTACCCTCTGGCAATCGTTGATTTGAAATTAAGCCGGGTTCGCGCCATTGAAACCTTTAAAAATCATTTAGCCCAAACATAAAATCTATAAATTACTTTATCAAATTACTTTAATATTTTATTTTAAATAATTGATTATATTTATAAATTTAACTATTTAACTATTTAACTATTTCAATAAGCCAACTATGACACTTCCATCACTATCATTAAAAACGATTGATCATCAAACTCAACCCTTGCTGCAATATCAAGGTCACGTTTTGCTGGTTGTTAATGTGGCTTCACGTTGTGGTTTTACCAACCAATACAAAGGGTTGCAAGTTCTTTATGAGAAATATAATGAGCAAGGCTTTAGTGTGTTGGGTTTTCCGTGTAATCAGTTCGGTAGCCAAGAACCGGGTGATGAATCAAGTATTAAAAATTTTTGCGAAACAAACTATGCCGTCACCTTTCCTATGTTTGCAAAAGTTGGTGTAAATGGTCCTGACGCTGACCCATTCTTTCAATGGTTGAAATCATCTAAACCAGGCATTCTGGGTACAGAGGGCATAAAATGGAACTTCACTAAGTTTTTAGTGAGTCGTGAGGGTGAGGTGCTCAAACGATATGGTTCAAATGACTCACCTGCCTCAATCGCAGCTGATATTGAAAGCGCCTTAAGCCGTTCGCTTTAAAATAAGACGATGAAACATTTACCCTTTCTATCACCTTTTTTATTACCCGCTTTTAATGATGCGAAAAACCTAAATATTTTTTTACGTTTTAGTGGCAAAGCTTTTTTAATCTTTTCTTTATTAATAGTCGTCACGGCTTGTGGTGGCCCCAATGTGGCCCAAAATATTACCTTGCCCGCACGCGACGCCACAATGACCCCCACGCCGACCTCTCGTTTGGTCTCGGGTGCACCACGAGAAGCCATCACTATTGCGGCTACAACTGCCTCAACAACTGCCTCAACAGCCCCTGCTATTGAAGCACCACCAGAATTAGCCACTAAACCCATCACAATGGCTTTTAAAGGTGCTCGTTGCTTGAACAAACAATGTGGAACACTCACCATTCGTAGTGTGGCATTTAACGAATTTAAAGACTTTTCAGCATTTATTGATCTTTCGTTAGCCAGCATGGCGTCGCTTGACAGCGATGCCGTGCCACCCTACCGTGGTTTAGAGTCTTTAGGTATGTACTTCGCTGAAACGGCAACCCCTAAGAGTGATGTTGTACTAGAAGCAAAAGTATTGCGTAATAGCCCGACAATCGTAGTGGTTGCACTGAGCAGCTACATCTATAACGGTGGTGCGAATGGCCAGTCTTCTACGCAATATTTAAATTGGTTACCCGACTTTAATCGCTTAGTGGGTTTACAAACAATGTTAATGGCAGACAGCATGCCAAAATACATCGCTGTTTTAGCTCAAGCTCATCAAAATTGGTTAGATAAAAACCGTGAAGCGATGGGCGATGTTGAACAATTTAAAAAACAGTGGCCTTTTAAACCTAGCGATAACGTTGCCCTGTTAGCGCAAGGTCTAGAAGTCTCGTTCGACCCATTCACCATAGCCCCCAAATCATTCGGCGAACCTAAAATACTCATACCCTATGCGCAATTAGAAGGCGTGTTGAGATCAGAGTATTTGTTAATTGCAAACGGTTTTTAAAGTTAAGGCTTGAAGTTTTGCTCTGGGTTTTTCAGCATCCAGGTTTTAAGTGCGTTGACTAATTTTGTATTGCCTCGATCTGTGCCTTCGCTGATTGCGGTATTGGCGTTGGCATCAACGACATACGGGTTGGCCCCTGCGTTCAGTAACAGTTGAACAACCTCTTCATGATTATTTGACATCGCCATCATTAAGGCAGTCGTGCCGTTAGGTGACAAGGCATTGGGTGAGGCCCCCTCAGACAATAAGTACTTAACAATATCTGTGTTGCCTTTTACGGCAGCATAGTGAAGGGCTGTCCACCCCGTTTGATTGAGCTCTGCACCTTTGGCACGAACTTGTTTCAAGCGAGGTAAATCACCGACTAGGCTCAAATACATAATAGGTGTTTCAACATAACCGTTGGTTTTGTTTACATTTGTGGTGGGTTGTGACAAGATTAAATCAAATACTCGCCATGAGCCATCACGCACCGCCTGCATGAGTAATGGCGTACCGATCACTGTCACACTATTTGGGTCAAGTTTTTTTTCAATAAGCAGTTCGCTGACATCGTCAACACGATCATTTTTGACGTAAAGCCATAAATCATCGACTTGGGCAGCCTGTGCGACAAGTGCAAAAGACATCACGAGCATTATCGTCAACGCGACGAACCATTTAGGTATCGACACATCGGTCGCAAAATGTAAATTTTTAAGCATAATTGTTAACTTTATTAAATAATTTGTAGAAGTTGTTTGTTGTGGCCGTTGCCACGGCATCTAAACTGATACCGCGCAACTGTGCAACTTTTTCAGCGACATGACGAACTAAAGAAGGGTCGTTACGCTTCCCCCTAAAGGGTGCAGGCGCTAAATAAGGTGAGTCAGTTTCAATTAATAATCGTTCTAGGGGTACGGCCTGCGCCACCGCTTGCAAATCTGTGGCATTTTTGAATGTCACAATACCTGAAAGTGAAATATAAAAACCTAACTCAATACTGGCTTGTGCCACGGCGAGCGACTCAGTAAAGCAATGCATGACCCCGCCCACGGCATCAGCGCCCTCTTCACGCATAATTTTTAACGTGTCTTCACTTGCTGAACGCGTGTGAATAATTAAAGGTAAACCTGTTTGTCGTGCCGCACGAATATGGCAACGAAAACGTTCACGTTGCCATTCAAGGTCACCACTTAAGCGATAGTAATCAAGACCGGTTTCACCAATAGCCACCACTTTTGGGTGATGACTTCGTTCAACTAAATCTTCAACGGTCGGCTCAATCTCGTTTTCATAATCTGGGTGAACGCCCACTGAAGCCGAAAGGTTGTCGTGTTGTTCAACAAAACGAATTAAGTTGGGCCAAGCGGTGAGGTTCACACTGACGCATAACGCACGTTTAACGTCATTGGTCTGCATACGCTGTGAAATATTTTCAAAGTCATGCGCCAACTCAGTAAAGTCAACGTGGCAATGTGAATCAACAAGTTCAATCATTAAAAATACTCATCAAAAATTATTTAGCTAAGGCTGTCAAACATAAACGATCAAGGCAATGGTGCGCAAACAGTTTTGCATTTAAAGGGTGATGAGCCAAACGCATTTGATCGGTTAACCCATGTGCCAAGGCAACCCAAGATGCTGAGGGTGCCAGAGCTGATACGTGGCTTAACAGTTCATTTAACTGTGGAAAGTACCGAATCGGTAAACCGTTTGCCAACCAAGACAAGTCTATCGTCACACGCTGAAGTATATCTAACCATTGACCGGCCTGCAGGGTAGCCAATTCGTCAGCCGTTCGGCCTACATCAGGCATCTTTTGACGGCTTAGATGGGTCAATACATTTACCAGCCAATCTGGGCATGCCTGCCCCCCTTGTTGCGCCAACTCATGGGCTTTTATAGGGGCCCCACCCGACAGGGCTAACCATGAACCAGGTTGATCAACCGACTGCTCTTTTAGCCAGGCCAAGCTTTGACTTTGAGTGGGCATCGGTAGAGTCAGCCGTCGACAACGCGAAACAATAGTGGGCAATAAAGCATCGGGGGAATCAACCACCAGCAAAAATACAGTGTGGGGCGGCGGCTCTTCAAGTGCTTTAAGTAAAGCATTGCCAGCAAATATTTTGAGTGTTTCTGCAGGGTAAATAACAGCAACGCGCTCGCCACCCCGATGTGTGGCACGGTTATACCAAGGCTCAAGCGCGCGAACTTGATCAATACTGATTGATTCAGACTTCTTTTTGGAAGCCCCAGTTGAGGGTTCTTCTATTGCCCCAAGCACATCGTTAGAGGAAGCCGCGGTGTCATCAGCAAGTCGATCGGCCTCACCCTCTTTGACAGCCATGGCATCAGGCCTGACTCGCATTAAGTCAGGGTGATTGCCCAGCTTAAACCAACCGCACGCCACACACTGCCCACACGCAAAACCTGTTGGTGAAAGCGGGGCTTCACACAGCATGGCGGCGGCAGCAGCAATAGCAAAATGCCGTTTGCCGATACCTGCTTGGCCATTAATCAGCCAAGCATGAGCGAAACGATTACGAGACTGCGCCCCTAACCAATCTTTGGCAACATCTATTTGCCAAGGCAGAAAGTCGGTATGAATCAACGTGAAGCCTCGTCATGCTGAGAGACATCGCCTTGAAGCAACTGTAATAAATCGATATCTAAAACCGCTCTGATTGATTCAATCGTTTGCGTACCATCAATGGTTTTAAACCGTTTGGGGTTTTGCTTGACCAGATCACGATAAGCATTTTGCGTGCGCTCAAAAAAGGCAAGTTCTTCTTGCTCGAATCGATCTTGAATTCGGGTGCGCTTTAGGCGCTCTTTAGCAACGTCTAACGGCACATCAAAGAGCCATGTTCTATTGGGTTTCAAATTGGGGTGCACCCAATTTGCTAAAGTCGTCACCCGCTCTTGACCCAACTGACGACCTGCCCCTTGATACGCTTGCGTTGCATCGGTAAAGCGATCGCAAACGACCCATTTACCTGCTGACAAAGCGGGTTCAATGACGGAGTTAATGTGTTCGGCACGTGCAGCAAACATTAAAAGTGTTTCAGTTTCAAGGTGCATGGGGGTATTGAGAACTAAAGTTCGAATGGCCTCGCCTACTGGCGTACCACCCGGTTCGCGCGTGCTAACAACTGTTTTACCGTGCGAAGCGAGCCATTGCACCACCCAATCAACATGCGTACTTTTACCTGCACCGTCAACACCTTCAAAGGTTAAAAAATGACCCCGTGCAGTACTCATGGCTTTCTACCTAAAATATAAATTGAAACATTGCGGTTATGTTCTGATAAATTTTTTGCAAAAGCGCTAGTGCCGTCACCTTTTGACACAAAATAATAATAGTTATGTTCCTCAGGGTGCAAGGCGGCTTCTAGCGATGCTCGACCCACGGCGGCAATCGGTGTGGGGGGCAAACCATTTCGCGTGTAGGTGTTCCAAGCGGTATCAGTTTGTAAATCTATTTTACGAATTTTGCCTTGATACTTTTCACCCATACCGTAAATCACTGTTGGGTCAGTTTGTAATGGCATGCCAACGCGCAGCCTATTAATAAATACCCCAGCAATACGAGCTCTTTCGGCACCATGCCCCGTTTCTTTCTCAATAATAGAAGCCAATATCAAGGCTTCTTGGGGGGTTTTAATCGGTAAATTAGGGTCTCGATTTGCCCAAGCTTGGTCTAGAATGCGCTGTTGGGCTGAAATAGCTTGTTGTAAGATTTCTTGATCAGTTGTCCCCACGGGAAAGACATAGGTATCAGGAAACACCCAACCCTCAAGATGATTCAAATCAACGTCTAGTTTTTGCGCCAATTCGGCCTGACTGGTTATCGCACCCAAGGTTTGTTCAATGTCGGAATGCGCTGCTAAAGCAGCACGAATTTGTAAAAAATTCCAACCTTCAATAAAAGTGACTTGCCGATTGGTGACATCACCCCGCGCCATTCGGTCTAGCAAACTCAACGCTGTTTCACCCGTAACCACTTGATAGCCACCGGCTTTTATCAATTTATCTTGCCCAGTTAAGCGAGCTAACCAAACAAACGCTTCGGGTGGAAAATCAACACCGGCCTTATTAACCAGCACGGCCACACGGCTGGGCGATGCGCCTTGTGGAATACGAATGTCAACGACAGGTTTACTTAATGTGAGTGGGCGATGCACCCAATAATAGGCGCCACCTATCGTTAGGCTTGATAACAAACCTAAGAATAAAATAATCGTTAATAACAATTTAAAAAATATTTTCATCACACGAGAAGTGTACTGGAAGCTTCACCCTTAATTTATGTCAAAATCAAAACATGAACACTCATCACCCTATACTTGCCCTCTTGACAAATACTGCATCAACAGGATCAAAGCCGCTTTCTTTTAACGGTGAAATTTATCGTTGCCCCCAATTACAAACCTTTACGGTGCGTGGGCCTGACGCCACCGCATTTTTACAGGGGCAACTGACGCAAGATATTGCGCAACAAACGTCAGAGCGAGCACAGTTTGCTGGCTATTGCACTGCTCAGGGGCGAGTTTTATCTACCATGGTGTTAACGCGTAATGATCAGTCTGAGCCCGAATATCAATGCTTTACCCATGTTTCAGTCATTCAAGCGTTGATCAAGCGTTTACGTATGTTTGTCATGCGTAGCAAGGTGGTTATCACTGAAGCGGTTGATTTGACTGAATCACAGACATCAGACCCGCTTAATGCTGCCTCATTGGGTATAGTGGGCGTTCGCACAACTGACGTTGAGGCACTTGAGGCATCACTTAAACACGCTCTTCCCAAGCTTGACTGGCAACAACAAGACCATGCCACAGGCAGGTGGGTATGCGCCCCAAGCGCCACTGGGCAACCATCTAGATGGTGGTGGCTGGCCAGTACGCAGCATGAACCAGCCATTGCGGCCATTGGTGGTCTTCATGAAGCGCTAGAAGCGCACCTCACCCCTTGGCAACAGTTTGATGTGCAAGCGGGTTTGCCTTGGGTTGAACAGGCCACCCAAGACCTCTTCATCGCACAGACCCTCAATCTTGATTCAATCGGTGCAGTGAGTTTCACTAAGGGGTGCTACCCCGGTCAAGAAGTGGTGGCTCGCGCCCATTACCGGGGTACGCTCAAGCGTCGTATGTATTTAGGGCATACTGACCAAGCACTCAAAATCGAATTGGCGTCAGATGTAATGAGCACTGCAAGCCCAAATGAACCCTGCGGCCGCATAATTAGCTGTGTTATGAGTGAAAATAGAACTGATATGTTGTTTGAGTCAACCATCGCCGCAGCCAATGAAAATGGGCTTTACCTATCAACTCTGAGCGACGAACAGCCACGAGTAAATATCGTGATCGATGCCCTGCCCTATGCTTATTCTTGACCGAGCTTTGCCAAAGGGTGTCTGGGGTCGGTGGTTTTAAACACAAAATAAGGTTTTGACCAGTCACCCTCAGTTTCTAATAACGTTGCAGTCGGCCATTTAGGGCTGCGGTCTTTATCAATTAATAAGGCTCTTATACCCTCTTGAAACGACCCACTGCCAGCACATTCAACGGCAACACCATATTCGAGTTTAAAAATCTCAATCAGTGACAGTAAGGGTGCGCGTTGATAAAGCAACCAGGTCAACCGAGCCGTGCCGGGGCAACCCCCTTGCAAGTTTTTAACTGCACGGTGAAAGGCTTCTTCGGGGTGATTGGCAAGCGTTTGAATCGCTTGAACAATGCGCTCAAGATCAAACCCAGTACAAACACGATTAATATCGTCAAAATATTGCCTAACGGGCCCTAAATGAGGCTGTTCGGTTTGAAGCGAAATGATCGCATCTGTCGTCAATTGAAAAGCGTCACTCGACACGGACCAATCAGTTTGTTCAAGCGCAGTTAACAACCGAGCCCAATGATCATGCTTAACGTAATAATCGGCCATGCCACAAAAAATAGCATCACCTGCATGAATGGTTAAACCTGTTAAGCCTAAAAATAAGCCTGTGCGCCCTGGCGCACGAGACAACAACCATGAGCCACCGACGTCAGGAAATAACCCAACTGTAATTTCTGGCATGGCTAAACGTGACTGTTCAGTCACAATACGGTGCGAGGCACCCATCATGAGCCCCATACCCCCACCCATCACAATGCCATGACCCCAACAGATGATTGGTTTGGGAAAGGTGTGAATCAAGTAATCGAGAGCATACTCTTGCGAAAAGAAATCGCAGGCAAAGGTGTTTTCATGGCCCGGACGCCCAGCATGATCGACCATTGACTTATAAATACCATGTAGATCACCCCCGGCACAAAAGGCTTTTTCACCCGCACCACGCATAACGATGGCAACGATATTTTTGTCATCACGCCAAAGCTTAAGCTGACGATCAAGCAAACGAACCATATCAAGCGATAACCCATTTAAAGTTCGAGGCATATTCAGCGTTGCCAAACCAATTTGGTGGCCTGACTGTGCCATGAGGGTTTCGAATAAAACCACTTCTGTAGACTCTATGGCGGTTTGCGTCATGCTTTGGGCTTCCTTGATCGGCGGGCTTCTTTGGGTTTTTGCAATAACCGCGCGCGATGCACTGCACGGCGACGCCTTGATTCATTGGGTTCAAATACTAAAGGTCGATAAATTTCAATGCGGTCTTGGTCTTGAACAAGAGCGTGAAGAGGTTTTTTTTTACCAAAAACCCCTAGACCCGTTTGGCGCCATGCAACCTCAGGAAATTGAATCGAAAATTGACTGGTTTGAACGGCCTCGGCAAGAGTCGTGCCTTGAGGCAACCTTATTTCCTCAAGCCAAACACGATGCGGTAGCGCAAAACATAACGTAACCTGGTTAGTTTGACTTTGAGTTAAGTGGTTTGGGCCATCATGGCCACCCCCCTCAACCACCATAGCAATCCTCAGCACGTTGCGTAAACGAGTCGATAAAACTGGTGGCAATACGATTAAAAATAGGCCCAACAACCATTTGCAGGGCACCACTTGAAAATTCGTAATTTAAATTAAACACAACCCGGCACGCCTCATCAGTAATGGGTACAAACAGCCAATGGCCGACCAAATCTGAAAAAGGGCCATCAATTAATGTCAATTCAATGGAATGAGGGTAATAATGAATATTTTTGGTCGTGAAGGTTTGATTAACACCTGCCAAAGAAATGGTGACAGAAGCCTGCATACCGTGTTCGTCACTTTGTGACACCGAACTACCCCCACACCAGGGCATGAATTCAGGGTATTTTTCAACATCTGCAACCAAGTCAAACATCTGCTTGGCGCTATAGGGTACGAGTACTGTTCGTTCGATTACATGCATAGGTTTGAGCAAGTCGGTAAAATGGTGGTTATTAGTTTAACGTTTTAACCTGCGCAGCACATTGATTATGAGAATTATTGAAAACCGTAAGGCCTTCCACGACTATCTTATTGAAGATCGCTACGAGGCCGGCCTTGTTTTACTTGGGTGGGAAGTCAAAGCCATTCGCGAGGGTCGTGCCCAGTTAAAAGAAAGCTATGTCATTGTCATAGACGGTGCCCTATGGCTACTGGGCATGCACATTAGCCCCCTTCCAACTGTGTCAACCCACGTGGTGCCTGACGCCACCCGTACCCGTAAGCTTTTGCTTAAAGCCGAAGAAATTAGCAAGCTCATTGGTAAAGTCGAGCAACGGGGTTTTGCCCTAGTGCCCCTGAATCTTCATTATAAAAATGGTCGCATCAAATTAGATTTTGCCTTGGGTAAGGGTAAAAAGTTGCACGACAAACGTGATGCAGAGCAAGAAAAAGACTGGGTACGTGAACATCAACGCATCATGAAAAACGACACCACTAAGAATTTATCTTAGGGTGCCGTATTGAGTCTGTTACGTTTAACCTGCAGCAAGCTTCTTCCAAGTATCAACCACCGTATCGGGGTTTAACGAAATTGACTCAATACCTTCGTCACGTAACCACTGGGCAAAGTCGGCATGATCACTCGGGCCTTGACCGCAAATACCCACATACTTACCCGCCTTCAGGCAAGCCTTAATAGCACGGCTTAACAAGAATTTAATTGACTCATCTCTTTCATCAAAGTCAGCTGCCAAGAGTTCCATGCCTGAGTCACGATCAAGCCCAAGCGTAAGCTGTGTCATGTCATTTGAACCAATCGAAAACCCGTCAAAATACTCTAGAAACTGCTCAGCTAAAATTGCATTAGTGGGTAACTCGCACATCATGATGATGCGTAAACCATTTTGGCCCCGAGCCAAACCATGAGCCGCCAACAAATCAATCACTTGTTTAGCTTGTTTAACCGTACGCACAAAAGGCACCATAATTTCCATGTTGGTGAGCCCCATATCGTTGCGAACTTTACAAATCGCTTCGCATTCCATTTTGAAGCATTCAGCAAAGTCGGCGGAAATATAGCGTGAGGCCCCACGAAAACCCAACATGGGGTTTTCTTCATCGGGTTCGTAACGTGAACCACCCACTAACTTGCGGTATTCGTTTGACTTGAAATCAGACAAGCGAGCAATAACTGTTTTAGGCCAAAACGCAGCTGAAATAGTGGCCATACCATCAGCGAGTTTATCAACGAAAAATGACCGTGGGCTCGCATGACCCCGCGCGGCAGACTCAACAGCAAGCTTTAGTTCAGCATCAACATTGGGGTAGTCAAGCACTGCCTTGGGGTGAATGCCAATGTTGTTATTAATAATGAATTCCAAACGTGCTAAGCCAACACCTTCATTCGGTATTTGAGAAAAATCAAAGGCTAATTGAGGGTTACCCACGTTCATCATAATTTTTAAATCAATTGCGGGCATTTCACCGCGGCGAACTTCTTCAACTTCAGTTTCAATTAAGCCGTCATAAATGCGACCCTCATCACCTTCGGCACACGACACGGTGACTTGTTGGCCATTTTTAAGTCGTTCTGTGGCGTCACCGCACCCGACGACAGCTGGAATGCCAAGTTCTCGAGCAATAATGGCAGCATGGCAAGTACGCCCACCCCGGTTGGTCACAATGGCTGCCGCACGTTTCATGACGGGTTCCCAGTTGGGGTCTGTCATGTCAGTAACCAATATATCACCCGCTTGTACTTGGCCCATTTCAGATAAATCAGTAATGACACGCACTGCACCCGAACCAATTTTTTGACCAATCGCTCGGCCCGTGAACAAAATTTGACCGGTGGCTTTTAAGCGATAACGATGCTGAACATCACTTGCTGCCTGTTGCGATTTAACTGTTTCTGGACGAGCTTGCAAAATATAAATTTTGCCGTCGATACCGTCGCGACCCCATTCGATATCCATTGGGCGTTGGTAATGGTTTTCAATAATGACCGCGTAACGCGCCAATTCAATAACATCTGCATCGCTAAGCGAGTAGCGGTTGCGTTCAGAGGAAGGCACATCAATTGTGCGCACAGCATGGCCACTCTCACGTTTGGCATCAAATTCCATTTTGAGCATTTTTGAGCCAATACGACGACTAATAATGGGGTAAAGACCTTTTGCCAAGGTTGGTTTAAAAACGTAGTATTCATCAGGGTTAACGGCACCCTGCACCACCGTTTCACCCAAACCGTATGAAGAAGTGATGAACACAACATCTTTAAAACCAGATTCAGTGTCGATGGTGAACATGACACCCGCGCTACCCATATCTGACCGCACCATGCGCTGTATGCCTGCAGACAGCGCGACATCAGCATGGGCAAAGCCTTTGTGCACCCGGTATGAAATAGCACGATCGTTATATAACGATGCGAACACGTGACGAATTTTGTCAATGACGTCGTCAATGCCGACAACATTTAAGAATGTTTCTTGTTGGCCAGCAAAAGAGGCATCGGGCAAATCTTCAGCAGTGGCTGATGAACGTACCGCAAATGAACCTTTGCCATCAGCGTCAAGTAGGGCAAAGGCCGCGCGAATATCAAGATCAAGCTGTTGAGGTAGCGGCGTTTCGACTAACCATTGACGAATTTGCGAACCCGCTTCTGCGAGCGCCCGCACATCTTCAGAATCAAGCGTCGTGAGACGATCAGCAATTTTTTTGTCTAGACCGGTGCCCGATAAGAAATCACGGAACGCTTGGGCTGTGGTTGCAAAACCACCCGGCACTCGCACACCTGCATCTGCCAATTGGCTAATCATTTCCCCTAATGAAGCGTTTTTACCCCCAACTGAGTCAACATCGGTATTACGGAGATGTTCAAATGAAACAACGTACGACATGAAGTCACCTTTTACAATAAATGGAAAGCGAGTTTGGTTAATAAACCGTATTTATGTTGTACTAACCGAACTGGCCTTAAGATGTCTTGAGGTACCTTGAGGTGTTTTGAACCACTTAAAAATGTCTTTAATTACCTTAAAGCGCCTGAAAAAAGTGAATTGAACGAGAAATCATGAGTCGTGTTAAAAATCTAAATTATTACAATTTAAATCTTATAAAAAAAGTGAGCTTAACTCTTATATAAGATTGGTGCATCGCATTGTACTACCCAACAATCATTTTTTTACGGATTTTTACTTATGTCTAGCCCGGCAATTGAGCGCACTGTATTTATCATTTCTGACGGTACAGGCATAACGGCTGAAACCTTTAGTCATTCGGTTTTATCGCAATTTGAAAGTGTTAAATTTCATCAAATACGCGAGCCATTTATTGACAGCTTAGAAAAAGCTGATGCAGTCGTAACACGAATGAACCAAGTCGCACAGAAACATGGCGTCAAACCGATTGCGTTCACGACACTAGTAAACCCCTTAGTTTCAACACGAATAAAAGCCGCTAACGCACTGTTTTTAGACCTTTTTTCAGGTTTTGTTGAACCTATAGAGCAGGCTTTAGGTTTGAAATCGAGCCACTCAATTGGCAAGTCACATAAAGCAGCGTCTTCAGCACAATACAGAAACCGAATAGATGCCATCAACTATAGTTTAGCCCATGATGATGGTCAGTTTATTAACGGTTTGGCTCAAGCAGACGTCATACTTATTGGGGTTTCACGATGTGGAAAAACACCCACAAGCTTGTATTTGGCCATGCAATATGGGGTAAAAGCAGCTAATTTTCCGCTCATTCCAGAAGACTTTGATCGGGGAAGCTTACCTAAAACTTTAAAACAGTATCGTAACCGTTTGTTTGGCTTGACTATTCAGCCTGAACGTCTGTCTGAAGTGCGAAATGAAAGACGACCCGACAGTACGTACTCATCGCTTGCGCAATGTCGCCATGAGGTGGCCGAAGGTGAACGTATGATGCGCTTAGAAGGCATACCTTGGCTGTCAACCACAAGCAAATCAATTGAAGAAATTTCAACCACAGTCTTGCAAGAGGTCAAACTAGATACCTATAAGGCATATTAAAGCGTGTTTTGTCGGCTTTGCTCATACAAACAAATAGCCGCTGCACTGGCAACATTGAGAGAATCAACCACCGTTTGATCATGTGCAATATTAACTTTAACGTCAGCCATTTTTAGTAATTGTGGGCTCACGCCCTGACCTTCATGGCCAAACAACCATATCGACCGTTGCACTAGCCTAACAGAACCTAAAGATTGGGCATCGACCACTGCAGTGGCTAAAACTATCGCAGCATCGGTCACAGCATTTCGATAAGCGTTTAACCACTGCACCAAATCATCAACTTCAATCAGAGTCAATGCAAAATGTGCACCTTGCGCGCTTCTGAGTACCTTAGGTGACCACACAGCGGCACAACCTAGCCCTAAGAAGACGTGGCTCACACCAAAGGCTGCACTTAAACGCAAAATAGTGCCCAAATTACCTGGGTCTTGAATTGAATCAAGCATAACGGCTCTGTCAAATTCAAGTGAGCCTGGCACAAATACATAACTCTGAGTCTCATTGTTTGACACAACATGCGAGGGCGACTTAAGCGTTATGGCATGCTCGACTAAAAACAAGATACCTTGCGCTGTTTTAACGGTGACGAGTTGCTCAAATAGCGCACTTGACAGGGAGACTTGACGCGCGGGGTCAATCTGTTGATAAAACTTCGAAACATGCGGCAAATCAATTTTTGATTGGTCAAAAATAGCCCAGAGAGGCTGCCCCCGCTGAGCTAACCAAGCACGACATAAATGCTCACCCTCTAACCATATCAAATGGCCAGGTCGACCCGCGACAGAACGCTGATGCATCCAGTCGCGCCATAACGGGTTTGAACGTGAACTGATCTCTTTCATAGGCTAGCGTTAATGTAAAAAGCCCGCACCGGAGCAAAGCTGCGACGATGCGCGGGGCATGGCCCCCACTCTTTAAGTTTGGCCATGTGCAAGGCCGTACCATAGCCTTTATGTCGATCAAAGGCGTATTGAGGGTACAGGGCATGCAGCGCCATTAAACTTGCATCACGGGCTGTCTTAGCTAATATTGACGCAGCTGAAATTTCTGCTACCGTGGCATCACCACCAATAATGGTTCGCGTTGGAAAGGTCAAATGCGGGGCACGGTTACCATCAATTAAAACCTCTGTCGGGTGTACACCCAACTGTTCAACCGCACGCTTCATGGCTAAAAGTGTGGCTTGCAAGATGTTAATTTCATCTATTTCAGCCACACTCGCTGAAGCAATCGCCCAAGCCGTCGCGCGCGCTTTGATCAACGGCGCTAAAAAATCACGTTTTTTTTCACTGAGCTTTTTTGAATCAGCCAGCCCTTCAATTGGGTGATCGGGCGACAATACCACGGCAGCAGCAAACACATCACCTGCCAAAGGGCCCCGACCCGCCTCATCAACGCCAGCGATGTAAATAATGGCCCTATCGTTAACGTTTGTCATTGAATAACCCAGCAATGGCCTCAGCCACACGCGATGGCGTATCGCAACGCAGTGTTTCATGCATAGCCATGAATTTTTCAACAATATATTGACACCTTACTGGGTCTTTCGTCAAAGCATTCATGGCGTCAAATAAGGCGTCAGGCGTGGCATCATCTTGCAATAACTCTGGAACCAATGATTCATTAGCCAATACATTTGGCAAACCGACCCAAGGTAAATAAGGTTTGGCTTGACCAGACTTCCAAGCCATTAATCGACGCATCCAGGGTGAGAGCACGTAACTGATCACCATAGGTCGCTTAAACAATGCCGCCTCTAGCGTTGCCGTACCACTGGTGACCAACGCACGGTCACAAGCTTGAAGCACTGACCATGACAACGGGTTAGCATGCTGCACCCCACTTTCGGTTTGCCTTAAAACTTGCATACCGGGTATAGGGTATTGTGCCAATATAGCCATAAACTCTTGGTAACGTTGTGCGTTGACCATAGGTACCAAACAAATCAAGTTGGGGTTTTGTTGAACTAGACGTTGCGCAGTTTGAAGAAAAAGCGGTGCCATCCATTTAATTTCAGATGCCCGGCTACCGGGCAAAATAGCCAAGACTTCTGCATGCTCATCAATATTCAGCTGCGCGCGGGCAGCGGCTTGATCAGGTTGCATCGGTATCACGTCGGCTAAGGGGTGCCCGACATATTTAACCGGAATACCCTCTTTTTCATAGATGGCTTGCTCGAAGGGAAATACGGTCAACATCAAATCAACAGAAGCTTTAATCGTATGAATACGCTCATAACGCCAAGCCCAAATTGACGGACTGACAAAATGTACAGTGGGAACACCTTGTTTTTTTAAGCGTTTTTCAAGCCGTAAATTAAAGTCAGGGGCATCAACCCCCAAAAACAAATCAGGCGGATCGCGATGCCAACGTCGACATAAATCATTAAAAATAGACCATAACTTAGGCAAACTTTTTAATGCATCAACATAACCAAACACCGATAAGGCATGCATCTCATGCCAAATATTCATTTTTTGTTTGGCCAGTTCTGGCCCACCAATACCTTCAGCAGCAAAATCTTCGTTTAGACGTGCATTTAAGCCTTGCAGCACACGGGCTGCGATGAGGTCACCAGAAGGCTCGCCCGCGACCAACCCGATTCGACGCGTCATGCTCGAATAATGCCCCGCGCACTAGATTCAAGAAATTCAAGTAACACTTGCAGGGCTTCAGTTGTTGCAGGCTCTTCAGTTTGACGAGCACGAATCTGAATTTTTGCATCATCAAGTGAAAGGCCTCGGCGATACAACATTTTATAAGCGTCACGCAGTGCGGCTATTGACTCGGGGTTAAAACCACGTCGTTTAAGCCCTTCAGTATTAACGCCTACTGGCACGCAAGGGTTGCCGGCACCCATTACGTATGGGGGAACGTCCATATGTAATGCGCTTTGCCCACCTACCATGGCATGAGCGCCAATCTTGCCAAATTGATGCACAGCCGCTAAGCCACCCACGATTGCCCAATCACCCACATGAACATGACCACCCATTTGAACGCCGTTGGCAAGTATGGTGTGGCTACCAATTTGACAGTCATGTGCGACATGAACGTAAGCCATGACCCAGTTGTCGTGCCCTACCCTTGTCACACCTACATCTTGTATGGTGCCGGTGTTGAAGGTCACGTACTCACGCACCATATTTCGGTCACCGATTTCTAGCCGAGTGGGCTCACCCGCGTATTTTTTGTCTTGGGGTGCGCCACCGATAGAACAAAACCGATAAAAAGTGTTGTGTGCGCCAATAGACGTGTGACCGTCAATTACGCAATGTGGGCCAACGGTTGTGCCTTCACCAATTGACACGTGTGGACCAACAATTGAGTAAGGACCGATTTCAACCGTAGGGTGCAAAATGGCATGTGAATCAACTAAGGCAGTGGGATGAATCTTGGCTGTCATCATGCTTACATCGGGCGAATCGCACACATGAGTTTGGCTTCAGCAACGACTTGACCATCAACTTTAGCCACACCCGTATATTTGCAAATGGCCCGCCCCAAACGGTCGGCTACCACTTCAATATGTAGTTGATCACCTGGCAAAACAGGCTTTCTAAAGCGCGCACCATCAATACCAACAAAATAGTACAAAATTTCTTCGTTTTCTGGTTTTAAACCGGTTTCGTCAGCAAAAGAGAAAATCGCAGCTGCTTGGGCCATCGCCTCTAAAATCAAGACGCCTGGCATGACCGGGTGATGCGGAAAATGACCACTAAAAAAAGGTTCATTAATTGACACATTTTTTAAGGCATGAATTGATTTGCCTGGCACCATATCAATGACGCGGTCAATTAAAAGCATCGGGTAGCGATGAGGAATGCGGTCTAAGATCGCTTTAATATCAAGTTGCATGGTCGTTCCCAATGGCGACTAAAATGCGCCAACATGTCTTATTTTAATCGCTACTGGATTGAGTTGCAGAGCTAACCCTTTCAAGCACTCTTAAACGCTTTCTAAGTTGCGCTAATTGACCAATTACGGCAGCATTGCGTTGCCATTGATCGTGACGTGCAAACGGAAATACACCGGTATACCGACCGGGTTCAGTCACGTTAGCTGTTACAGCCGTACCACCTGAAATATGCACATCATCAGCAATTTTAAGATGACCCGACAACATTGAGGCACCCCCAATGGTACAGCGCGCGCCAATTTGAGTTGAACCAGCCACCCCAACGCATGCGGCCATGGCGGTATGCTCACCAATGACACAATTGTGAGCAATCATAATTTGGTTGTCGAGTTTCACCCCATTTGCAATCAGTGTGTTGTCAAGCGCGCCACGATCAATCGTTGTGTTGGCGCCGACCTCAATGTCGTCACCCATATGCACACTACCTAATTGTGCAATCTTGCCCCATGCACCTTGACCTAAAAGCGGGTTAGGTGCAAAACCAAAACCGTCTGCCCCAATGACAGCACCGCTATGAATGATGCAACGTTGACCCATTTTTACCGAGTCATACAGCGTAACATTTGGGTAAATAATGGTGTCAGCACCAATCTCAACATGGTGTGCAATGGTGCAACCTGAGTGAATGTGAACACCGGCACCGATTTTGACATGCGCTTGAATCGTAACAAAGGCGTCTACCGTTGCGGTTGGGTCGATATGTGCAGTTTGATCAACCACTGTCATATGATGCACACCGACTGACCCTTTGGGTTGACGATTACGGTCAAACCATTGCGCTAATAGTGCATACAAAAGATAGGGTTGTGGGCAGATGACTTTAATAAAATCACGCGGCCCATATTTTTCATCAACCAACCGTGCAACGTCGTCGGTCAAAATGACCACGCAGGCAGACGTTTGAGAAAGCGCCTCTAAGTACTGCGGCCCCACTACAAAAGAAAGCTCTTGGTTTGAAGCCGAAGACAGTGAACCGATACCTTGCAAAGTGCTTAATGAATTAAAGCGTTGACCCAACTCAATTTTTTGAACTAATTTTGAACTCTCAGGAATCTGGTTCAACAAAGCTGAAACAGTTAAGGCCTGAGAGGAGTCAATTAAAACAGGCATAGATCATTGGCCTTAAACGGAAATTACTTTTTAGCCAGAGCTTCAATGACTTGATCTGTGATGTCAACACGCGGGCTGACAGTTATAGCATCTTGAATAATCAGGTCGAAATTTTCTTTTTCGGCAATACGCTTAATCGCCTCGTTTGCTTTTTCAACAATCATGCCAAACTCTTCATTACGACGACGGTTGTAATCTTCTTGTAACTCGCGCTGCTTACGTTGCACTTCAATGTCAAGGTTTCCAAGCTCACGTTGATTTCTAGAGCGCTCGCTTTCAGCCATAACAGGGGCATCTTTTTCAAATTTTTGAACTTTAATTCGCAAATCGTTAATATTTTTTTGTAATTCGTCGTTGCGCTTCACGAACTCATCATCAATCTTTTTCAAAATTGCAATGGCAGGTAATGAATCGCGCAAAATACGCTGGGTGTTTACAAAACCAACTTTAGTTGACGTAAAGCTGGTTGAGGCAGCGGCAACAGGTGGGGTCGTTGCTTTAGCCGCTTGCGCCCAAACCGGCTGCGGCAATGCGGTGATAGAAATCAACGTTACAACCAAAACCATAGCTGTTAAGGATGAATGTGAAACGTTTAAAAACGCCTGTTTACCGAAGAATTGCTTCATAAAAACTCTCATTAAAATTAAATTCGATCTAACTACTATGATTGTGCCACTTTTTGGGGTTTAAAACCCAGTACCTACTTGAAACTGGAATACTTGAGTTTGATCTGTGTCTTTGGCATTTAGTGGTTTGCCGTATGACAGTTGCAATGGACCCATTGGAGAAAGCCACGACAAACCAATACCCACTGAATAGCGAAGATCACCAAAGTCAATATTGGTATCGCCCGAGCCACCATTATTTCCAAACACCTGACCCGCATCAGTAAAGGCAAATAACCGAAGTGTTTTTTCTTTGCTAGCCCCAGGAAAAGGCCAATAAAACTGCATATTGCCGACCACTCGCTTAGAGCCACCTAAAAATGTGCCGGTTAATGGATCTCTTGGACCTAAAGAGTTGGGTGTAAAGCCACGAACCGTACCAATACCCCCGGCAAAGACGTCTTTAATAACAGGGTAAGGTAAATCGCTGTAGCTATTACCATAATCAAACAACGCATTAAACGCGAGCGTGTAATCGCGTGCAATAGGCATGAAATACTGTTGTTGAGCACTCAGTAAATAATACTGAAGACCAATCGTGCCCACTGTTGCACCCAACCGGGTTAATGAACCTTTTGTCGGCGATAAAGCACTGTCTCGCGTATCTCTATTCCAACCACTGTTTAATAAAACCGTACTGGTCGTTTCACCATATTCTTGCACGTATTGCTGATAAGCTAAGGGAGAATTATCATAAAGAGCCGTGTAATTACTTTCATAATTTAGCCCCAACGACACCCGATCAATCTCAGTCACGGGTATACCAAAGGTAAAACCGCTACCGATCGTTTTAACTTCGTAGTTACCGGGGTTATTTTGTGACGGTGTCACCGTACGGTAGTAAACAGAGGTGCTACGGCTTACGCCGTCATTCGTGAAATACGGGTTGGTATGCGAAAGTATAAACGTGCTATCGTCTTGGCTGGTATTGACCTGAAATGTTAAAGCATTACCACTACCAAATGCGTTTTGCTCTGAAATACCCGCACTTAAAATAACGCCGTCAGCTTGACCATAACCCACACCCAAATTAATGGCACCCGTTTGTCTTTCTTTTACGGCCAGTGCAACGTCAACTTGATCAGTTGAACCCGGTACAGGTTCTGTTGAAAGGTTTACATCTTGAAAATAACCAGTACGCTCAAGCCTTTCTTTCGATAAAGCCAACTCACCACCGTTGTACCAAGCTGCCTCAAGTTGCTTAACTTCGCGTCGGGCGACCGTATCACGCGTACGTTCATTACCGGTAATTTGAATGCGTCTGACATAAACGCGTCGACTTGGATCTACAAAAAAAGTCAACGCCGCTTCATGTTTTTCACGATCAAGTACTGGGTTGGGGTTAACGTTGGCAAACGCATAACCCAAACCACCCAAGTAATCTTTGATGTCTTTAATTGTTTCGTTGGCTTTAGCACCAGAGAAAACTTCACCGGCTTTAATTTTGATTAACGATTCTAGTTCTGTGTTGAGACTCAGTAGCTCACCCGCTAATTTCACGCTGCTGACCTTATAGGCCTCACCTTCGCTTAGCGTTAAAGTAATAAAAATACCCAAGCGATCTGGTGAAATCGAGACTTGAGGGGGGTCCATTCTATATTCAAGATAACCGCGGTCAAGATAGAAAGATCGTATCGTTTCCATGTCGCGTTCGAGCTTTTCGCGAGAATACTTATCGCTATCGGTATACCACGTCAACCAACCCGAAGTCGTCAGCGACATTAAGCCCAACAATGAGCTCTCACTGAATGCTTTTTCACCAACAATTTTTATTTCTTTGATCTTGGCAATCTCACCTTCAAATATATCAAAGTTAATACCGACACGATTTCTAGGTAGCGGTGTAACAGTTGACGTGATTTCAACCCCATATTTACCTTTACTCAGATATTGCTGTTTAATTTCAAATTCAGCCTGCTCAAGCATGGCTTGATCAAAGATTCGCCCTTCACCAAAGCCAACCTGGCGCAAGGAATCAAGAATGGTCTTACTGTCGAACTCACGCATACCTGTAAAGGCTAACGAGGCAATGATAGGTCGCTCTTGCACGACCACAACAACCACATCACCACGGGTTTCAATGCGTACATCTTTAAAAAAACCTGTGCCGTAAAGTTGACGTACTGTCTCAGTCGCCATGTCTTCAGTGAAGCGCTCACCCACTTTGACAGGAATATAAGAAAAGATGGTGCCAGGCTCAGTTCTTTGAATACCGTCAACCTGAATGTCGCGCACAACAAATGGTGAGAATGCAAAGGCAACGCAAGGAATCAAACTCAATAATAAAACGCAAGATCGCTTGATGAGGCTTGACCACACTTGCCTGAGCAAGGTAGCGTGCTTAGCGTAAAAACAAGACATCAAACGTTCCTTGGAAAAAACCAATAATTGACTTAAACATAAACAACACTTATTACTCTAAATACGAGTACTCGGTTTAAACCGATCTCACTATTTTAAAGCAGATATGACTCAACTGAAAAGACGCGTTAAGTCATTAAAAATAGCTAAAGTCATCAAACCACCTAAAAGTGCTACGCCCACCCTCTGGCTAGTCATCAACCAGGCCTCAGGCGCAGGCTTGCCCCTGATCATTTCAATGATGTAGAACATAAGATGACCACCGTCAAGCATGGGAATGGGTAGTAAATTTAAGATGCCAATACTAATGCTAACTAAAGCTAAAAATGCTATGTAAGAAGCAAAACCCACTCGCGCCGTTTGACCCGCGTAATCTGCAATGGTAACGGGGCCGCTTATGTTTTTCAGTGAAACATCGCCTGTGATCATACGCCCCATCATTTTGATGGAAAACCACGACGTATCAACGGTGCGAGTAATACCTAACCACAGACTTTCAAAAACACCATGTTCAATGGTCACGGTTGGAATGTCTGATGACAAAGCTACGCCAATTCGACCGATAGCTTGACCCTCATCATTAAGTTGCGAGGCAGGAATGACTGTCAAGTTAGTCAGCTGACCCGCTCTTAAAACCGATACGGCAACAGGTTGATCAGGGCGTGTCTTAATGTAGTCAATAAAGGCGGTAACACTCGGGTTAGATTGGTTGCCAACAGATTGAATCACATCACCTGCCATGAATCCCGCTTTTTCAGCAGCTCCATTAGCTGTTACCGACCCAATACTGGGCTTACCCATTTGCAAGCCTAAGCCGTAATTTGCCAAGATGTCTTGCTCACCTGGATCTGCCATGGGTGGCAAAGTTAAGACGCGTTCAATTTGGCCTGTTGCGCGCTCAATGGCTACATCAACCTGGCCCCCTTCTGGGGATTTTTGTAATAATAACCAACGTACATCTTGCCAACCTTGAACAGATTTACCGTCAATCGAAACAATACGATCATTGACTTGAATGCCTGCCATAGCGGCTGGTGAGTTCGCAACGGGTTGCTGAAGTATGGGTGCAGGTTCTGTCGTACCAGCTAAATTTAAACCTGCATAAAGAAAGGCAGCCAAAATTAAATTAAACACAGGGCCTGCTGCAACCACGACAAAACGGCGACTAACCGGCTGACATGAAAAAGCCTGTTTTTTTTGTTCGGGTGTCATGTCTGGCGTGGGTTCGTCAAGCATTTTGACAAAACCGCCTAGGGGAATCGATGCTAACGCCCAAACTGTGCCGTGCTTGTCGACACGCTTGAGAAGGGGTTTACCGAAACCCACAGAAAACGTCAAAACTTTAACGCCACAAGCCCGCGCAGCCCAATAATGGCCGAGCTCATGAAAAGTAATCAAAATACCCAGCGCAACCAAAAACGCCAGAATGGTAAAAAACATAAAAACCCTATTAAATTAAGATAGATTTTGCGACACGCATGGCAACTCGTCAGTGTGTCAGCAAATAAATAAACAAGATCATTAAAGCACTGAATTTAAGAACAAATGAGTAAATAACCTTATGAATTTATAAACAAATAATTGAACAAAAAATTGAACAAAAAATTGAACAAAAAAATAAAATTTTATTAAGACTTACACTGTTTCTGACTCGCATCTCGCGCAAAGGTTCTAACAGCTTGGTCAATAAGCAAAACATCGTCAATTGAAGTCGGGTTAGACCAACCTTGCCCAACTTGCCAGTCAAGCGACTGTGCCACCACCCTAGAGATGTCTAAATAGCTCAATTGACATGTCAAAAATGCCTCAACCGCTATTTCATTTGCAGCATTGAGAACAACACAAGCCGTTTGGCCTGATTTCAGTGCCTGATAAGCCAGCTTTAGACAGGGGTAACGATCGAAGTCAACCGCTTCAAATTCAAGTTTACCGACTGCCGCTAAATCTAGCGGGTTTACCCCTGCTTCAATGCGGTCAGGAAACCCCAAACCATAAGCAATGGGGGTGCGCATATCGGGGTTGCCCATTTGCGCTAATACTGAGCCGTCGCTGTATTGAACCATTGAGTGCACAATACTTTGCGGGTGAATCACCACATCAATTTGATCGGCGGGCATACCGAACAACCAATGCGCCTCAATTACTTCTAAACCCTTGTTGAGCATTGTGGCAGAGTCAACTGAAATTTTGCGCCCCATACTCCAGTTTGGGTGCGCACAGGCCTGATCAGGCGTAACGTCTTGAAGTGATTCAGGTGCATGCTGACGAAAGGGCCCCCCTGAGGCCGTTAAAATAAGACGGGTAACGCCCTTGTTATGTTGACCACCTGGGGTTTTATTTGCTTGTCGATCATGATGCGGCAAACACTGAAAAATAGCATTGTGTTCGCTGTCAATAGGCAACAACTCAGCTTGGTTGTCACAAACCGCTTGCATAAAAAAAGAACCTGCAGCGACCAATGCTTCTTTGTTGGCCAGCAATACCCTCTTGCCTGCTTGGGCTGCAGCTAATGCAGCGGGTAACCCTGCAGCACCGACAATAGCAGCCATCACAATTTGACCCTGCGCTTCTGCGGCTGTATGCACCAGTGCTTGCGCGCCAACTCGAACCTCAGGCTTTTTTAATAAGGATGTTTGCAATGCCCACGCCAAATCAAAATTGTGAGCGGCTAAGGCATCAGGTACGACGACGCATGCAACGCGATGCTGTAACGCTTGCTCTGCCAATTTTTTCATATTCGAATGGGCAGATAACGCGTGTACGACATAGCGATCTGGATGACGGGCAATGACATCTAAGGTATTTTGACCAATTGAACCCGTTGAGCCCAAAACGGTGACATCACGTAAAGAGGTTTGATTCATTGCAGGTAAACAACCGAGATTAATACAAAGACAATAGGCAGAACCACCACTACCGCATCAATACGGTCGTAGACCCCACCGTGCCCAGGCAAAAGACGGCTTGAGTCTTTAACTTGAGCACGTCGTTTGAGCAACGATTCAAATAAGTCACCCATGACTGATATTGAACCTAACACCACACCCCAAACGATAACGCCAAACCACGACCAGTGATCAAGCAAATCTTGAGCAAAAGAACCCGACCAGGCTGATGATACAAGCAACCATATCACCACGGCAATAACGCCCGCAATGGCTCCCTCACGCGTTTTACCGGGGCTAATAGTTGGCGCCAATTTATTTTTGCCAAGATGGCGCCCAACAAAATAAGCCGCAAGGTCAGCGACCCAAACCAAAATAAGTAGTGAAAGTAGATATAGAGCGCCACGTTGCACAAAAAGGCTCACAAAAACCCACCAAGTTGCCAACATTGCAAGCGGTGCAAAGAGCGTTAAGGGTGAACTATGTGACGGTTCAGTTGCACGGCCACGGGCCAATATTAAAGGCATACCAAACAACCATATCAAGGCACATAGAACAACCAAGGCATCAAAGCTTCTTGAAAATAAATAGATGTCATTTTGAATAAACCAAGACTGTAAAAAAGCAATTAATGCAACTAAACATGGCAATAAATAAATAACAAAACGCGGGCCTTGCCAGGTTAGCCTGACCCATTCCCATGTTGCGCAAACGGCCAAGATCATCACGAAAAGCATAAAAGGCCAATGATTATCGATGATTAGCACGTTAATCAAAATAAATAACAAAACAACGGCCGTGATGATGCGCTGTTTGAGCATGTATTTAAGCCGCTGTGTGGTTTTCTGTGAGTTGAGCGCTGGTTCGCCCAAAACGTCGTTCACGACTACGATACCAAGCAAAAGATTCAAGTAGTTCCGCTTCACCAAACTCTGGCCAATACTTTTCGGTGAAAAATAATTCGGTGTAGGCGAGTTGCCAAATTAGAAAATTTGAAACCCGTTGTTCGCCACCCGTTCGAATGAAAAGGTCTGGTTCGGGTGCCCACGCCATGCTGAGATATTGAGCCAGTTCAGTTTCATTAATTTGATTTGGTTGCTGACAAAGTTGTGGGTTTTGAACCAACATTCGGCGCGTCGCATTGAGAATGTCCCATCGGCCACCATAATTAGCGGCAATCGTTAAATGGAACGTGTCATTGTCTGCAGTCGATGCCTCAGCTTTACTCATCATGGCTTGCAATTTGGTGTCAAACTGAGATCGATCACCAATGACTCTAAGGCGTACCCCTTGCTTTTTAAGCGCTGCAACCTCTTTCTCTAGAGCCTGCATAAATAAACGCATAAGTAGGGTAACTTCCTCTGGGGGGCGACGCCAGTTTTCAGAGCTAAAGGCAAATAGTGTGAGGTATTTAACGCCATGCTTAGCTGTCGCTTGAACGACTTTTCGAACACTTTGTACACCTTTGACATGCCCTGCTGTACGCGGTAGGTGACGGTTAGTTGCCCAACGGCCATTGCCATCCATGATGATGGCAACGTGCAGAGGCACGATATGTGACTCGGGTACAGATAGTGTCGAACTAGTAAAACTCAAAAGGGGCAACCTTAGTTAAAAAACTTGGCCGTTAAACTTTCATTACTTCAGCTTCTTTTTGCACAATCATTTTGTCAATATCAGCAATAAAACGATCGGTCAGTTTTTGAATATCGTCTTGTGCACGACGCTCATCATCTTCAGATATTTCCTTATCTTTAACACTTTTCTTTAATGCATCGTTGGCTTCACGGCGTTGATTGCGAATGGCAATCTTTGAGTCTTCGCCTTCACCGCGAACAATTTTTGTAAATTCTTTACGACGCTCTTCAGTTAAAGCGGGCATCGGTACGCGTATCGACTCGCCGTTAGCCTGAGGGTTCAAACCAAGGTCTGATTCACGAATTGCTTTATCGACCACTTGAGCCATGTTCTTTTCCCAAACTTGAACATTTAAAGTGCGCGCATCAACCAGAGTGACGTTGGCGACTTGTGACAAGGGCACAGGTGAACCGTAATACTCAACCTGAATGTGGTCAAGAATGCCGGTATGTGCGCGGCCCGTACGAATTTTGCCAAGCGTAGAAATCAATGACTCAAGCGTTTTAGTCATGCGCGAATCTGTTGACTGACGAATATTTTGAACACTCATAAAAACCCCTTAAACATGAACGAGGGTACCCTCGTCTTCACCCGCTACGGCACGTTTTAACGCACCAGGCTTATTAATCGAAAAAACACGAATAGGTAACTTTTGATCTCGGCACAAAGCAAATGCTGTGGCGTCCATCACTTCTAGACGCTTAGAAATCACTTCATCAAACCCAATTTTGCTGTAGCGAGTCGCATTGGCATCTTTATTTGGGTCAGCGCTATAAATACCATCAACCTTTGTTGCTTTTAAAACAATTTCAGCACCAATTTCAGAACCCCTCAGTGCGGCAGCTGTATCGGTTGTAAAAAACGGGTTTCCCGTGCCGGCTGCAAAAATAACGGTTTTGCCCTCTTCTAGGTAACGAAGTGCTTTAGGTCTGATGTAGGGCTCAACAACCTGCTCGATGTTGAGCGCTGATTGAACGCGAGACTCGATACCTTGGTGCTTTAAAGCGTCTTGCAATGCCAGGGCATTCATAACAGTGGCCATCATGCCCATATAGTCAGCTGTTGCGCGATCCATACCTTGCGCTCCGGGGGCAATGCCTCTAAAAATATTACCGCCGCCAATCACGATGGCTAACTGAACCCCAGTTCTGACGACTTCAGCAAGCTCTTCTGTCATGCGCACAATGGTTGCTCGGTTAATACCGTACGCATCGTCGCCCATTAATGCCTCGCCTGACAATTTTAAAAGCACACGTTTATGTGGTTTTGCAGACATGGGTTACCTTTACAAAACAATAAGTCAAATTAAAAACATTCATATTGCAGTTTAAGCGATGAAACTTAAATGAGTCGGCTCATTAAACGAAAAAAAACCGGGCCATTCTGTTGAATGGTACCCGGTCATTTGCCATGTTAATTAAGCGTTACCCGCTGCAGCCGCTGCGACTTCGGCAGCAAAGTCAGTGGTTTTCTTTTCAATACCTTCACCGACCACAAATAATTTAAAAGCAGCAATTGATGCATTGTGCTCTTTTAGCACTTGCGCAACAGTTTGTTTATCATTTTTAACAAAAGGCTGTGAAAGCAAGGCTACTTCTTTAAGGTACTTTTGAACGCTACCTTCGACCATTTTTTCGACAATTTCAGCTGTTTTACCTGATTCAGCTGCTTTCAAGCGGGCAACTGAACGCTCGGCTTCTTTATCTGACTCAGGAACGCCTGACTCATCGATGGCTTTAGGCTTAGTCGCAGCAATGTGCATGGCCAAATCTTTGCCCAAATCAGCCTGCCCAGCAAAGTTTAACAACACACCAATTTTGCCACCGTGCACGTAACTCGAAAGTGCGTTTTCCGTTTGCATGCGTTCAAAACGACGAATAGAGACATTTTCACCAATTTTACCAATCAGTTCACTACGCATTGATTCAACTGTACCGCTAGCCATAGGCAGGGCAGACAGCGCAACCACATCAGCGGGTGACTTTTCAGCCACAAGCTGTGCTAAAGCATTGACGAAATGAACAAAATCATCGTTTTTGGCAACAAAGTCTGTTTCACAATTGACTTCAATCACTGCACCTTGTTTTGCATCAGAACTAATAAATAAACCAATTAAGCCTTCAGCTGTGACGCGGCTCGAAGCCTTGCTGGCTTTACTACCAAGTTTGACTCGTAAAATCTCTTCAGCTCGAGGCATATCGCCTTGTGCTTCTGTTAATGCTCTTTTGCATTCCATCATCGGTGCGTCAGTTTTTTCACGCAACGCTTTAACCATAGAGGCGGTAATATCAGCCATTTTTACTCCAACAAATAAAGGTTTAGCCGCAGTGCGAACCGCGGCTGAGTCGTTAAGAAGCGTCTTGCTCAATTTCAATAAACTCTTCGTCACCAGAGATTTCTTGCACTAAACCATTGATGCTTTGTGCACGGCCTTCTAAGACTGCATTGGCAATACCTGTTGCGTAAAGTTCAACCGCTTTGGCTGAATCATCGTTACCAGGAATAATGTAATCGACCCCTTCAGGTGAATGGTTGGTATCAACCACACCGATGACAGGAATGCCTAAGCAGCGCGCTTCAGCAATAGCAATTTTGTGATAACCCACATCAACAACAAAAATTGCATCGGGCAATTTTGTCATGTCTTTGATGCCACCAATTGACTTGTTGAGCTTAACGATTTCGCGATCAAACATGAGCGCTTCTTTTTTGCTCATGCGCTCAAAGCTGCCATCAGCCAACATAACTTCTAAGTCTTTCAAACGCTTAATTGAGCTTTTGACCGTTTTAAAGTTGGTCATCATGCCACCCAACCAACGGCTATCAACAAAGGGCATGCCACAGCGTGCAGCTTGTTGGGCGATGATGTCTCGCGCTGCACGTTTTGTGCCGACAAACATGACTGAACCATTTTTGGTTGCAATTTGTTTAACGAATTTGGTGGCTTCTACGTACTTTTCAACCGTTTGCTCAAGGTTAATAATATGAATTTTATTTCTGTGACCGAAGATGAAAGGTGCCATCTTAGGGTTCCAGTAACGGGTTTGGTGACCAAAGTGCACACCGGCTTCTAACATTTCACGCATTAATGACATTTTTTTAAAGCTCCAAGGGTTAGGTCTAATGAAGTATATGTATCAAGAATGAAACCTTGACACCCTGTTTACACCCCATGCGATTTCCCTGCTCTCAATACGTTTTAAAGTGATTTTTAAGCAGGAAGCCTATAATTCTACTATTTTTTACGTATAAGTACTCAACTAAATATGCCTTTAGTAACCAAAACCCAAGAAATCGATCAAATGCGTGCGGCTTGCCAAGATGCTGCCAAAGTGCTTGACTACCTCACCCCCTTTGTACTGCCGGGGGTAACCACCGGTGAACTTGACCGCTTAGCACTTAATTTTGTGCAAGATGTGCTTAAGGCTAAGTCTGCCACAGTAGGTTATGCTCCACCTGGTTACACGCCCTTTCCTGGTGCGATTTGCACTTCAATTAACCACCAAGTGTGTCACGGGGTCCCTGGTGACAAAGTTCTCAAACAGGGTGATATCGTCAATATTGACGTCACCATTATTAAAGACGGCTGGTTTGGCGACACCAGTCGCATGTATTACGTAGGTGAACCCTCTATTTTGGCCAAACGCTTAACGGAAATAACGTATAACTGCATGTGGCGGGGTATTTTGCAGGTCAAACCAGGTAATACCCTTGGCGATATTGGACATGCTATTCAGCAATTGGCTGAAGCTGAAGGGTTTTCTGTGGTTCGCGAATTTTGCGGGCACGGTATTGGCCGAGTCTTCCACCAAGACCCACAGGTTTTACACTACGGTAAACCTGGCTCTGGCTTACGTCTTGAACCCGGTCTCATTTTCACCATCGAGCCGATGATTAATGCGGGTAAACGAGATATTCGACAACTAGCCGATGGGTGGACAGTTGTCACAAGAGACCATAGCCTTTCAGCACAATGGGAACATAGTATTTTAGTCACTGAAACGGGTTATGAAGTACTGACGACTTCTGCAGGTATGCCTGCGGCACCTGCTCCGATTTGTACCTAGCCATTAAAGATGGGGTTGTGATGCGTTCAAATGAAAGCCTTACTTTTATTAAACAAAGTTATCAGGCTTCTCGAACAAAATTAGTTGATCAGTTTCACATCAACCACAACCCTGATCAATTTTTACACGCCCTTTGTCACATTACTGACAACGCTCTCATATCTTTATTAAAGCTCTTCCCCCTTCCAAAAGGTTCTGTATTGGCTGCAGTGGGGGGCTATGGCCGCGGCGAACTTTACCCTTACTCTGATGTTGACTTGCTGATTTTGCTTGCTCACGAACCTGAACCTGAAGATGAAGTGCAGCTGAGCAATTGTGTTACCGCCCTATGGGATATTGGCCTAGAACCAGGTTATAGCGTCAGAACAATTTCACAATGTATAGAAGAAGCCGACGCCGATATTACAGTTGAAACATCATTGCTCGAAGCACGCTTGATTATGGGTGACACGGCGTTATTTAAAATGTTTGAATCTGCAATGCTTGATCAACTTGACCCGAGAGCCTTTTTTCAAGCAAAGCTTGCGGAAATGCAGCAACGTCATGGTCGATACCAAGATACAGCGTACGCGCTTGAGCCAAATTGCAAAGAATCACCTGGCGGGTTGCGCGATTTACAGGTCATTTTATGGTTGGCCCGAGCTGCAGGTTTCGGTTCAACCTGGCGTCAAATTGCTAGCGCTGGTGTTTTAACCCCCACTGAAGCGCGTGACTTAAAACGTGCTGAGTATGCGTTCAAACGGTTCAGAATTGAAATGCATTTAATCGCAAATCGTCGTGAAGATCGCGTGGTATTTGACCTTCAAAATAAACTCGCAAGTCAGTATCAAATCGAACCGACAACAACGCGTCGCGCTAGTGAAATTTTGATGCAACGATACTATTGGGCTGCTCGACTGGTTACGCAGTTAAATACAATATTGGTTGAAACAATTGGTGCGCATTTATTCCCACACCAAAATGACGTTGTTCAAATCATTGATAACGTGTTTGTTAAACGCAACGAACATTTAGATATTGTGAATGAAAACGTTTTTCACGAAAACCCACAAGAGTTGTTGCGCGTTTTTTTAGTCATGCAGCAACACCCTGACATCACTGAACTGTCAGCGCGTGCCCTCAGAGCCATTTGGCATGCGCGCACGCTAATCAATGCCGCATTTCGTCAAGACCCGGTTAATCAACAAAACTTCATTCGTATTTTGCAGCAACCGCAAGGTATTGTGCACGCACTGCGGCGTATGAATACGCTTAATATTTTGCCGCGTTATCTGCCGGTTTTTAGGCGCATCGTCGGGCAAATGCAACACGATTTATTTCATGCTTACACGGTTGATCAACACACCCTGCAAGTCATTCGAAACTTACGTCGCTTCACCATGCCTGAACATGCGCAAGAGTACCCACTTGCTTCAAAATTAGCGGCTGGCCTAAGTGATTTTTGGTTGCTTTATGCGGCGGCATTATTTCATGATATCGCTAAGGGGCGCGGGGGCGATCATTCAACGCTAGGCACATTAGAAGTGAAACGTTTTGCTAAAACGCATAACTTGTCTAGCCCTGATAGTGAGCGCATTAGTTTTTTAGTTCAAAATCATTTGCTTATGTCGCAAGTGGCTCAGAAGCAAGATCTATCTGACCCTGAAGTGATTCATTCTTTTGCACAAAAAGTAGGTAATCTTCGGCAACTGACCTCACTTTACTTGCTAACTGTTGCTGACATACGCGGTACAAGCCCCATAGTGTGGAACGCTTGGAAAGGTAAACTTCTTGAAGATTTATTTAACCTGACACGTGCCGCATTAGGTAGTGAACCCGACAACACGGAAACCGTTTTACAGCAGCGTATGAACGAAGCGGCTCGTCTGACTCGCTTAGCAGGCCTTCAAGACAGCAGTCGAGACATTTTTTGGGGTCAACTTGATGTGGCCTATTTTTTGCGACATGATGCACCAGATATTGCATGGCACACACGGCAACTTTACTATCAATCAAGCCCTGAAAACGCTATCGTAAGAGCGCGACCTACCTCGGGTGGCGATGGTATTCAAGTGATGGTTTATGTTAGCGATCAACAAGATTTATTTGCACGTATTTGCACATTTTTTGGTCGGCAACATCTTAATATTCAAGATGCTCGCATACACACCACACGGCATGGTTATGCGTTAGACAGTTTTATTGTTCTGCCCTCTTCCAACGATACCAACTTACGCACACAATCTGCACTTATCGAACACGAGCTAGCCCAGGCTTTAAATCAACCTGTGGCAACCCACCCACCCTTTGCTACCGGTAAAATCAGAACATCAAGGCAGTCTCGCGCATTTCCATTTGTACCAAAGGTCGACATTCAACCTGATGAACGAAATCAAAACTGGCGTTTAGCGATTATTGCAAACGATAGACCTGGCTTACTCGCTGATGTGGCACATGTATTTGTAGACTTTCATGTGTCGCTCGAAACAGCCAAAGTTATGACCCTTGGCGAGCGCGTTGAAGACGTGTTTGTTGTTAAAGGCGAAGCCTTACAAAAGCCTCGAATACAACGACAGTTTCAAACTGCTTTGTTTGAAACGTTAGCCCTTGAGAAAACCCATGCACAACCCCAGTAGGCTGGGCTCACTCATTGGTGCATTGATTTGCATATCAGCTTTGGTTGCTATTTTTATTGCACTCATCAGCCAACATGTTTTTGACATGCAACCCTGCGCCTGGTGTGTTTTTCAGCGCTTGCTTTTTTTATGTATTGCGCTTCTTGCAGGTCTGACTTGGTTTAAGTCATCATTTAAAGTCAAGGCAACATTAAATACTTTAATTATCTTGACTGGTTTAGGTGGAATCGCCAGCACGATCTATCAAATCAACGTTGCCTCTCAACAATTTTCGTGTGCCCAAACGTTTGCTGATATTTTTATGACCCGTTCAGGTCTTGAAAGTGCCCTACCCCAATTATTTGGCATTTATGCCACCTGCGCAGACGCCCGCATTGACCTTCTAGGCGTGGAATACGCTGTGTGGGCACTTTTGCTCTTTGCAATACAAACTGTCGCAGCCACAACGGCTATGGTGTTTAGTTATCGTTCGCGCCATAACCCAAATTAAATTGCAAGCCACTGCCGTCATGTTTATGAGCGCGATCTTTAGACAGGCGCTTAAGATATTCAGGGGTAATGTCGCCGGTGACGTATTCCCCTGTAAAGCAAGATGTATCAAATGATGTAAGGGCTGGGTTTAAATCAGACACAGAACGTTGCATGTCAGCAATGTCTTGATAGACCAAGGCGTCAGCACCAATTAAACGAGCAATTTCGTGGTCTTCTCGACCGTACGCAATAAGCTCAGTTTGTGTCGGCATATCGATACCATACACATTTGGAAACCTGACCGGTGGCGCTGCAGAAGCCATAAATACTTTATTTGCACCCGCTGCACGTGCCATTTCAACAATTTCTTGACTGGTGGTGCCCCGAACAATCGAGTCATCAACGAGCAAAACATTTTTACCTTTAAACTCTTGACCGATTGTATTGAGCTTCTGACGTACAGATTTTTTACGGATGGCTTGACCCGGCATAATGAACGTGCGACCAACATAACGGTTTTTAATTAAACCCTCGCGGTACTCTAAATTAAGTCGGGCAGCCAATTGCATCGCAGCAGGCCGTGATGAATCGGGTATAGGCATGACCACGTCAATTTCGCCTAAAGGCAACGTTTTAGCCACTTTGTCTGCAAGGTATTCGCCCATACGTAAACGCGACGCGTAGACCGATACACCCTCAATGACTGAATCAGGCCGAGCAAAATAAACATACTCGAAAATACAAGGGGCATGAATTTTTTTGATTGAAGACTCTTGACTAAATACTTCACCATCGAGGGAAATAAAAACAGCCTCGCCTGGTAAAACATCGCGTACAAATTCGAAGCCCGAACCCTCTAATGCAACAGACTCTGAGGCGATCATATAAGTCACGCCTTCATCAGACAAATGACGGCCGAGGCAAAGCGGTCTTATGCCGTGTGGATCTCTAAATGCCAATACCCCATAGCCTGAAATTTGTGCTGTCACCGCATAAGCACCCTTAACACGTTGATGCAGGCTTTCAACGGCTCTAAATATGGCATCGGGGTCTAACGAGACACCATTGGCTGCACGTTGTAACTCATGTGCCAGCACGTTAAGCAGTACTTCAGAGTCTGAGTTGGTATTAATGTGGCGTTGATCAACGCGAAACAACGCTTCGCGTAGTTCGCGCCAATTAGTGAGGTTGCCATTGTGAGTAAAAGTCAGACCGAACGGCGCATTGACATAAAAAGGCTGTGCCTCTTCGTCACTATCGCTTGAGCCTGCGGTGGGGTAGCGTACTTGCGCAACACCACTAAAACCCGGTAATGAACGCATACTACGGGTGCGAAATACATCACGAACTAAGCCGTGACCCTTATACATGTTGAAGTTACTTCCATCTGATGTAGCAATACCGGCTGCGTCTTGACCGCGATGCTGCAACAACAGCAAACTATCGTAGAGCAGTTGATTAACTGGACCATGACTCACAACCCCAACAATTCCGCACATATTTGACCTTGGAATGAAACAAAAAAAAACTTAAAAGGGTAACCATTGATTCATCGGAGCCGGAAGCTTCTGCCCAATTTGATGAATAATGCCAGTCACTTGTTTTGATAACGACGCATCTTGCCACCAAGGCTCTTGAATCAAAGGCGTGTAACCCACCAGAGTCACAATAATAAGAACCAGCAGCAACCCCCTAACGATACCAAATAAACCACCTAAGCCACGGTCAGCCGGCGATAAACCTGTACCTCTTACCATAGCAGCTAATGCCATATTGACTAAGCCGACCGCTAAAAGGGTGGCCACAAATAAGGCGAAATAGGCTATGCCTATTCGTAAATAATCTTGTTTGACCCAGTGCAGCACCCATTGTTCAGAGACGATCGGCCCCCACCACACAGCTGCTAAAAATGCCAAACCATATGCAACTAAAGAAAGAAGTTCTTTAATGAGGCCTCTCATGAGCCCCAAAACAAACGAGACCCCAATAATGCCCAGCACACCGAAATCAAAAGCGGTCACTGTGTAGTAATAAAGCCGTTGGCATACCCAAGCGTACGCAACCTAGCCTGAGCAGCTTGGGCTGCTTCTCGGCTTGAAAAAGGCCCCACTCGCAAGCGAAAAACCTGTTTACCGTTAACGTAAACGGGCTCAACATACGCGTTGGTAATGCCCTCGCCTTTTAAGGTTTCGCTGCGGGCTTGCGCATCAGCTTGAGCACTATACGAAGCGATTTGAACCACTAAATTTTCTTTAATAGCAGGTGCGGCTTGGGCAACTCGTTGCTCTGCTGCAGGTGTAGCCCGACCCTCAAGTATGGCTCGAGCACGGGCTCCCTCGTCAGGTCTTGGCGTTACTGCTACCACGGCAGGTTTTACGTCAGTTTCAGTCGGTTTACTTACCCCATTGCTTGTTTGTGCTGGAGTGATTGCATTGGGTGCACTTGACGCATTGTTGATCTCAGGCTGACCTGAGACACCCACCTTAACATCAGTGTTGGAACCAATTGTTAAAGCTGAACCTTCAACTTGAGGCGCAGGAAGATTTAAAGCCGGGTTAAAAGGCGCATTCCGACTTGGAATTGACACTTCAATGTTTTCCGGTATTTTTACGGGCTCGCTATCAAGCAACATAGGCAATACGATAATGGCACATAAAACAATGGCCACAGCACCGGCCAAGCGCCGACGAGCCCTAACGCGTAACTCAGCTGCTTGCGCTTCGCTTGAAACAGAGGGACGTGTTCGTCCGACTGGGCGACGTTGTGATGTCGATTCTTTTCTAGAGAAAAAACCCATTAGGTCATTCCTTGTAAGATAGCTGAAACGGTTAAAAATGAACCAAACACAACAATTCTATCATCCGGGTTTGCCCGCGCTAAAGCCTTAGCGTATGCTTGCTCAGGTGAATCAAACTGCTCAACAGTTGCGGGTTTTTCAAGCGGGTCTTTCGCAGGCACAAGCGAAGACTCGATTCGCTTTGCTAATGCTGCGGCTGTTAGCCCACGTGGGCCAGGCAAACCACAACAAAACCACCCGTCAATTCGGGGGCTGATTGCTTTTACAACCCCTTCAATATTTTTATCAGCCAACATACCAAATACTGCATAGGTATACGGGGCAAAACCCATATTACTGATATTTTTTTCAAGTACAGCTGCTGCATGGGGGTTGTGTGCAACGTCTAAAATCACGGTTGGCTGGCCTGGCATAATTTGAAAACGGCCTGGTAAGGCTGCTTGAATAAGACCCTGCCTAACAGCCTGTTGTGGCACAGCTAATCGATCACTTAAGGCATCTAGCGCGGCTAAAGCACCCGATGCATTGAGCAGTTGATTTGCACCCCGCAAAGCGGGGTACGCCAGCGCACTGCGACGCTTACCACGCCCGGCATAGGCCCATTGTTGCTTATCGCCCGAATAATTAAAGTCACGACCGATGAGCCATAAATCAGCCTCAATACTTTGGGCATAATCTAATAATGCTTGTGGCGGCAAAGGGTCAGCACAAATTGCAGGGCGATGCGGCCGATAAACATGCGCTTTTTCAAAACCAATTTTGTCGCGCGTATTGCCTAAATATTCCATATGATCTAAATCAATGCTGGTCACAATTGAACAGTCGGCATCAACAATATTGACAGCATCAAGCCTGCCACCCAAACCGACCTCAAGCACCATCACATCAAGATTGGTTTGTGCAAAAACATGCAAAATCGCCAAGGTTGTCACTTCAAAATATGTCAGTGATTCAGTTGCTAACACGCGTGCTTGCTCTACTTTTTCGAAAGCAGCAATCAACGTTTCGTCGCTTAACGACACACCCTGAATACGTGCCCTTTCATTAAAGTCAATGAGATGAGGTGAGGTATACAGCCCAACACGGTAACCGGCAGCCAATAATATTGACTCAAGCATGGCACACGTTGAGCCTTTACCATTCGTACCTGCCACAACAATTTTGACTGCTGACGAGTCAAGCGCCAAATAGCGGGCCACTTTTTTTATACGCTCTAAACCCATGTCAATGAGGCTTGGGTGCATACCTTCTAAATAATGAAGCCATTCAGAAAGTGTGGCCTCAGCATTGGGTGCAACGTGTTTTTTAGTCATTAAAAAGCCAAAACCTTAAAGATAAAAATAAAGATTGTCTTCAAACAATCTAGGCAACATCCATAGTTTAATGTGTTGTCCTTTTAAAGATAAATTTTATACATGACTTCCCGAAAAAAAGAACTCGATTTACTGGCTATAACGCTCATGTTGTTACTTTGCACGTTATGGGGTGGGCAACAATCGGTGATAAAGCTGATTGCAGACGATATGTCACCCGTTTTGCAAATTTCAGTTCGCTCTATTATTGGCATCGCATTGCTTTCATTGTTTATGTGGCAACAAAAAATTTCTTTTGCCCTGCATCGTGGCCCTTGGCGAGCAGGCCTATTAGTTGGTTTGATGTTTACAGTTGAGTTTTGGTTGATTGGCGAAGGTTTACGTTTAACGAGTGCTTCACATTTGGTGGTTTTTCTCTATACTGCCCCCATTTTCACGGCACTTGGTTTACATATTTTCTTACCTGAAGAGCGGCTTAGCATGGTGCAATGGGCAGGCATATCGGTAAGCTTTGTAGGCATTGCCATGGCTTTTATCGGTGGTTTTATAAATCAAAAAATTGATGCTAATTCACTGTTAGGCGATATTTTAAGCCTTTTAGCTGGCTTAGCTTGGGGTCTCACTACAGTTGTTTTACGGTGTACTCGCCTAAATAGCATACCTGCTGCACAAACAACTATGTATCAGCTCATCACGGCGTGCATTGGCTTATTTATTGCAGCGATGTTCATGGAACAATTACATGTGAACTGGACCCCTGCCGTCATCACCGCTGTCGTCGCGCAGGGTGTGTTCATTTCGTTCTTTGCCTTGTTGGTTTGGTTCTGGTTGCTCAAACACTACATGGCGTCAAAACTCGCAACCTTCAGTTTTTTTACACCCATTACAGGGGTTTTATTTGGTGTTTGGTTATTAAATGAACCGCTTCATACTTACTTTTTATTTGGGGCCGCTATGGTTATTCTTGGGGTTTATATCGTGAATCACCCGCGCGCGCAGGTAAAAGCAAAACCCATCGTATGTGCCTAGCGTTGATCGCTTTTCAAGTGCTTGATGATTGGCCTTTGATTATTGTGGCTAATCGAGATGAGTATCACGCACGGCCAACCCTTACTGCGCAACCTTGGCCAGAAAAACCCCAAGTTTTAGCAGGTAAAGATCTTGAGGCTGGTGGCAGTTGGTTTGGCGTGACGCAAACAGGTCATGTCGCCTTGCTCACAAATTACCGCGAGCCTTCGGTGGCCAAGCAAACAACAACCTCTCGAGGTCAGTTAGTTTCAAATTACTTAATGCACCCGCAAAAGCCCCTGGCTTATCTTCAATCTTTGAAAGAGCAAGCGCATCTTTATAGCGGTTTCAATTTGATAGTAGGTGATCGATTAGGCTTGTTTGTTGCTTCAAACAGGTCAGACCAAATGGGTGATCGAGCTCAAGATGCTTTTGCAAAACACATTTCTAAGGGTGTTTGGGGCTTATCAAACGCATTTTGGAATACCCCGTGGCCAAAATTAACCCTGACTCGTGATTCGATCAAGCAATATTTACTTAACGTTCAACAGCATGGCAAAGAACCCCATGCATCTGAACTCATACAAATCATGCAAAACATCGTTCCTGTGCCCGATAATTTGCTACCCCAAACAGGCTTGTCGCTCGAAAGAGAACGGCAATTAGCAACACCATTTATTATTGGGCAAGACTACGGTACCCGCAGCACAACAGTTCTCATGCAACACAAAGATGGGCGCATAACATTTAATGAACGAAGCTATTCGCCAGGTGCGTTAACCCCAAACCAAGCCGTAAGTTGGGAATTTAATTCCCAACAAACTCAGTTGGGGTGGCAAAGCAAAAGCATTTAAGCTATGAACCCTTGTATGAGCTAAAAAGACTTTTAACGCGTTGAGACAATACAGCCATTTCTGCGCGACCTGCCAACTTTACTTTGAGTGTAGCCATAACTTTACCCATTGCCGCTGGCCCCTCAATGCCCTGACCTTTCACTTCTGCCATGGCCTGTTCAATCAGTTGATTGATTTCTTCATCGCTTGCCGCTTCTGGCAAAAACCCTTGTAAAACTAAAATTTCAGCGCGCTCTTGATTGGCTGTTTCAACACGACCGGCTTTATCGAACGCAGCAATCGACTCACGGCGTTGTTTGATCTGCTTTTCAATAATCGCAACAACCTGAGCGTCATCAAGCTCAATACGCTCGTCGACTTCTTTTTGCTTAATTGCTGCTTGTAAAAAGCGAAGCGTTGTTAACCGCTCAGACTCTTTAGCTCGCATAGCGGTTTTAACTGATTCAGCAATTTGTAATTTCAACATATGACTTATTCCTTAATATTGTTTTTGTAATCTTTTCTTTATTATTAATTTCTTTATTTTCAGTTTCTTTATTTTCAGTTTCATTATTTTTTAATTTCTTAAATACTTACTTTTTACCTGTTGATTTCTGGCTTGGAAAGTAAGCCGTGCAACTGGGCACACCAAATTCAATAGCATCTTTCATGGCGGGAAGCGCGCTCTCACTCCACTCATCAATACCCATCACAGCAATCGAAACAAAGCTGGTTTTAGCATCAACCGCCTCGATATCAACGCGACCATAAGCAATGCGACCAAACTGACCCATTGAGCGAACTTCAGCGGTACGGCCATTAGCTGACACACTGCCCACGATCGGTAAACGTGCATCAGTCGACCAACAGTACTTGGCCTGTGCCATAGCAAGATCAAAAACGACTTGAACCGAGTTAGCGGTTCGAAACTCTAAAGTGGGTGATTTGCCCGGTACGGCACCCCCGCACCCAACCAGCCAAAGGCCTAAACTGACTATAAAGAGTTTACAAACGGTTTTCATCTTGATTTTCCAACTTAAAAAATATGAGCCATAATACGCTGTGACGATAAAACTTTCATCTCAATCGACTTGGTTACTGGTGGCAGGCCTGCTCGGTGCAACGGGCGTAGCGCTTGATGCCGTGGCAGCCCACGCTTTAAGTAACCCCGTTGCCGCAGCGGCCGTATCGCGGGGCGCAACCTATCAAATTTTACATGCCATCGTATTGCTTGTTATTGCGAACCAACACAGCATACCGAGCCGCGTTGCACGCTGGGGTTTTCTATTGGGTTTGATGCTTTTTTCTGGCAGTATTTACTGCAAATACTTATTAGGTTTCACAGCCGCTACAAACGTTGCCCCAATGGGGGGTATGTTGTTAATTGCTTCTTGGCTTGCGTTAGGCATAACTGCGTGGTCACGTATTAAGCAAACTTAGCAGCATTGAGCGCCTTAAAATGTTTAAGGCGCCTTTGCTAAGAATGCAGTCATCGCTTGATTAATACGCTGTAATTGAAGATTGACTTCAATATTTCGACCATTGACAAGTAGCTTGCCATCACCAAATAAAAATTGGCTTTCTAAACCTTTCTCGGTGCGTTTAGCCAAACCTAACAGTTGAACCAACCCTTCATACTCTGATGGCATGATCATACGCGCAACCGTTAATTTACCCTCTGCCTTAACCTGCTTAGCTGCATCAAAGGTGTTTGGGTTGGCCAAATTGGCTGCCAAGTTAAAGACAGCATAGCCTTCAATCATGCCCCGCTCTGTCTGTGCCTGCAGTTTGGGTAGAGTGACTTCAAAACCATCTTGAATCAAACGTATAGTCGCCGCCTGAACGATTTCTTGTTGTGCAGTGGTTAAGTTATCAAGATTGCCAGTTTCATTCATGACGTTAGACAATTCAATCATGCTTTGCTGGTTAAGGTGTTTAAAAATTAACAATAGATCAACATTGGTTACGGTTTGACCCACAAACTCAACTTTGTTGATTTTCTTTTCAATTTCAAAATTTAAATAACCTTGGTCAAGCGTGTTGCTGGCTTTAAACTCAAGACCTTGAACGGTTGTCGTTGGAAAAGAAATGTCTTCAATATTGAGTCTTGACGCCCCAACACCATTTAAACGGTCAACCAGATCCACTTTAAAAGACATATTTTTGACTTTTAAAAAAGTATCTTCACTTTGTATATCAACGGCAGGTGATTGAATTAGAAAGTTAAAAATAGGCCCATTTATTAACATATCACCCTGCCAAGGCCCTAATGCCAACAAATCATCGCCTTGCTCGTAACGTAGAGCAGGGGCTGAAAAGTCTGTTTGCGCGACACCTTGCCAATTAATAGTACCCTGCCCTGAAACATTAAAATCGGTTGCAAATAAAGCGTTGAGTTTTTCACCAAACGTGTCTGTCGGGGTCAAACGCCAGGTAAATTTTGCTAAATATTCCCAAGACACGTGGTGATCAACGTTATAGTTCATTACCGCCGTAACAAGATCTGGGCGATTTGCGCCTTGTGCTTGAGGGTCTGAGTAGCGAACCGTAAACTGACCATTTGAATTCATCAGGCCACGATTGTGTTTTAAATCAACCACACGCACAGGCGAGCGTGAAGGTAATTGATCAATAAATGTGATGAGTTCTTTTTCAACCTGCACGCCCGCGTAAATGCCTGCACCTGACCAAGCACTCAAAGCAAGCAGCATAACAATAACAACTGAAATAAGAATTTTTTTCATATCAACTCGATAATGATTGACCCGAATGAAGCAGCGAGGTCTATTTAATTGAAATAGTTAGTCTTGTGACAATGCAAGATTAAGAAATAAGCAAATCAAGTGCAAATGTAGC
Organism: Bordetella parapertussis; assembly: GCA_945883615.1. Lineage (GTDB taxonomy): Bacteria > Pseudomonadota > Gammaproteobacteria > Burkholderiales > Burkholderiaceae_B > Algicoccus > Algicoccus parapertussis_A. The sequence continues at coordinate 897 of CAMCYB010000003.1, read as the reverse complement.
GTGTAAAACCCCTAGCCTAAAGACACCTGTGACCATCAAGCTACCAAGCAATTTTGTCACCACGATAATCGAAAAACTGAGCCCCAGCTTGAGGCTTTAAGTGTTTTATCGTCGCTAACATGCCGGCAACTGATTCTTCAGCTGTGATGCTTGCATGCCCACCTGAAAACGGAGCCGACAAAGGTGACGCCACTGTGCCAGGTTGCAATGCCACAACGATGGCCTGAGGGCGTTTACGTTGCATTTCAATTGAAGCCGTTTGTAACAACATGTTCAATGCTGCTTTTGCGGCACGGTAACCATACCAACCGCCTTTTTGGTTATCAGCAATGCTGCCCACACGAGCAGAAAGTTTGGCATAAATACATCGCGGTGATGTCATAAGCGGTGAAAAATGCTTAATCAGCAAAGCCGGGCCCACAGCGTTTATTTGATACGAACGTAAAAGATGTTCAGTATTTAACGCCCCCAAATGTTTTTCAGGGCCCACACCATCAATAATTAATGAACCTGTTGCATCAATAATCAAATCAAACGGAGCAAACGCTTTTAACTGAGCCGCAGCCTGCTCGATCGACGCTTCATTTTCTAAATTAAAATCTTCGTGTGTGTGACGAGACAGATGATGCACGGGCCCATAGTTTTCGTCGGCCATTAGCGCCTTGACGAAGCCTGCACCGATCGTACCGTGAGAGCCAATCACCAAAGCGTTTAAAGATTGTGTATTCATTCTTAGATTGTACTGACTTTCCCCCTCTGTCACAATAGTTGTCCGGTCTTTTAATTTCTTTTCTTAATCTTTTGGGGCGGTTGGAGTGAAGTTGCTATGCCAACCTACAGCACTGAATTTAAAGACAACATCGTTCGTAAAATGATGCCCCCTAATAGCCAAAGCGT
>CAMCYB010000002.1 GCA_945883615.1 Bordetella parapertussis | reverse complement strand
CCGCGTTTGCTTACGCTTGGCATCGAATTCAATATCAGAAAAGCTCAATTGGGGCATGATCGTGATCGAAAAATTTGCGATACTAATCAGACAATTAACCGCGTCCCGAGTTCTCTGAATTCGGGGACTTTTTCAGAGTTTCCCTAGGTTGAATTAAACGTGAAATACTTTTATATCATTTTTAAGTTGCAACATGATGTAAATAAATGCGTGTCAACGATAAAATAAATGAATTTAGACCTAAATGGCCTGTTTTAGATTCAACTTAAACGAAAAAAACACGATTTAAGCCCATTCAGAACCTGACATTTAGCGTGTCACATTTACTTTCATATAATCAACGCATTAATTGATCTATTTGTGACATATGGAACATCTTCTTGCTGCGGTTGACTTAGGCTCTAACAGTTTTCGCTTGTCAGTCGGGCGCATCGAACTTGTAAATGGTTTGCCACATATTTATCAAATCGACCGTTTAAAAGAAACGGTTCGTTTAGCCGCTGGCTTAAATGATCAAAAAATACTTGATGAAAGCGCGATCGAGCGTGCCATCAGTGTTTTGCACCGATTTGGTGAAAGGCTTGACAGTTTTCACCCGAGCCGAGTGCGTGCGGTGGCGACCAATACGTTTCGAGTGGCACGCAACACCAGCGACTTTTTACCGCGTGCCGAAACAGCTCTTGGCTTTCCGATTGAGGTGATTGCTGGCAAAGAAGAAGCGCGTTTAATTTATACCGGAGTCAATCACACCCTTCCCGCCAGCAAAAATAAACGGTTAGTGATTGATATTGGTGGGGGCTCGACAGAAGTCATCATTGGCATTGGCGACGAACCCATCAACTTATCATCTTTGTACATGGGCTGTGTGAGTTACAGCCGTAAGTTTTTTCCTGATGGTTTGGTCGACGCCCAGCGTATGAGACAAGCTGAAATGGCGGCACGCCGAGAAATTGAGGTCATTACCAAACCGTTTAAGCGCCTAGGTTGGGTTGAAGCTTATGGCTCTTCGGGCACAGCAAAAGCATTATTAGCCATTTTGCAAGACGGTGGTTTCTCTTCGCAAGGCATCACCGCTCAAGGCTTAAAGGCCTTAAAAGAAAAATTAATTTCTGAAGGCCGTGTCATCGCCTTAAACTTACCCGGAATTAAAGCTGATCGCACCGATGTATTGCTCGGTGGTCTAGCCATTATGTCTGCCTTTTTTGATGAGTTTGGCATTGAAAATATGCAAACGGGCGATGGTGCGCTGCGTTTGGGGGTACTCGTTGATTTATCAGGCAGAGAAGAATCGCACGATCGACGCGATGAGTCGGTCAAAGCATTTATGAAACGCTACCATGTTGACGCACGCCAAGCCTCAAGGGTAAAGCGCACGGCCTTAACTTTATTTGATACCTTGGTTCAGCCGAACCAAAGCAACCTAGAGCTTCGTCGTTCACTGAGTTGGGCAGCCGACTTGCATGAGATAGGTATGTCTATCTCAAGGGCGGGTTACCACAAACATGGCGCATACATCTTAAACAATGCTGACATGCCTGGTTTTTCTAAGGTAGATCAGTCATTGTTAGCCACCTTGGTGGTGGCACACACCAGCAATCTGACACGGGTTCAATCAGCCCTTAAAAATCATACGCAATGGTACGCCATACTGGCATTGCGCCTTGCCGTTTTATTATGTCGTCGTCGTGAAGAGTTGTCGCGTTTAGCCTTGCGCGTTCAAGCAAGTGATCTAAGTATTACGACCATAGTCGATGAGAAATGGTTGGCCAACCACCCACTCACAGATTTTTCTTTACATGCTGAGGAATCAGAATGGGCCAAGGTTGGGTTTGATTTTTCGTTGATGACAGCTTAGTCGCTTCAAGTGCTGACCATCAGAGAATTAAGAGCGGCTCGTCGCACTGAGTGCGTCAACCATGCTCTGCGCGCTCTGCTGAGCGAGTTGCGCATCTTCACACTCGACCATAATGCGTAACTTAGGCTCTGTACCCGAGGCACGAATTAACACGCGACCCGTATCGCCTAGTTGCATTTCAACCGCAAGGCGCGCTTGTTTTAAACCTTCATGCGAAGACCAATCAAGTTTGGGGTCAATTCGAACGTTAATCATGACCTGAGGGTAAAGATGCAAGTCAGCAACCCATTCCGACAGACTCACTTGATGACGCCTAAGCGCTGCCAACACCTGTAAGGCAGCAATAATACCGTCACCCGTTGTATGACAATCTAAACATAATAAATGGCCTGAACTTTCGCCACCCAGAAGCCAATGATTTAATTTTAGTTGCTCAAGTACGTATCGATCACCTACTTGTGCCCGCACAAAAGGTATGTTCATGCGTTGCATGGCTTTTTCAAAAGAGTAGTTGGTCATAAGTGTACCTACAACACCTTGAACAGGGCCATCAGCTGCGCGAGCGCGCACAATGGCATATAAAAGTTCATCACCATTGTAGATACGACCGTTTGAATCAACCATTTGCAACCGGTCAGCATCACCGTCTAATGCAATACCTAATTCAGCACCCTGCTCTAAAACAGTTTGAGCCAGTAACTCTGGATGCATGGCACCCACGTCTAGATTGATATTGAAACCGTCTGGTTGTGCACCGATGCTGTGAACCTTGGCACCCAATTCCTTAAAAACAGGCGATGCGATGTGGTATGCCGCACCGTGAGCCGCATCGACAACCAGTTTAAGGCCAACCAAATCAAGATCTGAAGGAAAAGTGCTTTTACAAAACTCAATATAACGACCGGCCGCATCATCAATACGACGTGCGCGACCCAGTTGATCAGAGGCCACACAAGACATGGGCTTAGCAAGCTCGGCTTCAATCATCTCTTCAATAGAGTCGCCCAACTTCATACCCTGCGCTGAAAAGAACTTAATTCCATTATCATCAAACGGGTTGTGCGATGCGCTGATGACAACGCCAGCAACCAAGCGCCACGCGCGAGTCAGGTAAGCAATAGCAGGCGTTGGAATGGGCCCTGCTAGCAAGACATCGACCCCTGCTGCGGCAAAGCCTGCCTCAAGAGCTGACTCAAGCATGTAGCCGCTGATGCGTGTATCTTTGCCTATCAATACCGTCGGTCGACCCCGTCGAGACGAGTTCTGGGAAAATACACGGCCAGCAGCGTAGCCTAAATGCAGTGCAAATTCAGGGTTGATGACCGGGCCACCTACTTTGCCGCGAATGCCATCTGTTCCAAAGTATGCTTTTGTTACCATGTTTTTATATACTCATTTTTTTTGTTGTGTGGCTTGCCAAACTTTTACAGCATCTTGAGTGGCATCTACGTCGTGAACTCGCAAGATCATTGCGCCTTGGTCAAGCGCAATCAGTGCCCCAGCCACACTGCCCACCATTCGTTGGTCAACAGGTTTTTGAGTCACTAAACCAATCATTGATTTGCGTGACAGCCCAATTAAAACAGGAAAGTCTAACGCAACCAGCTGGTCTAGATGCGCCAATATTGAATAATTATGCTCTAGTGTTTTACCAAAACCAAAACCAGGGTCAAGCGAAATACGATTTCGGTTGATGCCTTGAGCGATAAGCGCTTGCGCATCATCGCGCAAGGCCTCGACGACCTCTGAGACAACATCTGTGTAGGTGGGTGCATGTTGCATGGTCATGGGTTCACCCTGCATATGCATAATGCAAAGGCCACAACTGGGGTGATTGCTTACTGCTTGACGCGAAATAGGGTTTCTAAAACCATCAATATCGTTAATCATGTCGGCGCCGGCCTCTAGGGTAGCCCGCATCATTTCGGGTTTTCGGGTATCAACCGAAATGGCTACGCCTAAATGACGTAGCGCATTAAGAACTGGCATGACACGGTTGATTTCTTGCTCAAATGTGATGCTGGTTGCACCAGGTCGCGTTGATTCGCCACCGATGTCAATAATGTGTGCGCCCTGCTCGATTAGCTGTCGAGCATGACGCACTGCATTTTCTGTTGCAAAATTAAGACCACCATCAGAAAACGAATCAGGTGTGACATTTACCACACCCATGATGAGTTGGTGCGAGCGATTAAAAGAGAAACGCCCGCATTGCCAAATGTCACTCATCATGTCAAAGCCGGTTAGACAACCTCAGCGGGTTTACCACTGCTAGCGCTAGGTGTCGAACCTGCTGTTGGAATATCTGACGAATCAACGTGTGCAGCTGGCACCTTAGGTTCACGAGGTGGGCGGCCTTCGATGATGTCATCAATTTGATCAGCATCGATGGTTTCCCACTCGAGTAAAGCCTTGGTCATGACTTCGACTTTATCACGATTATTTTCTAATATCTTACGTGCAACACCATACTGTTGATCAATGATCTTACGAATTTGATCATCAACTTTTTGCATAGTTGCTTCAGACATGTGCGTGGTTTTGGTGACACTGCGACCCAAAAATACCTCGCCTTCGTTTTCAGCATAGACCATGGTGCCCAATTCTTCAGTCATACCGTAGCGGGTCACAATATCTCGTGCAATAGCCGTGGCACGTTCAAAGTCATTTGAGGCACCCGTTGTCATCTGATTCATGAAAATTTCTTCAGCGATTCGGCCACCGAATAACACAGCAATGGTTGAAAGCAAACGCTCTTTGTCCATACTGTAGCGGTCAGCAACAGGCAATTGCATGGTTACACCTAAAGCACGGCCACGAGGAATGATCGTGACTTTATGCACAGGGTCAGTTTTAGGTATCATGCGTGCGACTACAGCGTGACCTGACTCGTGATAAGCCGTGTTGCGACGCTCTTCTTCAGGCATCACAAGCGACCGACGTTCGGCACCCATAATAATTTTGTCTTTAGCTTTTTCGAAATCAGACATATCAACTAAACGACCGTTACGGCGTGCTGCAAACAGTGCGGCCTCATTAACTAAGTTGGCTAAATCTGCACCAGACATACCTGGGGTACCGCGCGCCAAAATACCGGCTTCAGTGTTGGGTGCAATAGGCACTTTGCGCATGTGCACTTTCAAAATCTGTTCGCGACCACGAATATCAGGTAGGGGCACGATAACCTGACGGTCAAAACGACCGGGGCGTAGCAATGCGGGGTCAAGCACATCAGGACGATTTGTAGCGGCAATGACGATGACGCCTTGGCTGGCTTCAAAGCCATCCATTTCTACAAGCATTTGGTTCAGCGTTTGCTCACGTTCGTCATTACCACCGCCCACACCAGCGCCACGTTGGCGACCCACTGCATCAATTTCATCGATAAAAATGATGCAAGGTGAATGTTTTTTTGCATTTTCAAACATGTCACGAACGCGGGCAGCGCCCACACCGACAAACATTTCAACGAAATCTGAACCAGATATGCTGAAAAAAGGTACCTTTGCTTCACCTGCAATGGCACGCGCTAGAAGTGTTTTACCAGTGCCTGGTGAACCCACCATTAAGACACCTCGGGGAATACGACCGCCGAGTTTTTGAAATTTAGTGGGGTCACGCAAGAAATCTACTAATTCCTGAACGTCTTCTTTGGCTTCATCGCAACCCGCCACATCAGCGAATGTCGTTAAATTCGTGCTTTCGTCAAGCATGCGCGCTTTTGATTTACCAAAACTAAATGTACCGCCTTTGCCACCGCCCTGCATTTGACGCATGAAGAAGATCCAGACGCCAATCAGCAACAGCATAGGGAACCATGACACGAAAATGCTCATTAATAATGAGGGCTCATCGCGTGCCTTACCCGAGACTTGAACACCAGCCTTCATCAGGTCTGACACCATCCAGATGTCGCCAGGCGTCGTAATGGTGTAGGGGCGGCCGTTTTCAGGCGTCACGTGCAACACATCAGTTTGCACGTCTACTTTACGAATCTTTCCGGCACGGGCATCGTCCATAAACTGGGTATAACTGACCGACTCTTGTGCAACAGGTCGCCCGTCAAACTGTTTAAAAACAGTAAACAATACCAAAGCAATGACCATCCATACCGCTATTTTTGAGAACGAATTGTTCACGGCCGATCTCCTGCAATAAATTCACAATTTACCAAGCCTCGGCAAAGGCATAGCAAATAAAATTGACAACTCATTCTACCCGTATTTTTACGGGTCAATGTCGGTTAACCCTATTACCCACACGAAGCCAGCCTATTTAGAACTTTTTAAGATTATTTTAGCCATTTAGCTACTAAAAATGTCTCAGATGAACGGTCGCGAGAGGCCTTGGGCTTACGCTCAACCACGCGTTTAAAGTCTCTTTTGAGCAATTCAACAATTTGAGAGAAGCCCGTACCATGAAAAGCTTTCACAATAAGTGCCCCGTCAGCTTTCAAGTTTTGAGTCGCAAAATGCTGCGCCAACTCGCAAACGTGATCAATTCGCGCTGAATCAGCACTACTTACACCTGATAAGTTGGGGGACATATCTGAAATAACAAGGTCTACTTTGGTTTGACCCAGCTTTTCGTGCAGAGCGTTTGAGACGCTATCTTCACGAAAATCACCCAAAATAAACTCTACGCCAGCAATAGGTTCCATTGGAAGCAAATCTAGAGCGATAATACGTCCGTTGAGTATGCCACCCGCCCCAACCAGCCTTTCTCGGGCAACTTGAGACCAGCTACCAGGTGTTGAACCTAAATCAACCACCACATCACCCGGGCGTAACAGTTTTTCAGTATCGGCAATCTCAATAAGCTTAAATGCAGCTCGTGCCCGATAGCCTTTTTGCTGCGCCAGTTTCACATAGGGGTCTAACAGATGTTGATTGATCCACTCTTGTGAAAATTTCTTTTTAGCCATTACCGTACAATTCCAATTATGTCGACACTCGAACTCACCAGCAAATCACGCAGCGCACTTCGCGGCGCAGCCCACCCACTTAAACCAGTCGTTATGATTGGTGACCAAGGTTTAACCGCCCCGGTACTTAAAGAAATTGACTTAGCCCTCAATTCGCATGAGCTTATTAAGGTTAAAGCGGGCACCACCGAACGCGAAGACCGCAACACCATCTTGACACAAATTTGCGAACAGCTTGATTGCGCTGCTGTTCACCATTTGGGCAAAACGTTGATTCTTTATCGTCAAAGTGATCGCCGCGCTTACGCTGAAGTTTTGGGTGAAAAAATAGCCAAACCCATTGCTATATTAAAACGCAAGGCATCTGACCCACACACCCCTAAAAAACTAGCCGCCCAAGGCAAAACATTAGGCAAGCGTTCACGTATTGTAAAAGATACTGACCGTGACACTGTAAATGGTCGCGAGACGCGCGTATTTTCAGCTGAAAAGCCAACCCGACCAACTCGTCGCGCCGTGGGTCAAACGGCCAAACGTGCCACACAAGCCAAGCCACGCAGTGCAATGAGTTTAAAGTCTGGCGCGCGGCGCGGTCGCACCAGTTAAAGAATGTCAAGTTGACTAAAACAAACTGTGACGCTTATTTTATTTGATATGCGCACTCGCGACGCGTGCACTCATTTTTCTTGGTTAAACGCCCCCTGTGACTGAAGTGACCGCAACGTTGGGTTTCATGAACAACGCTGTTAAATCATTTCAAGACAGGGTTTTTTTGATGTACAAGACCGACAGATGATTAGATATAACGCACGTCTAATATTTCATACTCAATGACACCTGATGGGGCATGCACTTCAACAACGTCACCCGCAACCTTACCAATCAGTGCCCGTGTGACCGGACTTGAAATAGAAATAAGGTTTTTACGAATGTCGGCCTCAATGTCGCCAACTATTTGGTAGGTAACACGAACACTCGATGTCAAATCTTCAATATCTACCGTGGCGCCAAATACAACCTTGCCTTCAGCATCAAGTTCTTTAGGGTCAATAACCTGTGAGTTTGACAGGGTACCGTCTAATTCAATAATACGGCCTTCAACAAATGCTTGACGCTCGCGCGCAGCATCGTACTCTGCATTTTCTGACAAATCACCTTGTGCACGTGCTTCGGCAATTGCATTAATCACATCAGGGCGTTCAACATGTTTGAGACGATGTAACTCTTCTTGCAAACGCTTGGCACCGGCAACGGTCATGGGTATGGCAGACATAACAAAATTCCTAAGTAAAAAAAGATTAACCCCGGCCGTATTTTGAACCGGGGTCAATATTTATAACAACGATAGGCCTATTGTAGGAAAGTTTAGAAACTTTGCAAGGGGGCGTTTACAAAAAAACCGACCTTTACAGTCAAAATAAAAAAACTACCATACACTTCATAGTCAACATTTATTGGGCATTTACGATATGACTGAAGTCATTGTTATTCGCCACGGCGAAACCCACTGGAACACTGAACATCGCTTACAAGGGTGGCGCGATATTGATTTAAATGAAGTCGGTCACTTGCAAGCGCAGGCTCTCGCTAAACGACTGGCACAGGACCACTATCAAGGCGATCGCCCAATCGATCAAGTTTATTCAAGTGATCTTAAACGTGCTCATCAAACAGCACATACTTTAGCGCAAGCATTAGGGTTAACGGTGACGATCGACGCGGGTATTCGCGAGCGAAACTTTGGTGTGCTTGAAGGCGTGAAGTTTGACGAAATGTTTGATATACAACCCCAAGCTGCTGAGATTTGGCAACGACGTCAACCGGACGAAGACTTACCCCAGGGGGAATCACTTCAAACGCTGCACGATCGTGCCATACAAACCGTTAACAACATCGCCCGGCGTCACCCAGGGGGTCGTATCGCATTAGTCACGCATGGTGGCACGATGGACGTCATATGGCGTCATGCCACCCAGTCATCGTTAGAAACACCTCGAGTCGCGAAACTGGCTAATGCAAGCATTAATCGCATCTATGTTGGCGAAACGGATTGGCACTTAATTGATTGGGGTGATGTCGCACACCTCGAGGGCTTTGGTTTGACGAACACTGGTTTTTTTAACAAGTGATGTACAAGTGCTGTCGATTCAGTACTTGGCTTGACGATTCGCTTTGATGAAACATCAAGCCTTTTAGCTGTTGCATTAACCAAAACAATAGCTAGATAAACGCTCTAATTTTTTTTGCTTCACCGGCGTTTTTTGCGGGGTGCCTTCAATGCCAAGCGATCGTATAGAACCGGGGGAATGAGCCGCATTAAACGCGCTACCCACCCCATTTGCCAAGGAATGACGATGTAACGACGGCGTTGTTCAATAGCTTTGGCTGCCCGTCTTGCAAACACATCTGCAGGTAACAAAAAAGGCATACGGTAAGTGTTCACCGCAGTCATCTCACTTTTGACGTAACCCGGTGCAATGGTGACCACCGAAACACCTCTGGGAGCCATTTCTAGACGTAAAGCTTCGCAATAGGTTGCAACGGCAGCTTTAGAGGCGCTGTAAGCCCCCGCGCCGGGCAAGCCTCGTACACCCGCTACGCTGGCAATGCCCACCAGCCTGCCTGAACCAAGAGCCACCATGGCGGGTATAAACGGTTCAAAGGTGGCAACGGTTGCTAAGACGTTGATATCGAATATTTCTTTGAAAACCGCAAAATCATCTGTCGACTCAGTTAGTGTGCCGGCGCTTACACCCGCATTAGCAATAACAACATCGACAGCACCGCCTGTTTGCTGCATAAAATCAGCTGCGGCCGCATGCAATGCGTTACGGTCACGCACGTCAAGTAAATAAGTAAAGTGCTGACCAGGTAAGCCAGCCACCATAGCCGCCAACTGAGCTTGTCGTCGGGCAACCAAACCTAAAACATAACCTGCGCGAGCATACTGAAGCGCCAAGGCAGCACCCAAACCACTGCTTGCACCTGTAATAAATACAGTGGGTTGACGAGTGACTTGAGAATTACTGCTTGGCCAATGAGTCATGTAAAGACTGCAATGAATACACTTGTAAGCCTCGGCCTTGGCGCAAGTACTGCATACCTTCTACGGCCGCCCACGCGCCTGCAATAGTCGTGTAATAAGTAACCCGTGCGGCTAAAGCTTGAGTTCGAATGGTGCGTGAGTCGGTGATGGCATTACGACGCTCTTCAACGGTATTAATAACCAATGAGATATCGCCATTTTTCAACATATCAACAATGTGTGGACGCCCTTCTGCCACTTTGTTAACAATACTGACCGGTATGCCTGCAGCCTCAATAACAGCTGCTGTACCGCGGCTAGCCGCAATTTTAAAACCCATTGCGTGCAGGCCACGCGCCACATCAACTGCACGTTGTTTATCTTGATTTTTGACACTGATAAAGACACGGCCTGATTCAGGTAACTTAACGCTGGCCGCTATTTGTGACTTCACAAATGCCTCGCCAAAGCTTTGACCAACCCCCATGACTTCGCCCGTCGATTTCATTTCAGGGCCCAAAATCGTGTCAACACCTGGAAACTTTACAAACGGAAACACTGCCTCTTTAACTGAGAAATAGTGCGGCACGACTTCATGCGTTATGCCCTGCTCATCAAGCGACACGCCAGCCATAGCAAGCGCCCCAATTTTGGCAAGCTGCAAGCCCGTGGCTTTTGACACAAAGGGTACGGTTCGCGATGCGCGCGGGTTGACCTCAAGCACAAACACATCACCATCTTGAACAGCAAACTGCACGTTCATGAGACCTTTAACGTTTAATGCGCGCGCCATCGCGGCTGTTTGACGTTTAATTTCATCAATGACATCTGCTGACAATGAAAAGGGGGGCAAGCTGCAGGCTGAGTCACCCGAGTGCACGCCCGCCTGCTCAATGTGTTCCATTACACCACCAATAAAAACGCGCTGACCGTCGGCAATACAATCAACGTCAACTTCAATGGCATGGTTTAAAAAGTGATCAAGTAAGACCGGTGAATCATTACTGACCTTAACGGCTTCACGCATGTAACGTTCGAGGTCATTTTGCTCGTGAACGATTTCCATAGCGCGACCGCCCAACACGTAACTGGGTCGAACCACCAAAGGGTAACCAATGTCGCTTGCATGCGCTAAAGCTTCTGCTTCGGTACGTGCTGTTCGGTTAAGAGGTTGCCGCAAGTTAAGTTTTACCAATAGCTTTTGGAAGCGTTCACGGTCTTCAGCCACATCGATTGACTCGGGGCTGGTACCTATGATGGGAACACCATTAGCCTCAAGCGCACGGGCTAATTTCAAGGGAGTTTGACCCCCATATTGAACAATCATGCCAACGGGCTTCTCAACGTGGACAATCTCTAAAACGTCTTCAAGAGTAAGGGGCTCAAAGTACAGTCGGTCTGAGGTGTCGTAATCAGTTGATACCGTTTCAGGGTTGCAGTTAACCATGATGGTTTCAAAACCATGTTCACGCAAAGCAAGTGCGGCATGAACACAACAATAATCAAATTCAATACCCTGACCAATTCGGTTGGGACCACCACCGAGCACAATAATTTTTTTGCGGTCTGTCGGTTTTGCTTCACACACCTGCTCATATGTTGAGTACATGTAAGCGGTGTTTGTTGCAAACTCTGCGGCGCAGGTGTCAACACGTTTAAAGACGGGGCGCACATTAAATTGATGACGTGTTTTTCGCACTTCAGATTCAGTGCTGTCGAGCAAAAAGGCTAAACGACGATCAGAGAAGCCGCGGCGCTTTAGCTGAAAAATAATGTCGCGATCAAGGTCGGCGAGTGTTTTTTGCTCAAGGGTTAATTCGATATCGACGATTTCTTTAATTTGTTCTAAGAACCAGGGATCAATATGCGTGAGTTGATGCACCTCTTCTAAGGTGAAACCTTGCGCGAAAGCGTCACCCACATACCAAATGCGCTCTGGACCTGGTTCGCCGAGCTCGATTTGTATTTTTTCACGGTCGATGGTTTTTTGATTTAAGCCATCAACGCCAACCTCAAGACCCCGCATGGCTTTTTGAAATGAATCTTGGAATGTGCGACCAATCGCCATCACCTCGCCGACCGACTTCATTTGAGTGGTAAGGCGGGAATCAGCTGTTGGAAATTTTTCAAATGCAAAGCGTGGAATTTTCGTGACGACATAATCAATGGTTGGTTCAAACGACGCGGGTGTGGCGCCCCCAGTGATTTCATTTCTAAGCTCATCAAGCGTGTAACCCACAGCCAAACGTGCCGCTACTTTTGCAATAGGAAAGCCCGTTGCTTTAGACGCCAAAGCCGATGAACGCGATACGCGCGGGTTCATTTCAATAACGATCAAGCGACCATTTTTGGGGTTAACCGCAAATTGAACATTTGAACCACCCGTATCAACACCAATTTCACGCAACACGGCAATCGATGCATTACGCATGTTTTGATATTCTTTGTCAGTCAGGGTTTGAGCCGGTGCGACGGTAATTGAATCACCCGTGTGCACACCCATCGGATCAAGGTTTTCAATTGAACAGACGATAATGCAGTTGTCAGCGCTATCGCGCACAACTTCCATTTCGTATTCTTTCCAGCCTAATAAAGACTCTTCAATCAGTAATTCACTGGTTGGTGAGGCTTCAAGACCACGACGGCAAATGGTTTCGAATTCTTCAGGGTTGTAGGCAATACCACCGCCACTACCGCCCATGGTGAAGCTTGGACGAATAACAATCGGGAAACCCGATGTATCGGTTAACTCAGCAATTTCACGCTGCACCGTGTAGGCTTCTGCCAGACTGTGGGCCACACCTGATTTGGCAGACTCGAGCCCGATAGAAGTCATGGCGACTTTAAATTTTTGGCGGTCTTCTGCCTTTTCAATGGCATGGGCATTGGCGCCAATCATTTCAACGCCATGTTTTATTAAGATGCCTTGAGCCTCTAAATCAAGCGCGCAATTGAGCGCTGTTTGACCCCCCATGGTGGGTAATAAAGCATCAGGCTTTTCAATTTCAATGATTTTTTCTAAAACTTGCCAAGTGATGGGCTCAATGTAAATGACATCGGCAGTTTCAGGGTCAGTCATAATGGTCGCAGGGTTGCTATTGACCAAGATGGTTCTGAAACCCTCAGCTTTTAGGGCTTTACACGCTTGAGCGCCGGAATAATCGAATTCGCAGGCTTGACCAATAACGATCGGGCCAGCGCCAATGATAAGAATGCTTTTTAGGTCTGTACGTTTAGGCATAGGGCTCTTGAATTATTTCTGCTTGGCCATAAGGCCGACAAATTTGTCGAATAACGCCCCAATATCGTGGGGGCCAGGACTCGCCTCAGGGTGCCCTTGAAAGCAAAAGGCAGGGCGATCGGTTAACTCAAACCCTTGCAAGGTGCCGTCAAATAATGAAACATGCGTGACTTGGGCATGCTTAGGCAAACTACCGGCATCAACTGCAAACCCATGATTTTGCGCTGTGATTAAGACGCGGCCAGTGGCGAGCTCTTGCACGGGGTGGTTTGAACCATGATGACCGTTTTTCATTTTTATGGTGCGGGCACCCACAGCTAGACCCAAGATTTGATGCCCTAAACAAATACCAAAAGTAGGTATTTTGTTCTCAAGAAACACACGGGTGGCACTGATCGCATAATGGCAAGGTTCGGGGTCACCTGGGCCGTTTGATAAGAAAATACCGTCTGGCTTTAAAGCGAATGCTTGTTCAGCTGACGTTTGTGCAGGAACCACAGTGATGCGGCAACCCCGTTCAGCCAACAACCTTAATATGTTTGTTTTTACCCCAAAATCGTAGGCCACCACATGCGGGCCATTGGCAGTACCTAACGCAAAACCTTGGCCTAAAGCCCAAACCGACTCTTGCCAGTCATAGCTGGCGGTACACGATACTTTTTGCGCTAAATCTTTACCCTGCATACCCGGAAATTGATTGGCTAACTCAAGTGCTTTATCTGCATCTTGACCCACATAAATGCAGGCGCCTTGTGCCCCCCCTTCGCGCAAAATACGGGTTAACTCTCGCGTATCGACCCCAGCAATCGCAACAATGCCATGCTCTTTTAGATACTCAGGCAATGATTGCGTTGCGCGAAAGTTTGAAACGCGTAAGGAACAATCGCGCACAACGAGACCTGCCGCGTGCACCTTATTAGACTCAACATCTTCTGGATTGACGCCCGTATTGCCTATGTGGGGGTATGTGAGCGTCACAATCTGACCGCTGTAACTTGGGTCAGTGAGAATTTCTTGGTAGCCCGTCATGGCCGTGTTAAAAACTAACTCGGCAACGCTATGTCCCGGCGCACCAATTGAATGGCCATAAAACAAAGAGCCATCAGCTAGGGCTAAAATTGCTTGAGGAAGTAGGGCTTGAGCGTTTTCTTTCAAACCCTCTGGAAAAATTGACGACAGCACGACATTAACCCCGGTTTTTAAACCATATATTCAAACCCTACAAGTATAACCCGCTATGACCAATTTGCTTGAAACCCTTCGCCAACATACTGTTGTGGTTGCCGACACCGGTGATTTTGAGGCGATGCAACGATTTCGCCCTACTGATGCCACCACAAATCCGTCTTTAATTTTAAAAGCAGTCCAGCTGCAGGCTTACAAACCCATGCTTGAAGAGTGTGTCAAAGAACACGCCAAAGCACCCATTGATTTGCGAGCCGACCACTTATTGGTGGCATTTGGTGCACAAATTTTACGTATCGTACCTGGCCGTGTCTCAACTGAAGTGGATGCTCGCTTATCTTTTGACACCGCAGCCACCGTAGAACGGGCTAAACGTTTAATAGCGCTTTACGAGGCACAAGGCATCGATCGCAATCGTGTCTTAATAAAAATAGCGGCAACTTGGGAAGGCATACAAGCCGCCCAAGAACTTGAGTCGGTTGGTATTCATTGCAATTTGACGTTGCTGTTTGCCCTTGAGCAAGCCGTTGCATGCGCCAACGCCCAAGTACAACTGATTTCACCTTTTGTCGGTCGCATTTACGATTGGTATAAAAAATCAGCAGGCGCAACTTGGCAAGAAGACCAACATGCCGGGGTTCAAGACCCTGGGGTTGAGTCGGTTTCACAAATTTATGCCTACTTTAAATCTCGCAGTGTTCGCACAGAAATCATGGGGGCTAGTTTTAGAAATATTGGTCAAATCATGGCGTTATCGGGATGTGATTTACTTACCATCAGCCCAGAGCTCATGGCCGAATTAAAAGACAAAACGGCTGATGATTTGCCTAGTTTCGAACCCACAGGCCAAGCCCGACTGAATTCAGCCTATGCACAGCAACATGCTGGCGCTGATATTGAAGTATCAACTGAAGCGGCATTTAGATTTTTATTTAATCAAAATGCGATGGCAAGCGAAAAATTATCTGAAGGCATTCGAGCTTTCGTAGCCGACTCAATTAAGCTTGATCAATTACTTTAGTTAAAAAAAATCTTGTAACGCTGTGAGGCAATCTTTAATAAAGCCTAGGCTGTTGGGCGCCGTTCCATTAGCGCCCAAGCAACGGTACCCGCATCAACGTACTCAATTTCACTGCCAGCTGGCACGCCACGCGCCAAACGTGTAACAGTCAACCCTTTGGTTCTTAATGCATCACCTAAATAATGAGCAGTCGTTTCACCTTCAGCAGTAAAGTTGGTGGCTAGAATGACTTCTTGAACGACACCGTCAGTCGCTCGGGCCACAACGCGTTGGAAATCAAGTTGCTGCGCCCCCACCCCTTCAAGCGGCGCTAGGCGACCCATCAAAACGTAGTAAAGCCCTTTGTAATTATGAGTTGATTCAATTGAATTTTGATCAGCTGACGTTTCAACAATGCAAAGCTGCGTTTGATCTCGTTGGTGATTTTGACAGGTGGCGCAGACCACCACTTCAGTGAAGCCATTACAACGTTCACAATGTAATAAGTGACTTGCGGCATGTGTCAGTGCACTGGCCAATTGAGTTGCTGCTTGCGGATCATGCTGCAACAAGTGGTAGGCCATACGACGCGCTGTGCGCTCACCGACCCCAGGTAACTGCCTGAGTGCTTGAACGAGATCAAGCAGTGGTTGGGGTTCGGGCAACAGTGACGTCATGGCTTGATAATTTAGCAGGGTTAAAAAAATAAAAAGTTTATTTTAAAAAGGCAACTTCATACCGGGTGGCAAAGGTAAACCGGCTGTGACGGTTGCCATACGCTCTTGCGAGGTGACTTCGGCTTTACGTAGGGCGTCGTTAAAAGCAGCTGCCACAAGGTCTTCAAGCATGTCTTTATCATCAGCAAGAAGGCTGGGATCGATTTCAACGCGCTTCACGTCATGACGGCAATTCATGGTGACCTTCACCAAATTACCGCCCGCTAAACCTTCAACAAAAATATCAGCTAAAGCATCTTGTGCTTTCTTTAGATTTTCCTGCATTTGCTGGGCTTGACGCATCAAACCTGCCATTTGTCCTTTCATCATTTGCTTATTTCCTTAAGATTAATCAGTTAAAGATAAAACTGTATTTAATTAATATGTTTGGTATGAGGGAATACGGGTTGAACCGAGCCGGGTATAACGTGTGCATCAAAGTCTCGAATGAGGGTTTGCACAAAGGGGTCTTGTGCAACCAACTGCTCTGCATTTAACTGACGAACTTGTTGGGCTTGTTCGTCAATATTGTGTGCCGAAACCCCTGTTAATAACTCACCAACTGCAATGTTTACATGAACATGCTCACCCAAAGCCTGTTTGAGTACAGTCAACAGACGTTCTGCATGAGGGCCTTGGGCAAGCGCTTGTGTCGGCACGCGAAGAGACAACGCATGGGGTTGAACTGAGAGGCATTCTGACTGGCGCGCCAACTGTAAAGCCATACCGCTAATCGGTAACGAAGCAATAAAGCTTGGCCATTGATCAGGTTGTGACAGAGTAATAGCTGCGGGCGTTGCTGTAGGCGCGGGCGTTGCTGTTAGCGCGGGCGTTGCTGTTAGCGCGGGCGTTGCTGTTGGCGCGGGCGTTGCTGTTGGCGCGGGGGCTGATACCTTGCTAACTGACTGAACCTTAGACGGTTGCGCTGACGCGCCACCACCCGAAGCAGACCCACCAACGGGTGCAGGTAAAGCCTGCCCTTCACACAGCGACAACATACGTAGGCATGTCATCACAAAACCGGCATACTCGTCTGGCGCGAGGGTTAATTCTTGGCGGCTATGAACTGCAACGGTGTAGAGCACTTGCACCACATCGGGTGGCACAGTTTGTGCTAAACGCTGTATGTCGGTGTAAACCGGGTCTTCAGCATCTGTTTTGGAAGGAATGCGTTGAGCAATGGCAATGCGCGACAACAAAATAGCCAAGTCAGCTAAAGCCGTTCGCATTGACAGGCCACGCTGCGCAAACTCATCTGCAATTGCCAAGATATCGTGCGGTTTTTGTTGCGCCAAGGCATCGATCAACCGAATTAAATGGGTTTGATCCACATTGCCCAGCATCGAACGCACAGCGTCTTCAGTCATGTTGCCAGCACTAAAAGCGATGGCTTGATCGGTTAAAGATAACGCATCGCGCATCGACCCAGCAGACGCTTGGCCAATGAGTTTAAGTGCAGCCGGTTCAAAATCGACCCCTTCTGCAGTTAACACGTCGTTTAAGTGCTCTGCCACGGCAATAGGTGGCATTTGCTTTAAATTAAATTGTAAACAACGCGACAAAACCGTAGCGGGAATTTTTTGTGGGTCAGTGGTTGCTAAAATAAATTTAACATGGGGTGGCGGCTCTTCTAATGTTTTGAGCATGGCATTAAAAGCGTGCCCACTGAGCATGTGCACCTCGTCGATCATGTAGACCTTAAAGCGACCTGAAGAAGGCGCATAGACGGCCTGCTCAAGCAATTGAGTCATTTCATCGACGCCTCGGTTTGAGGCTGCATCAAGCTCAAGGTAGTCAACAAACCGGCCTTCGTCTATTTCAACGCAAGCGCGACAGATGCCGCAGGGTTTGTCTGTGATGCCTTGCTCGCAATTAAGCGCCTTAGCCAATAAGCGTGAAAGTGTTGTTTTACCCACACCCCGTGTGCCCGTAAATAACCAAGCATGGTGCAGTCTTTTGGTGGCTAAGGCGTGGCTGAGCGCACGCACAACGTGATCTTGACCAATAAGGGTTTCAAACGAACGGGGGCGCCACTTTCGCGCGAGAACAAGATATGTCATATGCCCTGTTAAAACCTTAAAGCTTAAGTGTTCTAAACAACAAAAAATGGCGAGCCTGACTTCGGCACTGATTCTGCACGACTATGGCTGCTTCGTTCCCGACCTGACCAGTTTCACCGCCGAACCATGCGAAGGGGCCCGCCTTTGATATTCTAACAGGCGTCTGAGCCTAAACCTAGCTTACGGGCAAAACCACTTTAGGCGACCAAGGTAACCAAATATCGTCTTTCGGAAAATATAAAGCAGCACGAGCGGGTCGACCGTCGATCGTCTTTAAAAGGCGACAGTATCGTTCAAGTTGGGCTTGGTATCGAGCCATCATGCGGGTTGAAAATGCGTCAAACGATTCGTCCTGGCCCTTACGACTGGTTTTGTAATCAACGACTAACCAGCCGTCTGCGTTCAAAATGGCCCAGTCAAGAACTGATACACCGGCTTCATCATCAATTAAAGCCCATTCAGCCCGCACATGATTTTGACTCAATAACCATCGACCTTTTTCATGTTGCAGCATCGTCAATAACATATCGATCACCTCTTGCGAGGCCATTGGGCGCATCGCAACAGGCATACCGCTTAAGGCTAACTGGCGCATGATCGCAGGGCGCGCTACTTCGAGGGTTGCCAAAGTCCAATTCGGTAAAGCGCCTTTTACGACTGCGTGCGCGAGCCAAGCATGCACAACGATGCCCGTCCATCTTTCACCCGACATCTCAGATGACCAGGCTGCCGCACCCTTTGGGTTTTGGCCCATAACGGGTGTGCCCTGCTTAAAGGCTAACGGTTGCTGACGGCGGGTGAGTGTTGGGCCGACCCAGGCGCGTGAAGAACGTGGTTTAAAAGATTCAGGGTACTCGTCGTGATGTCGCAGCAACACGTCACGTGCCGTGTTTAAAACATCTGGAGGGCAAAAAGGCCACAATCTTGAAAATAGTGTTGTGGCAGTGGGTGGCTTAATTTCACCGGTTTTTTGATCAAGCGAAACTTGCGCCACCCAATGTAAAACCGATTGAGCGCGGGTAGCTGCCACATAAAGCAAACGATCAACTTCATATTCGCTACGACGGGCTTCAAGACGACCCAAATATTGTGAAATAGGATCTTGTTCTTTTTCTAAACGCGCTTTAACATGGCCAAACACAATAGCATCATCTAACTGATCAACCCTGACTAAAGGCGCTTTATCGGCTCTGGTTTCACGGTGAATGCCCATCAAGATGACGGTTTCAAATTGAAGCCCTTTTGCTTTATGCATGGTCATCACTTCAATCGCCCGACCACTGGCTTCGGGTTGCGCGAATAAGCGTGACAAACCCGCTTCAGCTGCATCCATATCAAGCCGGCCATGCGCAGCCATTTTCTCTACAAATTCAAACACGGCTTGGGCATCACCGAGTTCAGCGTCGTTATCAACGACCAGATCACCCTCAAGTTCGCGCCAAGTTTGTTCAAGCCTTAGGGCAAATGGAAAATTAATCCGTTCAAATGCCACGCACATAATTTGAGAAACTGACAGCCAACGCTGCCATTGATCGTTATCAATCGATTGGGGTTGCATTGAACCTGATGAAGCATCTCTTAACGCGCATTGCATCAGACTACGTATCGTACATTTGATGTTTTCTAATGCTAATAATTGATGCAAGGTTTTTAAAGTTAACCCGCACCAACGTGCGCGTAACACGGCAACCCATGCAGGCCGATCACCTTCGTGAGACAAAGCACGCGCGAGTTGAATCAAATCAACCACAACCGATCGTTCTCGCAAGGGCACGAGTTCAACCGCTCGACAAGGTAAGCCTTTACTGCGCAAAATACGCATCACATCGCCAATATGTTTGCGTGCTCTCACTAAAATGGCAACGGGATGATTTGAATTGGGGTAGGCATGCCAACCGGCTTGGGCAAGTTCGACGACACGATTTATTTCGTCTTGATCACTGGTTAAAGTATGCCATTGCACAGCGGGTTCGACTGTAAGCGGTAAAAATGGTTCTGATTTGGCATATGAAATCGCCCCCACTGAGGGGTCATCGTGTTTGGGTAAACATTGAGAAAAGGTTTGGTTCACCCAATCGACAATAGCTGACTGTGATCTAAAGTTAGTATTGAGTTGTAATGATTCAATTTCAATGTTTTCACTTAACCCCTCGTCACGCACATTTAAGAACAATCGAACGTCGGCTTTACGGAAACGATAAATCGACTGCATCGGGTCGCCCACTAAAAATAGCGTGCGTCCGTCATCGGGCTGCCAGCCTGCAATGAGCTTTTGCAATAATTCGATTTGACTTTGACTGGTATCTTGAAATTCATCAATCAAAATATGTTGAATTTGCGTGTCAAGCTTAAGCAACAAATCGCTTGGGTCTTCGCTTGAACCCATCGCTTGATTGGCGCGCTGTGCCACTTCAATAAAATCAACCTCACCCGCTTGTGCAAATGCTGCCCATAAAGCGGCAGTGGCTAATTTTAGGCATTCAAGTTGCGCATCGAGCACCAGCCATTGTGCATCGGTTAAAACGGTATCAGGCGCATCATTCAGGGCGGCCAACGCTTCAAGCCAAACCGTATTGTCGGGTGTATCGAAGCAACTTAACCATGCTTCAAACCATTCTTTTTGGATTGACTTGGGTGGAAAACCCAAATTTTTATTGATGGCTTTTCGTAGGGTTTTTGATTGAGTCATGACGAGATGAGCAATAGCTCGCCAAGTAGGCAACGGATCGATTTCAGCTAACAACGTGCCCGACCGCCAGTCACATAAAGCAGCAAGTGGATTTATCTTTGAATGATTTTCTGCATCGAGCGCTAAGCACTCTGCTGCCTTTTGCGCAATCGGTTGTAACGAAGACAGCCATGTTGGTGGCAGGCTTTGCAGCAGCCGATCAATGTCATATTGAACAAAATGCGCCAAACTTAAATTGATATCTGTACGACGTTGACCGTGATGTAGCAACGGTAACCACTGATCTCGCTTTGACAACATTAACGCCAACGCTTGACATGCTTCTGGTTGATTAAGGTCTAAATGGTCAAGCAGTGTGCGCACGGCAGGGTTTTGCACCATACCCATGACTTGCCTTGCTGCAACCATGTAATAACGCATGGGGTCGTCGCATATACGAGGCATTCCCCCTAAAGTCGACAACCAAGGCATTTGTCGTACCAAAGCCGCACAAAATGCATCTATGGTGCGAATGCTTAATCTTGCAGGGTGCGTGAGCAAATGCCATTGCTGGGCTTCATCACGATCTAAAGCCGCACGCGCCAAACGCCAACTATCACGATGATGACCCGGCTCGGTGGGTTCAGGGTGTTGCGCAAGTAAAAGTTTTTCGAGCACACGTGCATGCATTTCAGCCGCCGCTTTACGAGTAAACGTAATCGCAACGATTTGCTCAGGTTGATTCACGCGCGCTAAGAGTGCCAAAATGCGATCGGTTAAAAGCTCTGTCTTACCCGACCCGGCTGGTGCTTGCACAATAAACGATCGCGTTGGGTCAATAGCGGTTTGTCGCTGTTCAATATCTGAGGGCAACCCTTTAACCATGATCGCCCCCGGCTTCAGCATCTAACTCATCTGATGAGTCTTGATCAATTTCGTGCAACCTTAGCAAAGCTTGAATGTCACAAAATAACAAATCATTCATTGAAACTGAGGCGTTGCTCGCATCGCCTGCAATAAAGGCGTCAGCAATAATCATTACTTTATCTTGCAACCCATCTAGTGCAAGCTGCCAGTCTTGATTTGCTGAGTGCTCATCAGCAAAAGTGTCGTTCACTGCGCGGTCAAGTGCAACCTGTTCAGTAGCCATCAACTCACATGAAACACCTTGAGACCCAAACAACCAGTCTGATGCCTCATAGATTTTGACGCCTGGCAAACCAACATCATCAATACTTAACCCTGCTGTTTTAACCTGATGCGGTTTAATTTGAGCCAATACCAGCGCATGAATAGGCGAAACATTTGGGTGTTGCTGTTGCCAAGCAATTGAATAGGTAAGCAATTGATTTGAAATAGGTTGAGCACGTAACCAATCTTTTTGTAAATCTGTTGGTATGTGCCCAGTTTTGTAATCAATCACCACATAACCCCCTTCGTCTAATTGATCAATACGATCAATTTGTAGGGTGAGTTCAAGCGGGCCATGTATGAATTTAAATTTTTCCTCTGCAGCCACGTTGGTATAGGGCAAGCGAGCAGAGTCAAACTCGCACCAAGTGTTCACAATATTTAATGCCCGCTCAACATGCATGGCTTGCAATTGAAGGGGCATACCTTTTAATTTTTGCTGGGCTTTTTCAACGACAAGAATGCGTATGTTGCTCTGCCAGTCTGCTTGTTGAAACGCTGACTGCAAGGCAGTTTGCGTTCGATAGCGAACAACCACTTCTCTCATCACCGCATGAACAAAATCACCTTGCTCACTAAAAGGTCGCGCTAAAGCATAAGGTTTTAAAGCATTCACGCCCAATCGATATTTAAAGAATGCCCATAAAGGGTTACGCGCTTGTGTTTCGAATAAACCCACACCCCCTTTAACATGCTCATCGGCTGTCACGTGCGGCACATCATCGTCAACCCACACTGACATCTGAATCTGATTCCATACGCCTGAACTGATTAAGGTATTTTCTTTGACTAAAGATTGACAGGCCTGTGCTGACAAGAGACGGGTTAGCAATGGCGAAGCGCGCAATTGCCTCTCGCCTGCTTGCTCGGGCCATGATAAAACCAGCTCAGGGGCACATTGAAGTAGCGTTTTAAATATTTGTTCGGCCCACAAGCGCTCACGCTCTGGGGTTGCACGCGGCGTTTGAGCCGCAACTAAGACGGGAAGAGGAATAAACGGATTGGGGTTAGGGGTTGCAGGTAAGACATCATCATTAAGCCCCATAACCCAAACTGCGTGCCAGCGGCCACCCTCTGCCTCAAGCAAACCGAGCACATCTAGACGGGCAGCTGGGTCACGCTGCGGCTGAAATGGCGACTGCCTGACCATGCGACCCATCAAGCCTAAGGCGTCATGAGCCAACATCGGTTTGAGCACTTGATCAAGCGCAGTAAACTTTTCAAATTGTTTCTCAATCGCCTGAACCACTTGGTAGGTTACTGAGTCAAGAGTCGTATCACCCGGAAAACCCAACGCCGAAAGTTGCTGACGCCACAAGACAGTCCAACCGAAGGCAGACTGTTTTAGATTTTTAGAAACACACTTTAAATCTTGCGTCACCTCTAGCGCAGCTTGCCAAGCTTGAGCAAGCTTAGGTAAACGGCTCAACGCATGGTCCCAGTCAGCTTTTGTGACATGCATAATTTCTCGGTGCCGCCATGCGCTGTCAATCAAAGCCCGATCAGCGGCTTCACTTTCATGACCCACACAAAAACCTTGAAGCAACGTTGGGCCCACTTGATCAACCGACACCTCATGACCATGGCCCGCTTGCATCAACCACCCCAACCAACCCAACGCCGCACGCATAGCAGGCCAATCAGCCAACGCAGGCGCGACCGCAACGTTAAAAGAAAAATGTTGATCACACTGAACGTCTTGCAAAATACGGGTCAAGACACGCTTGGCATGCGGTGCATCAGTTTGTAAATTGGGTGCAACAATCGCAAAGCGCTCGCTTGGACGCTGACTGAGCTGTTGATAAGCCCATTGCGCAGCCCGTCGCCACTCATCTGAAGCGTCAAGGCAAGAAATCAACCTCACGTCGGGTTCGTCATCACTTGGCAACATGAATTGCTTAACGTCAACACCCTGCATTGATATGGCATGAAGTACAGCCAAATCAGCGGGTGACCATTCTGTAAACCCTAATAAAACAATCGTTTGAGGTAAATCGACCACACCCATTTGAATTAAGCTTTCAACCAGATGGGGTAGTTGCGAGGCGTCGATTGCTAGCCGACTTTGTAAACACTCAACATAGCGATCGCGCCATAACTTAAATTGCTTAAATTCAGGCGTTTGTTGATGTGTGGGCACATCAATATGCCAAGCCAGCATCAAGTTGTGTGCACTGGCCGCTTGTTGTGCCGCGCGGTGTACGTCAAGTAGCGGGCGATCAACCTCAATTTCTTCAATAATTTGAGCCCACATCACCTGACTGCTAAACGCATCAACAACCGTTGATACCGCATTAATATGCTCAGACGCGGCGTTAAGCCCAACATCAAACAACACTTGTTTTAACCAAGCGGACCAAGGCGTAATAGTGGGTAACGCCTGCACTTGACCTGTTTGGGGCTTAAAAAATTTGACTAATTCACGCGCCGTTCTATTGTTAACCGTCAGAATATGAGTCTGGTCAAAAGGCTGCTCAAGCAATGCTTCAAGCGTGAGCGAAGGCCAATGCTGCATTGTCATCTTTGAGCCACTAAAAACCACACATTGACGCAATAATCTGCCAATTTACCCGCACACTGGGCATCAAGTAACCCAAAAAACCAAGCGCCATCACGGCGGCCAGTGCAACCCAACCCATGACCCGCGTACGTTTAGAAAACTGCAAAGGGTGCTGTTGAGATGTTTGCTCTACAGCCGATTTAACAATCATAGCGACCCCCCTTCAAGTAAAAAATTTATGCAGGTTGTACCAGCGAAGACTGCGCAATAGGCTGTTCTTTGATGGGCCAGCATAATGCCCCTGCAATCAGCGCTAAAGCAATACCTAACCACCAAACCATGTCGTAACTTCCCGTTACGGCCTGAACCTTACCACCGAGCCAAACCCCGGTAAAACTACCCAATTGATGACCTAAAAATACAATACCTGACAGTGTTGCCGCAAACCTATACCCATAAATTTGACCAATTAAGCCCTGAGTTAAGGGAACGGTGCCCAACCAGAATACACCCATCCAGGCGGCAAAAACATAAATGACAAAAGGCGTGAGGGGCATAGCCATTAACCACAGCATGCCCACTGCTCGTAGCGTATAAATGGCACTTAAAAGGTTTTTCTTACTATAAGTGCCACCTAAGCGGCCAGCACCATATGAGCCAAAAACATTAAACAGCCCAATTAAGCCAATCGCAATTGCGCCAGTGCTGGCATTTAAACCACCGTCTGTTACAAAAGCGGGTAAGTGCAATGTAATAAAAGCTGTGTGAAAACCACAGACAAAATAACTGAGAAATAGAAAATGAAAGGTCGGGTGATGAATAGCTTGCCCGATAGCTTGTTTCATTGATAATTGTGGCCCCGCCCCCGCTGCTTGATCGGGTCGACCGCGCATGTACCAAGCCATGGGAATGGCCATCGCCAAAAAGACCGATAGAAACCAATACGCACCTAACCACTGAAACGTATCAATCAGCAACTGCCCCGTAGGCACCACTAAAAACTGCCCTAAGGACCCCCCCGCACTCGCAATACCCATAGCCGTACTTCTTGAGGCGGGTGGCACCACGCGCGCAACAACGGGCAAGATCACCGCAAAAGTCGTACCCGCTTGACCTAAACCCACCAACACACCCGCTGACATATAAAGTGAAAACGTATCGGTGGCCAGACGGGTGCCGACTAAACCGAGGGCATAGAGCATGGCACTCAATGCTATGGTTCGACCTGAACCCAATCGGTCAGCCATCATGCCTGCACCAATGGCAGCAAAACCCCAAACGAGGTTCTGAATTGCAAATGCCATGGAAAACACTTCACGAGACCAACCATGATGCAAACCCATAGGTTGCATAAACAACCCGAATGTTGCACGCGTACCCATTGCCATCAGCACAATTAATGTGCCGACGATGATCGTGCGATTCATATTTTCTTGTTCTGTTGGGGTCGACATAACCTGCCTGTAATTTTTTTAATTGTATATCTGCTTAGGAAAGCAAATGACCTATTTGGCGCCGCCGACACGAATCGAACGTGTGACGCCCTTCTTAGGAGGAAGGTACTCTATCCACTGAGTTACGGCGGCAAAAAAAACAAGATCTTACTATTTTAGCGCGTCAACCACGTGGGTGATGTTGGGCATGCAATGATTTAAGACGTTCACGCGCAACATGGGTATAAATTTGCGTGGTCGAGATATCAGCATGACCCAGTAGTAACTGAACAACACGTAAATCAGCACCATGATTAATTAGATGGGTCGCAAAGGCATGCCTCAAAACATGCGGCGAAAGTGGGGCATGAATACCCGCTATGAGCGCATATTTTTTTACGATCAACCAAAATGACTGGCGCGTCATCGCTGCCGCACGGGCTGTCACAAATAAGGTTGGGCTGGTTTGCTGACCCAATAAGCCTGAACGGGAGTCGTTGAGGTACGTTGAAACCCAGTGCGCCGCCTCAGCCCCCATCGGTATAAGCCGGTCTTTACCGCCTTTACCATTCACAACCCGCACCACCGCATCTGTTAGCGATATGTGATGCACGGCCAAACCGACTAACTCTGAAACACGTAACCCCGTCGCATACAGCACTTCAAACATGGCACGATCACGCAAACCCAACACTGTTTGACAATTCGGTGCATTTAAAAGCGCTTCAACTTGTACTTCAGTTAATGTTTTGGGCATACGCACCGCTTGTTTAGCTGCAGAAATACGTAAGCAAGGATCAACCTCAACACGGCCCTGACGTCGCGCCCACAAGTAATAACGTCGCAACGAAGCCAAGCGTCGGTTTGCTGTACTGGCACGCGTCAATTTCATTTGGTCAGCGAGCCAGCCGTTAATTTCAACCCCCGTCACCCGATCAAGATTGAGTGAACCCTGGTCAACACGTAACCAATCAACGAAGGCCTGAATATCGCGCCGATATGCCTCGAGTGTATTTTGTGCCAAACCGTCTTCAAGCCACAACGACTCAATAAATGCATCTAATGACGGGGGAATAACTTTAAGATCTGGGGTCGTCTGGTTTATTGACACGACAAGGCCTTATTTTAAAAATTGCGCCACAATGTAAGCATTTAAGTCTAATTGTGCGCTAAAGAACGCAAACATATGAATGTTGCCCTACTGGTTTTACCTGACTTTTTACTGATTTTAATCGGCTGGTTGCTGTTTCATCGGTTTGGGTTCGATCGTCAGTTTTTTTTCTGCCCTAGAAAAACTGATTTTTATCGCCGTTGGGGTAACTCTATCGGCCCAAACCAAGCTTGCGCCGTCACCATTCCCTTCTGGATGTCTTGGTCACACTCAAAAAAACTATTTTTTTAAGTCGTCCTTTGCCTGCCTTTATCCCACAATATCTATTTATTTAGCTTAAAGCCTTGCTATGACTCTGACACTTCCACCCCCTTTAGTCACCCAATCGCTTGCACTTGCCACCCCTGATGACACAGATTTGCTGGGTCAAATGCTCGGGGAAGCCCTCTTAATTGAGTGCTCTGGAGGAGTCATTTACCTTCAAGGTGAGCTTGGGGCCGGTAAAACATCATTAGTGCGCGCTTTACTGCGGTCGTGTGGTGTTCAAGGCAGAATTAAAAGCCCAAGTTACGCCCTACTTGAAACTTATAAAGTTTCTAGCTTATACTTCTATCATCTTGATTTTTATAGATTTAAAAATCCACAAGAATGGGAAGAGGCGGGCTTCAGAGATTTATTCCATCACAACGCTGTTGTTTTGATTGAATGGCCTGAAAAAGCTGAAGGTTTACTGCCTCAACCAGACTTGCTTATTAATATGTTTTACGAGGGTGAAGGGCGCATTGTAAAGATTGATGCGTTTACACAAAGAGGGGTAGCATGCGTAAATCACTTAAACCGACAACACAAGATCTAGAACATTCAAAAATGTTCTCACGTCGTCGCGTTTTGACAGCGGCTGGCACACTTTTATGCCTACCCGTATTTCCCAAAATGGCAATGGCCGCCACAGTGCTTGCGGTTCGCACTTGGCCTGCTAGCGAATACACCCGCGTGACCCTTGAACTCGATAGCGAATTAAAAGCAGAACACTTTACCCTTGAAAACCCACACCGTATTGTGGTTGACATCACAGGTATTGATATGAGCCCGGCGCTCGGTAAGTTGGTCAGCGACATCAAACCTGAAGACCCTTACATTCAGTCTTTGCGTGTCGGCCAAAATCGTCCTGGCGTCGTGCGTATTGTGATGGACCTCAAACAAGCCATCGCACCACAGGTTTTTACACTCAAACCAATTGGTGATTATCAATATAGGTTAGTGCTTGATTTGTACCCGCTTGTTGCACAAGACCCCCTTCTGGCTTTTCTTAAAGACCAACCTAAACTTTCAGGTGATGACCCGCTGGCCAAGGTATTGAGCGAATTAAATCGCTCACTGCCCCCAACAGCCTCAAAAGAGCAACCTGTCATACCCCCATCGCTCGCACCTGAAACATCAACCGCATCAATTTCCAGACCCAGTCGCACCGGTAAAAGTCGCGTTTTAACTATTGCCATTGACGCAGGTCACGGTGGCGAAGACCCTGGCGCAATCGGCAAAGGGGGCACCCGCGAAAAAGATGTGGTTTTACAAATTGCAAAACGTTTAAAAGAAAAGATTGACGGCACACCTGGTATGCGAGCGTATCTCACCCGCGATGCTGACTTTTTTGTGCCCTTACATGTACGAGTAGAAAAGGCACGACGCGTTAAAGCTGTTTTATTTATTTCTATACATGCTGATGCCTTTATACGCCCTACGGCTGGCGGTAGCTCGGCTTATGTGCTGTCTGAACGAGGTGCCTCAAGCACTGCGGCGCGCTGGCTAGCCAAAAAGGAAAATGCAGCCGACTTAATTGGCGGCGTTAACATTGTTGACCAAAATAACCATGTCGCCAAGCTTTTACTCGACTTGTCAACCACAGCACAGATTAAAGATTCGACCCATGTCGCTGACGCATTACTAAACGAGCTTGAAGGGGTTTATCGTTTGCATAAACCTCAAGTTGAGTACGCCGGTTTTGCCGTTTTAAGGTCACCAGACATGCCTTCAGTTTTAATTGAAACCGCATTTATCAGTAACCCTGCTGAAGAACGCTTGTTACGCAGTCGTGATTACCAAGAGCAAATTTCAACGGCCCTACTGCGCGGTATCTCTAAGTTTTTTAAGCAGAACCCCCATTTAGCAATGGTTGACTAAACCCATCTTAGTCGTCGGGCTCTTACAATGTCACGATTCAGGCCTAAAAAGCCTAAACGTTGACGGTTGACCTTGCCATGCCCGATAGAAAATCAATTTGCGCTTTACCTGACTTGCTCATTAGTCAAATTGCAGCAGGCGAAGTCATTGAACGGCCCGCTTCAGTTTTAAAAGAGCTGGTTGAAAACGCGATTGATGCGGGTGCACAAACGATTGAAATACGCCTTGAGGCGGGCGGAATTCGTCGCATTGCAGTGATTGATGACGGCAGTGGCATACCCCCTGACGAGCTCGCGCTGGCCCTAACTCGCCACGCCACCAGCAAAATTTCCTCCCTACCCGAACTTGAATCAGTGGTGTCAATGGGTTTTCGAGGTGAAGCATTAGCCTCTATTGCTGCGGTTTCAAAACTCACCCTCACATCACGTACAACCCATGCCCCGCATGCTTGGGCATTCTCGCGTCATATGGAAAAACCTGAGGCCGCCTCAGGGTCTATCGGCACATGGGTAGAAGTCAGAGATTTATTTGACGAGGTGCCGGCTCGACGAAAATTTTTAAGGGCTGAAGCCACTGAACTCGGACATTGTGTCGGAACAGTAGAACGATTAGCCTTAGCTTTTCCAGATATTGGTTTTAGAGTTTTTAATGGCGAGCGAGCGATCAAAAGCTGGTTACCCGGTTCATTGTTACAACGAATCAATCAAATCTTAGGTGAATCGTTTGTTCAAGACGGGTTATATATTGAAGACCATACTGGCTTGCTACGCTTGACGGGTATGGTTTCGCGCCCAACTGCCTCTAGGCCTCGAGCTGATCGGCAGTTTTTATTTGTCAATGGTCGGCATGTTCGCGACCGAACCATTTCGCATGCGTTACGTAGCGCATACGCTGATGTTTTGCATGGTGATCGACAGCCTGCCTTTGTGCTTTTTTTAGAGATTGAACCAAACCTAGTCGATGTGAATGTGCACCCGGCTAAACACGAGGTTAGATTTCGCGACAGTGGTGCCGTACATCAATTTGTTCAACGTACCGTGTCGCAGGTCATTGCACGCGGCTCGGTGGCATTTGGCGAAGCGACACCGTCACAAGATCAAGCGTTAACCCCTTCCCCATTTACTCAAACCGAATTGGCCCATACATCTTTACCCTTTCAATCGCGACTCACATTAAGCGAACCGAGGTCAAGTGGCTTGAATATGACAAGCCACACACCCCCAACTCACTATGACTCACCACCCAACGCGTGGATACCCGCCCACGCCCCATTAATTAACGACGTCAACACCACACAATCAGATTGGCCTTTAGGTCGTGCCGTTGCTCAAATTCATGGTGTGTACATTTTGTCTCAAACTCACCAAGGTTTAGCGTTAATTGATATGCATGCAGCCCACGAACGCGTGGTGTATGAACAATTAAAAATAATCTTAGAAGATCAAGCAATACCCACTCAAACATTGCTCGTACCCGTCATCATGCCAGCTAGCGAGACTGAGGTCGCACTGACACAAGAGCATCAAACAAGCTTAAAGAAAATTGGGTTTGAGCTATCAGCTGCTGGCCCTCAATCTATTACAATAAGATCGGTACCGGCACTGCTTGCCAAAGGTGACTTAGAAGCGCTTGCGCGCGGGGTTTTGAAAGACCTTGCAGACGTGGGGGTGTCAGCACTGCTCACCGAACAACGCAATACGTTGTTGGCCACAATGGCTTGTCACGGTGCGGTTCGCGCCAACCGGCAATTAACACTAGAAGAAATGAACGCGTTACTGCGTCAGATGGAAAAAACAGAACGCGCTGATCAATGTAACCATGGCCGACCAACCTGGATTCAATGGAAAATGAAAGACCTCGACAAACTGTTTCTTCGAGGCCAGTGATCGATGGTTACCGCTTCTGATCAACCGACACCCATCACAACCGTGTGGTGCATTGTCGGCCCAACGGCTTCAGGTAAAAGCGCCGTTTCTGCTGCATTAGCAAAACGCTGGCCCATCGAAATCATTAATGTTGATTCAGCCACAATTTACCGTCAAATGAATATTGGCACAGCCAAACCCAGCGTTCAGGAACGACAACACATTTCTCATCATTTGCTCGATGTAATAGACCCCAGCGAAAGCTATTCAGTCGCTAGATTTAAAACAGACGCACAACAAATTGTTCAAGAAGTCATCGGTCGGGGGCACATACCCGTATTGGTGGGTGGCACCATGATGTATGTCAACGTGTTGCAGCGTGGTCTGCACGATTTACCTCACGCAGATGATGCGATACGTAAACAGCTTGAAACAGAAGCGCTTGTCAAAGGTTGGCCAGCCATGCATCAACAACTCGGTCAAATTGATGCCCTCACCGCTGCACGGTTAGCACCCCACGACAGTCAACGCATTCAACGTGCGCTTGAAGTGTGGCGCGTCAGTGGTGAACCCCTTTCAGCCTGGCTGGCCAAGCCCTTAACACCCTCTTGTGATGCCTTTTCAACGCGATTAATTAGCCTAGAACCCTCTGATCGTCTAGCGCTTCACCAGCGAATAGAAAAACGTTTTGACGCCATGCTTGATGAGGGGTTGGTTGATGAAGTGCGTGCGCTATTTGAACGCGGTGACTTAAACCCAGATATGCCCTCAATACGCTGCGTAGGGTATCGGCAAATTTGGGCACATTTAAAACATGAGTTAACACTTCCTGAGGCGCGCGAACAAGCCATAGCCGCCACGCGCCAGCTGGCTAAACGTCAATTGACATGGTTACGTAGCATGCCTGAGCGCACAGTCATTGATTGTTTAGACCCACACGCAACAGCTCAAGTCATTGATACTTTAGCGCCGCATTTTAATTAAACCACGACGGTTTGCGCCGCATCACTCGCACACGCTTTAATGTGACCAAGGCTATAAACTGTTTCACCTTGTTCTGTAAAAGCGCTGGCAATGGCTTGTGCTGCCGTAGCAGGCACTACGACGACCATACCGATACCGCAGTTAAATACGCGGTGCATTTCATTGTCGGCCACAGCCCCTTCTTTTTGTAGCCAAGCAAATAAGGGGGGTAGTGTCCAGGCATCGCGCGCGAGTTCAGCTTGCAAGCCGGGTGACAAAATGCGGGGCACATTGTCAAGCAAGCCCCCGCCGGTAATGTGAGCTAAGCCTTTAATGTCTTGTTTGAACTGGGCTAGCACTGCCAAAACCGACTTCACATAAATACGAGTAGGTGCCATCACCACATCACCCAAAGGTTGACCATAAAAGTCTTGTGTGGGTTTGGCTTGTGTACGTTCAAGCACTTTGCGTAACAATGAATAACCATTTGAGTGCGCACCGCTTGACCCTAAACCCAATACCACGTCGCCCGGCACGATCGATTTACCATCAATTAAGGCTGATTTTTCTGCCGCACCGACTGCAAAGCCAGCCAAGTCGTACTCACCATCTGGGTACATGCCAGGCATTTCGGCAGTTTCACCGCCAATTAAGGCGCAACCGGCCAACTCACAACCCCGAGCAATGCCCCCAACAACTTGTGCGGCGACATCAACAGAAAGCTTGCCACAGGCAAAATAATCTAAAAAGAACAAAGGTTCAGCACCTTGCACCAAAATATCGTTCACACTCATGGCGACTAAATCAATGCCAACGGTGTCGTGGCGCTGCCAATTGAATGCGAGTTTTAATTTAGTACCCACCCCATCAGTACCTGAAACCAAAACGGGTTCACGGTATGTCTTAGGCACCTCAAATAATGCACCAAACCCCCCGATTCCGGCTAAAACGCCGTCACGCATGGTTCGGGCAGCCAAAGGTTTAATGCGGTCAACAAGGGCCTCGCCAGCGTCAATATCAACGCCCGCGTCGCGGTATGTCAGAGAAGTGGGTTTAGAAGTCATGTCAGGCGCCAATATGGGACAATTGCGGATAATAAAACCCGTATAACCCTGTATTTTACGATGAGTCGATGAACCATCAACTGATTCTAGATATTTTGCCAGTTAGCCAGCCTACTTTTGACAACATGGTAGTGGGTTATAACGCCCAAGCGATTGCCACAGCGCGCACCCTAGAAGCCGGTCAAACTCTTTATATATGGGGCCCTGACGGTTCTGGGCGCACCCATTTATTGCAATCGTGCATACATAATGGGTCAGGTTTATATTTTGATGTCACAACCCCACCGGAGCGTATCACCCAATGTGCCACGGGCGACTTACACATGCCACTATGGGTGGCTGTAGACGATATTCACAAGCTAAACTTAGCTAGCCAAGCGGCCTGTTTTACGCTTTACAACCGCTTTAAAGAACTCAGCGGGGGCGAACAAGCTTTTCGGCTTATTGTGGCGGGCGACCGTGCACCGCTCAGCATGTTGCTTCGCGAAGACTTACGCACCCGTCTTGGTTCGGGTTTGGTCGAGCGCCTCACGCCCCTTTCAGACCAAGACAAGTACGAAGCCCTGTCGACTTTAGCCGCCGAACAAGCCATGCCACTGGCGCCTGAAGTCTTGCAGTGGCTTCTTACACATGGGTCACGCGATATTCGGGTATTGTGGGGCACGATGCAAGCACTTGACCGCTACGCTTTATCAAATAAACGATCAATAACCGTTCCGCTATTAAAAACAATGCTTGCCAACCCAACAACCTCACAGACGCTTCGCCTATGAAACCGACCCGCCTCGCATTATTTGATCTTGACCACACCCTATTACCTCTTGATAGCGACTATCAATGGGCTGACTTTCTAGCGCGCACAGGTCGCGCGGGCGACCCAGATCAAGCGCGCGCGCGCAACAATAACTTGATGGAACGTTACAACAAGGGTCAGTTAACGGCACATGAAGCTGCCGAATTTATGTTGGGCTTATTAGCGGCTCACCCGCCACATGATTTGGCTGATTGGCACGAATCGTATATGCAAGAAGTCATACGCCCAGCATTAAAACCCCACTCAATTGCCTTAGTTCAAAAACACTTAAACGCCGGTGACTTGTGTGCCATTGTCACAGCAACCAACAGCTTTGTTACCGCGCCCATTGCGCGCGCCTTTGGTATTCATCACCTCATCGCGACTAACCCCCAGTACTTAAAGGGGCGTTACAC
The DNA here is from genome assembly GCA_945883615.1 of Bordetella parapertussis. GTDB lineage: Bacteria > Pseudomonadota > Gammaproteobacteria > Burkholderiales > Burkholderiaceae_B > Algicoccus > Algicoccus parapertussis_A. The sequence continues at coordinate 35,950 of CAMCYB010000002.1, read as the reverse complement.
AGGTCATATTGAAGGCACGCCCAGCTTTCGGGAAGGCAAAATAACGCGAGTCAATGAGTGGCTCGCTACAATGGGTCTGACGTTAAGTGATTTTGAGTCGTCACATTTTTATAGTGACTCAATGAATGATTTACCCCTACTCGAATGCGTGACACACCCTGTTGCCACCAACCCAAGTGATGATTTGCGCACTTTAGCGACGAAACAGCAATGGGTCATTATTGATTTATTCAAAAAAGATAACCACTGAACTCATGCTCGCTCAAACAATAAAAGCAATCGTTAATAAAGTTTTTAAGCCTTCAGGTTCATCAAAAGGTGCCCCCAAACGCTATCACGTCAAAGCGCATCATATTGATAAACGCTTGGTGTCGCGCAACGCCATTAAGGTTTGCGAAGTCTTGCAACAAAAAGGCTTTGACGCTTATATCGTGGGCGGTGCTGTTCGCGACTTAATGATTGGCCTGGAACCAAAAGATTTTGATGTGGCCACGAATGCCACACCCGATCAAATTCGCCCCCTTTTTAGGCGTGCCCGCATTATTGGTCGTCGCTTTCAACTGGTACATGTGGTGTTTGGTTCAGAAATCATTGAAACCTCAACGTTTCGAGCGCCGGCTCATGCGGCTCAATCAACAGATGATCATGGTCGCATACTTCGTGACAATGACTTTGGTTCCCACCCGCAAGATGCTGCGCGGCGTGATTTCACTATCAACGCACTTTATTACAACCCTATTAATGAAGAAGTCATCGACTTTCATCAAGGCGTACCCGATCTAAACAAGCGTGTTGTGCGAATAATTGGTAACCCACAATTACGTTATCGCGAAGACCCGGTTCGTATGTTGCGAGCCGTGCGTTTCGCAGTAAAGCTTAACGGCACCATAGAGACCGAATCACGTCACCCGATTAAAGCGATGGCTGATTTAATCGACAACGTACCCGCTTCACGGCTGTTTGATGAAATGCTCAAGCTGCTCACCTGTGGCCATGCGCTTGAATGTCTTAAACAGTTACGCGCAAATGGTTTACATCAAGGCCTTCTTCCATTGCTTGATGTCGTGCTAGAACAGCCTTCTGGTGCGGCTTTTATAGAACTTGCACTTGATCGCACAGATCATCGGGTGCGCAGTGGCAAACCCGTCAGCCCGAGCTTTTTATTTGCAGCACTTTTGTGGCAGCAAGTTGAGTTGCGCTGGCGTGAGCAAGTGGCTGCGGGTGCAATCAGCATGCCCGCATTGGTGAGTGCGGCAGATACCGTTATCGACATGCAAACCGAAAAACTGGCCATACATCGTCGCTTTACCTCTGACATGCGTGACATTTGGTTCATGCAACCGCGTTTTGAGAAACGGGTTCCACGCATGATTCATCGCTTAATTGAACAACCTCGATTTAGAGCTGCCGTTGATTTTTTACAATTAAGGGCAGCTGCTCATGAGTTTGACAGCGTGTTGGCACAATGGTGGATGGATCTTGCCAACGCAACTGAAGAAAAACGACACGACATGATTGAAGATTTGGCAAACTTGCCGCCCAGCAACCAAGACCGGGCACCACGATAACGCAGACCCCGCAAACGTAAGCCAGCAACGTCAGACACAACGTTATCTGACGCATCACTATTTACCCAAACCCCTTCCGACCAGCCGCTTGCTTAACTGATGTCATGCCCGCTCACAGCAACCACACAACTGTTTTAGCTTTTCTTGGTCTAGGTGCAAATTTAGGTGCGGCATCTTGCACGATACAAACGGCCATTGAGGCACTTGCCGTGAGCCCCGGTATTTCATTACTGAGCGTCTCAAGTTTTTACGCCTCGGCCCCAGTTGATGCACCCGGCCCAAGCTATACCAATGCCGTGATCAGCATTGAAACCACGCTTGATGCCATAGCATTACTTGATCTGATTCAACATATTGAACAGCAACATGGTCGGGAACGATCATTTCGAAATGCCCCACGCACGCTTGATTTAGATCTACTTTGGTTTAATGACGAAACAATTAATTTGCCACAACTCACGGTTCCGCACCCTAGAGCGCATCAAAGAGCTTTCGTTTTAATGCCTTGGGCTGAGATAGCACCCGCTAATTTTGTGCTTAAACATGATGTTCAAGCAAAAACACTGCATGCTTGGCTTGAGACCATTACTGATCAAATCTGCCTAAAAGCGTAGCGTTCCAAACATTGGCGTTGGCATTCTACCCAGCGCACTCAACAAAATCAATAATCCATGCGCATGATGTTTGAAACCACCCACTAAAACATATCGGCTAAATATCAAATAGCCCCTGCTTGACGCAGCGTTTCGATTTGCTCTGGGTTGCACCCCACTTCGGCCAAAATGGCCTCAGTGTGTTGTCCCAAAGCGGGTATGGCATCAATACGTGCTTCAAATGATTGATTGCTCGCTGGGGGTTTTAAAGTAGGCAACAGACCCACGGGGCTTGCCACTTCGACCCAACGTTGTCGGGCTTTTAATTGAGGGTGTTCCCATACATCTTTCATTTGATTAACCCTTGCATTGGCAATTTGTGCCGCTTCAAGTCGCGCAACAACGTCATGAATTGTAAACGTACTCAAAGCTTTAACAATATGCTGACGCAACACATCACGGTTTTCAACTCGCTTTGAATTAGACGCAAACATGGGCTCTCGAGCCATGACAGGGTTTAACAAAACCTTCTCACAAAAGACAAGCCATTCTCGCTCGTTTTGCACACCCAGCATGATCGTATTGCCATCACCCACAGGAAAAGGACCATAGGGAAAAATCGTTGCATGGGCAGCGCCAGCCCGCGGTGGTTGGGGTGCATCATCGTACGCATAATATAGGGGAAAGCCCATCCACTCGACCATGCTTTCAAGCATCGACACATCAATTTGACTACCTAACCCGGTGCGAGCACGAAGTAACAGCGCATTTAAAATACTGGAATACGCATACATACCCGCCGCAATATCTGCAATTGAGCAACCCGCTTTAGCCGGCTCATTTGCTGAGCCAGTAACCGCTACAAAACCGCTTTCACTTTGAATCAGTAAGTCGTAAGCTTTCTTCGTTTCATAAGGCCCACCTTCGCCATAACCTGAAATGTCACAGACAATCAGTTTTGGAAATTTGTCGTGCAAGGCTTCAAATGACAACCCCATACGCTTGGCTGCCCCCGGCGCCAAATTTTGAACAAGCACATCAGCTTGCCCTAACAGCTGATGCAAAATGTCATCTGCGTCAGGGTGTTTTAAATCAAGCGTTAAACTTTCTTTAGAGCGATTTGTCCACACAAAATGTGATGCCATACCTTTCACACGCTCATCATAGGCACGTGCAAAATCGCCGACACCTGGTCGCTCAATTTTGATCACCCGCGCACCCATATCAGCGAGCTGGCGTGTACAAAAAGGCGCAGCAATCGCATGCTCAAGGCTAATAACGGTGATGCCGTCTAAAGGCCTAAGCACCGCTTGCGTTGGTTCACTTGGTACATTCATATTTTTATTATTCAAATGTAAGTTGAGCCTGATGGGCCAGCGTGCCGCCTTGGCTGACCCATAACGTGGCCTCACCGGGCGCTTGAACCGTACCCGCGACTTCAAAAGGCGTGGGGCAGACCATAGGACGTAAACCGCGATAACTCAGATATTTCAAACGTGCTTCAGGGTGAGCCCCCTTAAAGGCTTGCACCATAAACGTGGCCAACATGGGGCCGTGCACCACAAGACCTGGGTAACCTTCTTGCTCGGTCACATAAGGGTAATCGTAATGAATACGGTGACCATTAAATGTAATAGCTGAATAACGAAACAGCAAAACAGGACTGGGTTCAATGGTGCGTTGCCATTGCGCCACCGGTGGCACCTCTGTACCCGTTAACTTTGGTGGGCTCGGTTCACGGTAAACAATATCTTGTTCTTCAAAAATAACGCGCTTGCCCAATTGCTCAATTTCGTGTGTCAACGTCACAAATAATAAAGCACCCGTTTTACCTTGTTTTTCTTGAATGTTTTTAATGGTGGAAGTCTTATGGGCGGGCACGCCAATTTTTAGCTCGCTTTCAAAGGTCACGCGACCCCCGGCCCACATACGATTTCGATTATCGGCTGGGGGTAAAAAACCACCCCGCTCAGGGTGACCATCAGTACCTATTTCGACTAAAGGTATGCTCTCTAAAAAGAAACACCAATGCCATAAGGGGCTCAACGTATCACCTGCAACGGGCATAGGGCAGCTTAAAGTGGCCGCAATTCGCCTCGCGTGCCCTGCATCGAGTGCATCGTCAAATGTTTGTGAACGACCTAACCATGCTGACAAATCAATTGATGACATTTTTTCTCTTTGTTTTTACATATGCAGTCTTTATTTAACTATACGGCAAGGTCGAGTGGTTCTTTTATTCTAAAATGTCGTGTTAGGCGCTTGTAAAGTCGTGTGACTTAAAAGGGCTTTGCCTGAAAATATTTTAAATATTTTGCACCTCGTCGCAATCGTCATTTACAAAGCGCTAACCCTTTTCTGTGTACTTTCTTTCATACCCAGGCAACGTTTTTCATTAGGTTCCCCGTTATGACAAAACCCCGTCAAGCCCCCCTTTCAGGCGTTCGTGTACTTGATCTTTCGCGCGTGTTAGCCGGCCCATTTTGCACGCAAAATTTAGCTGACTTGGGTGCTGACGTGATCAAAATTGAACGCCCTGGTAGTGGCGACGATACGCGGGGTTGGGGCCCACCCTACCTGAAAGATCAGCATGGGCAAGATACCAGCGAGTCAGCCTACTACCTCAGTACCAACCGCAACAAACGCTCTGTCGCAATCGATATGGCCACCCCAGAAGGGGTGGCCATGGTGCTCAAACTTGTGGCTGAATGCGATGTTTTAGTTGAAAATTTTAAAGTCGGTGGCCTTAAGCAGTATGGCCTTGATTACGACAGCCTTAAAGTTCACTTTCCCCAACTCATTTACTGTTCAATTACGGGGTTTGGTCAAACGGGGCCTTTTGCGGCACAACCCGGCTACGACTTTATGATTCAGGGCTTAGGCGGTCTCATGAGTATTACCGGTGAACGTGATGACCTACCGGGTGGCGGCCCACAAAAAGCGGGGGTGGCCGTTACCGATGTCATGACCGGTATGTTTGCAAGCGTCGCCATTTTAGCCGCCCTGCGCGAGCGTGATCAAAGCGGTTTGGGCCAACAGATTGATGTCTCGTTACTCGACAGTCATATCGCCATGCTGGTCAATCAAAACCTCAATTACATGGTGTCGGGTGTCGTACCCAAACGCACGGGCAATGCTCACCCAAATATTGTGCCTTACCAAGTTTTCAAAGCATCTGATGGTTATTTAATTGTTGCGGTCGGCAACGACAGTCAGTTTCGGGCGTTTTGTGGGGTACTCAGTCGAATTGAGTGGGGGCAAGACCCCTTGTTTAGCACCAACCGTCAACGCACCATCAATCGTGCTGTTTTAGTACCCTTAATGGAAGCGGTCATGGCAGAAAATACCCGAGACCACTGGCTTGCTGCACTTGAAAAAGCAGGGGTACCTAGTGGCCCTATTCAAACGCTCGACCAAGTGTTTGAGCACCCACAAGTCAAAGCACGAGAAGTTTGGCGCACACTGCCTCACCCTCTTGCTGGGCAATCACCGACTACCGCTAACCCCATTCACTTTTCTGCCACACCGATTGTCTATAGCCGGCATGCCCCTTTGCTGGGGGAACATACCGACGAAGTAATAAGAGAGTTTGGGCTCAAATCTTAAGCCGCGACAACCGGAATACCAGCAATACGGGCTGACCACTCGGCTGGGCCGGTATTGTGTACCGACACCCCTTGCGAATCAACCGCGACGGTTACGGGCATATCAACCACATCAAACTCATAGATGGCCTCCATGCCTAGGTCGCCAAACGCCAACACGCGTGATTTTTTAATTGCCTTTGACACCAAATACGCAGCGCCACCCACTGCCATTAAATAAGCTGATTTATGTTTGCGAATAGATTCAATTGCAACAGGGCCACGCTCAGCTTTACCCACCATCGCTATTAACCCAGTCTGCTCGAGCATCATGTCGGTAAATTTGTCCATACGGGTAGCGGTCGTAGGGCCTGCTGGGCCAACGACTTCATCGCGCACGGGATCAACCGGGCCCACGTAATAAATAACTCGGTTTTTAAAATCAACCGGCAACGGCTCACCTTTGGCAAGCATGTCTTGAATGCGTTTATGGGCTGCATCACGACCTGTCAACATTTTGCCAGAGAGCAATAAAGTTTGACCAGGCTTCCAACTCGCCACCTCAGCTGGGGTTAAGGTGTTTAAGTCAACTTGTTTAGATGATTTGTAATCGGGCGCCCATTTCACATCAGGCCAATCTGACAATGCAGGACGCTCTAAATGAACAGGGCCTGAACCATCAAGCACAAAATGTGCATGGCGCGTCGCCGCACAATTAGGAATCATGGCAATCGGTAATGAGGCAGCATGCGTTGGAAAAGTATGAATCTTGACATCAAGCACAGTGGTCAAACCCCCTAGGCCTTGCGCACCAATACCTAAGGCATTTACTTTTTCATAAATTTCAATACGCAGTTCTTCAAGCTTATTCTTGGGCCCACGCGCGATAAGCTCATGCATATCAAAGCTTTCCATCAGAGATTGCTTGGCCATCAGTGCCGCTTTTTCAGCGGTACCCCCGACCCCAATGCCCAACATGCCCGGTGGACACCAACCCGCCCCCATAGTGGGTACGGTTTTTAAGACCCAATCAATCACTGAGTCGCTTGGGTTGAGCATGGCAAGCTTTGATTTATTTTCTGAACCACCGCCCTTTGAACCGATTTGCACATCGACCGTATCGCCGGGTACGAGTTCAACTGAAACAATACAGGGGGTGTTGTCTTTCGTGTTGCGGCGAGCAAAAAGCGGGTCGTCAAGTACTGAGGCGCGTAAGGGGTTGTCTGGGTTTGTGTAACCACGACGAACACCTTCGTCGCAAATGTCTTGCAGGCTTAAATTAGACTCAAAGCGAACATTCATACCCACTTTCAAAAACACGTTAACAATACCGGTATCTTGACAAAGTGGGCGGCGCCCCTCAGCGCACATGCGCGAGTTCGTTAAAATTTGCGCCATCGCATCGCGTGCAGCAGGGCTTTGCTCACGCTCATAAGCACGAGTCATATACTGTACAAAATCAGCGGGGTGGTAGTAACTTATAAATTGAATGGCGTCGGCAATTGATTCAATGAGATCATTTTCGCGAATTGTAACGGGCATAGTGATTCAACCTTGTTTAGATGCAATGTATATTCTAAAAATCAATGAGCATTGTGGCAATACTGAGGTATTTTGGCAAATAGAATGAGTATGCCCCATCGGTTTGTAGCATGCACGTTAAAATACTTAAATTAACGCTCACATCAATCTTTGACATATAAAACTGCCATGCTTACGTTTCAACAAATCATTATGCGCCTGCAAGAGTACTGGGCACAACAAGGCTGTGCCTTACTGCAACCCATTGATATGGAAGTAGGCGCCGGCACCTCACACACAGCCACTTTTTTGCGCGCCATTGGGCCAGAACCTTGGCGAGCCGCCTACGTGCAGCCCTCAAGACGCCCCAAAGACGGTCGTTATGGCGAAAACCCAAATCGCTTACAACATTATTATCAATTTCAAGTCGTGCTTAAGCCTGCACCGAATAATATTTTAGATTTATATATCGGTTCGCTTAAAACTATTGGTATTGACCCACAAAAAAACGATATTCGTTTTGTCGAAGACGATTGGGAAAACCCAACACTTGGTGCTTGGGGGTTAGGTTGGGAAGTCTGGCTTAATGGCATGGAAGTCACGCAATTTACTTATTTTCAGCAGGTCGGTGGCCTCGACTGCAACCCTGCCACGGGTGAAATCACCTACGGTTTAGAGCGATTGGCCATGTATTTGCAAGGGGTTGAAAGCGTTTACGATTTGATCTGGACGCAACATGAAGGCCACACCTTGTATTACCGCGATGTGTTTCATCAAAATGAAGTTGAACAGTCAACCTACAACTTTGAACACGCAAACACCACCATGTTGTTTCAGCACTTTACTGATTACGAACAGCAGGCTCAGCAACTGATGCTGGTGCCCCTGGCCTTACCCGCCTATGAGGCTGCCCTTAAAGCGGCCCATACTTTTAACCTACTTGATGCGCGCGGTGCCATCAGCGTGACCGAACGCGCGGCCTACATTGGGCGTATACGCAACCTGTCGCGTGCCGTTGCGAAAGCATATTTCGAATCACGTGAAGCATTGGGGTTCCCTATGCTTGCCAAGCAAGAGAATGTAACAGCATGACCATGCGCCCCTTATTGATTGAATTGTTTACCGAAGAGCTTCCACCTAAAGCCTTAAACCGCTTGGGTGTTGCTTTTGCACAAAGCATGCAAGCAAGCTTGGCTAACCATCATTTGTTAGCCCCACTTTGCGTTGTGACCCCTTTTGCCACCCCAAGACATTTGGCCGTGCACCTTTCAGCGGTCAATGACGCTGCACCTGAACAACGTTTTTCTGAAAAACTCATGCCTGCTGCGATTGGGCTTGATGCCAACGGCCAGGCTACCCCTGCTCTGCTTAAAAAGTTGGCCAGTAAAGGGTTGGCAGATTTTGATGTGTCACAGTTGCAAACGGTTTCTGACGGCAAACAAGACTACTTGGTGGCCGAAGGGCAAGCCCCTGGTGCAAGCTTAAAAGCAACTATTCAAGAGGCCTTAGATACTGCTATTGCCTCTTTACCTATACCTAAAGTCATGCGTTACCAATTGGCTGACGGTCACACTTCAGTCAACTTTGTGAGGCCTGCCCATAAGCTGGTCGTGTTGTGGGGCGATGAAGTATTACCCGCACAAGCATTGGGTTTAACGTCGGGTCGCGAAACCATGGGGCATCGGTTTTTACACCCTGAAGCATTTGATTTGCCACATGCTGATCAATACGAAAGTTTGATGGCCGATTTGGGTCAAGTGTGTGCGGTGTTTTCTACCCGTCGCGAGCGCATTGAAAAAGCGCTATTGTTAGAAGCTAACAAGCTGTCTGCCACGATTGGCGAAGGTGTTGAGGTTGAGGCTCTGCTTGATGAAGTGACGGCACTCGTCGAGGCGCCAGCCGTCTACGTGGGTGAGTTTGAGCCCCGTTTTTTAGAGGTGCCACAAGCATGTTTGATTTTAACCATGCGCTTAAATCAAAAATATTTTCCGCTTTTTGATCCCAGCACGGGCAAACTGACCCATCGCTTTTTAATCGTCAGTAACATGCCAATTGGTGACCCCAGTGCCATTATTTCAGGTAATGAACGCGTCATTCGGCCACGACTGGCTGACGCCGAATTTTTTTATCGCACTGATTTACGTACCCCTTTGCATCAACGCATTGAGTCGCTGAATCAAATTATTTACCATAACAAGTTGGGCTCGCAAGGCGAGCGCGCAGAGCGTGTAAAACGAATTGCGGCATGGGTGGGCCACGCCCTTGGCGCCAATGTTGCGCAATGCGAACGGGCTGCCTTACTAGCCAAAGCTGACCTCACGACTCAAATGGTGGGTGAATTTCCCGAGCTTCAAGGTCTGATGGGCTGCGATTATGCGCTCAGCGATGGTGAACCGAATGCGGTGGCTCAAGCCATTGCCATGCAATACCGCACCCGCCTTGAAACGCCTATTGCAGCTGATCAGGCAGTAGCGGCCGCATTGTTTATGGCTGACCGAGCTGAAACCTTAGTTGGTATTTGGGGCATTGGTTTAGCCCCCACAGGTGAACGCGACCCCTTCGGTTTGCGTCGGGCAGCACTGGGCATAATCAGTGCATTTGAACAGCTGTGTGCGGGTGGCTTATTACCCATTAACCAAACCACAGACCTGAGCTTAAAAGGCTTATTACAAGCTGCTTGGGAATGTTTCACGCAACGTGACCTTTTATTGCCCCAGACTGTTGATCAAGTCTACGCTTTTGTTATTGAACGCTATCGCAATCAACTCAATCAAATACCTCGTACCGTGGTTGATGCTGTGTTGACTATTGACCCCCCTATTCATCAAGTGTTGGCTCGCATTGAAGCAACCATGGCATTTTCACAAACAGACGAAGCGCCTAGCTTGGCTGCAGCCAATAAGCGTATTGGCAACGTACTGAAAAAAACAGCCGAGGGTTTAAACCATATCAGCCACCCTGACCCCCAATTATTTCAAGCGGGTGCTGAGCAAGCCCTGGGCGATGCCTTGGCTCGTGTGGCACCTTTGGCTCATGCCGATATGCAATCAGGTCAATTTGCCCAAGCGCTGTCAAGATTGGCGTCGTTACGCACCCCTGTTGACACCTTTTTTGATGACGTTATGGTGATGGTTGACGACCCAACCATTCGTCAAAACCGTTTAGCATTATTAGGCGAACTGCATCGCGTCATGAATCAAGTGGCTGACATTTCTAAACTTTCGGCATAAAAAATTGAAACTCATCATTCTTGATCGTGACGGCGTTATTAATCATGACAGCCCAGACTACATTAAAACCCCCGATGAGTGGCATCCCATAGAAGGCAGCCTTGAGGCGATTGCGCGCTTTCATCAAGCGGGCTGGAAGGTTGTGGTGGCTTCAAACCAATCAGGGCTGGCGCGAAATCTATTTGATGCCCCCACTCTGACAAAGATTCATAACAAAATACGTGAATCACTCATTGGTTTAGGGGGAACAATTGATGCCTTTTTTATTTGTCCGCACGGCCCTGATGATCACTGCAATTGTCGTAAACCCAAACCGGGGCTATTCCACGACATTGCGCAACGTTTTGACATAAATTTACAAGGTGTGCCAGCCGTGGGCGATTCATTGCGCGATTTACAAGCGTCGCATGCTTTAGGGTGTCAACCCTGGTTGGTTGAAACCGGTAACGGAATCAAAACACGTACGCAAGGTGGCTTGCCTGAGCACGTTAAATTTGCCCACAACTTGGCTGATGTGGCTGACCAATTATTAACACCACAATCTTAAAATGATAATAACTGGGCTTCGTGCAACGCTTTATTATCTTTTTTTAATTGTGACAGTCATACCTTACGCAATTTTATGTGTGCTATGGGCCCCGCTTCCCTTGCACTGGCGTTACAAATTAACCATGGGTTGGCCACGCTTAGCGGTGTGGGGAGCACAGTTTTTTTGTGGTCTGCGCTGGCAAGTAAAAGGTTGGGACAATCTTCCCGATGGCCCCGCCATCATCTTGTCTAAACACCAGTCAGCTTGGGAAACTTTATTTTTACCCAGCCACCTGCCCCGTCAAGTTTGTTTTGTCTATAAAAAAGAGCTTCATTTAGTGCCATTTTTTGGGTGGGGTTTGGCATTGTTAAGCATGATTCCAATTGATCGTGCCAAAGGTCGTGAAGCACTTGAACAAGTGGTGCAAATAGGTCAAATTCGCCTAGATGAGGGTCGTTGGCCTATCTTGTTTCCAGAAGGTACACGCATCGCACCCGGCAAAATGGGGCGTTTTAAATTTGGTGGTGCTTTGCTAGCCATTCGAACTGGCACACCGATTGTGCCCATTGCGCATAACGCTGGCGAGTACTGGCCTCGAAACAGTTTTTTCAAAAAAAGTGGGTTGATTACGGTTTCAATTGGTGCACCTATTTCTCCTGAAGGGCTAACCCCTGAAGCCCTCAATCAAAAAGTACATGACTGGATTTCTTCTGAAATGCAGCGCCTTAACCCCGAACGTTATGGCTCTACATCGTGAGTAGCCCGCTCACGCAACTTTCTTTATTACTTGACGTCAACACTGAGGCCTCTACCTCATTCACACCCGCACCGGCCCAAATCGCGGCAGGCAGCAGATGGCGTGAAATCAATCATCAAGGCATTAAGATCGGGTTTGTTTTAACTAGATCACGTCGACGTTCAATTGGTTTTATGGTGGGTGAAGAAGGTTTACGTATTGCCGCACCCAGTTGGGTCACCCTTACACAAATTGATGCCGCTGTTGTAGAAAAAATGGCGTGGGTACTTGATAAGCTCCAAGCCATACAAGAACGGCAAGCACGTCTGGCGCTTGCAACAAAAAGTTGGCAACCCGGTGGTGCTATTCCCTATTTAGCTAAACGCATTATGTTGCAATGTGGTGCGGGCACTGACCCCAGGTCACGCGGCAAAGTCTCGTTTGAAGGCGACGCATTGCAACCTGAGACGGGTCAAACGTTGTGGTTACCCATTCCTGCAAACAGTGACTCATCGCGCATACGCGAAGTGGCACAAAGCTGGTTACAACAACAAGCTAAACACTGGTTTGGTCTTCGCATCATGCATTTTCAGCAACAAACCGGGCTCACCATTAAATCTTGGCGGCTTTCAAACGCCTTGGGGCGTTGGGGCTCATGCACCAGTGACCGAGTGATTGCGTTAAATTGGCGTCTTATACATTTCTCACCCAGCGCGATTGATTATGTCATTGCTCATGAGATGGCACACTTACGTGAACTCAACCATAGCCAAGACTTTTGGGCGGAAGTGGAAGCCATTTACCCTGACTACCTTCAAGCACGACAGTCTTTAAAGAAATTTTCACCTGGTGATTTACCTGAAACTGCCGACTAAGGAGCTTTCTATGCGCATTTTGCACACCATGTTACGTGTCACCAATATTGATAAATCCATTGCTTTTTACACTGAAGTGATGGGTATGAAACTGTTGCGTAAAAATGACTACCCCAGCGGTCGTTTTACACTGGCCTTCGTCGGCTTCCAACCTGAAAGCGAAGGGGCTGTTATTGAACTCACCCATAATTGGGACACCGACGCCTACGTGCTCGGCGATGCATTTGGTCATATCGCCATTCAAGTTGACGATGCCTATGCTGCCTGTGACTCAGTTAAGCAACGTGGCGGTCTGGTCACGCGCGAAGCGGGCCCGATGAAAGGTGGCACGACAGTCATTGCTTTTGTGCAAGACCCCGATGGCTACAAAATTGAACTGATTGAACGTCGCCCTGTTTAATGTTAAATGCCCTTTGGCTTGGTTTTTTTATAGTCGGATTTGCTGCTGGCTTGATACAGTGGTGGGTGCTCGGTGACGCTGACGTGTTTGCCCGCATCGTTAAAAGCCTGTTTGATATGGCAGGTTTGTCTGTGCAAATTATGGTGCTACTGTTTGGCACCTTAACGCTTTGGTTAGGTTTGTTACGCATCGCTGAGCGCGCAGGTTTAGTTGACACCTTGGCGCGTTGGCTGGCGCCCTTGTTCGCACGGTTGATGCCTGAAGTACCCCGAGGGCACCCCGCTGTGGGGCTCATCACCATGAATTTTGCCGCCAATGCGCTTGGGTTAGATAATGCCGCCACACCCGTTGGGTTGCGTGCCATGCGCGCCTTACAAGAACTTAACCCTACGCCCCATACCGCCACCAATGCTCAAATACTTTTTTTAGTTCTCAACACGTCAGCCTTAACGTTACTGCCTGTCACGATTTTTATGTATCGCCTTCAACAAGGCGCAGCCGAACCTGCTTTAGTTTTTTTACCGATTTTAATGGCCACGGCAGCCTCTACTTTAGCGGGCTTTTTAGCTGTCAGTTGGGTCCAAAAATTACCACTTCGCGACCCCGTTATTTTACTTTGGTTGTTTGGCACAGCTTTGCTTCTCGCCACCATCGCAGCCAGTGCGATGACTTTATCAGCGACTGCGTTGTCACATTTATCATCCTTAACGGGCAACCTCGCTTTACTTTCGGTGATTGCGCTATTTTTGACGATGGGCGCTTGGCGTCGTGTGCCCGTATATGAGGCGTTTATCGAAGGGGCCAAACAGGGCTTTGAGATTGCACGCGACTTGCTACCCTATTTAGTCGCGATGCTCTGTGCTATTGGCGTCTTGCGCAGCTCAGGTGCACTTGATTTTGTTTTGTACGGCGTACGTTTTGTCGTTGAGGGCTTCGGTTTAGATACGCGTTTTATAGAAGCCTTGCCAACCGCTTTAATGAAACCCTTTTCAGGAAGCGCTGCACGCGCCATGATGATCGAAACCATGCAAAATAATGGTGTTGATAGTTTTGCGGCGCTCGCAGCGGCAACCGTGCAGGGCAGCACAGAGACGACTTTTTATGTTTTAGCGGTCTATTTTGGGTCAGTTGGCATTCAACGTGCTCGGCATGCAGTCGGGTGTGCATTGATCGCTGATTTCGCTGGCATTGTTACGGCCATTGCAGTGTGCTATTTATTCTTCGCTCATTACACTTAACGCATCAGCCATTTTAATAAACCCTTCAATGCTGACTTGCTCTGCGCGCCAAGTGGGTTCTACACCAACCTCTTGCCAAGGCATTTGTTTAGCCCATGCACCTAACGCACCCCGTAACATTTTTCGGCGCTGCGCAAAGGCCTTTTGCACCACAGCAGCGAAAAGCAAATCATTCTTTGCACGGGGTCTTGTTTGCGGCAGAGGTATCATTCGAACGACTGAAGACACCACGCGCGGCGGTGGGTCGAATGCTTCAGGGTTGACGTCAAACAATTTTTCTACCGCGTAGCGATACTGGATCATCACTGACAAACGGCTGTAATGCGTGGTGTCAGGTGCCGCAACTATACGATCAACGACCTCACGTTGCAACATAAAATGTTGATCCACTATGTGGTCGGCATGTTCAGCACAAGCAAATAACATCGGTGATGAGATGTTGTAGGGTAAGTTTCCCACAATTCTGATGGGCTTCCCGAGCCCTTGTGCAAGCGTTGAAAAATCAACCCTTAATGCATCTTGCTCAATAATAGTCAATTGTTGAGGCTTAAATCGATGACCCAAACGGGCCGCTAAATCACGATCGATTTCAATCACATTCAAATGATCAATTCGTTCCAAAATCGGTCCAGTCAAAGCGCCAAGACCTGGACCAATTTCAAACAAGTGATCAGTCTGTGACGGGGCAATCGCCCGAACAATTGACTCAATGACTGAGGCATCAATCAAAAAATTCTGACCGAACCTCTTTCGAGCGGTATGATTCGCCACGCGTTACAGCCCTAAAAACATTATTGTTGAATCTCTGGGTTCAAACGCTTCAAGCGGTCATCAATGAAACTTTGATTTTTGACTTGCTGCAACCACGCATCAAAGGCTGCCGCAGCTCGCCGTTCAAACAACGCTTGTCGTGCGACATTTCGTTGATATTGACTGGCCATATCTTTGGTGCGACGCTCTTGAACTTGAATCAAATGCCAACCAAACTGTGATTGAACGGGTTCGCTCACCTCACCCAAAGCCAACGCATTCATCGCGCGCTCAAAGGGGGGAACTGTTTCACCTGGGTTTAACCAGCCGAGTTCACCACCCAATGGGGCTGAGGAATCTTCAGACACGCGAATGGCCACCTCAGCAAAATCTTGCCCACCTTGCGTAATACGTTGACGCGCATCATCAATACGTTGTTTCGCGCGGTCATCACTGACAACAGTAGAGGTCTTGATTAAAATATGACGGGCTTTGGTTTGGTCAACCATCATCGGGCCAGACGGCACGTTTGATTCAGAAGCAGCGGTCGGTTCGGGGGGCGGTGCTGGGGCTTCAACAGGCTTGGGCGGTGGCCCACCTGCGCGACCCATGAGCTTTAGAATATGAAACCCTGCTGGGCTTTTAATGACAGGCGACACTTGACCCGGTTGTAAACCCACAACAGATTTTTCAAATAAGGCGGGCCAGTCTTTGGCGGGCCTCACACCCATATCGCCGCCTTGTGATGCCTCAACGCCTTGCGAGGAAGATATGGCCACTTTATCAAAGCTTTCTTTCGAAAGTCGCGCTCTCAGTTCAAGAATTTTTTTTCGTAAAACCTCAACCTCACTGGGTGAAGCATTCTCTGGCACTTTGATAAAAATTTGAGCAATACCCAAAATTAACGGTTGTATGGGTTGAGCACGTGGCTGTGGTTGTGGTTTGGGTTGCGGCGGTGGTGGCGGCTTAGGTGGCTCTAGACCACTGGCTTTACGAGCTGTTTGCTCTTGTAAGTAGGCATCTATTTCAGCATCACTAATCATCATGGTGGTTTCAGCCATACGCGAGCGCATGCGTTCAAACAAAATATCGCGACCAATTTTGGCACGAAAATCTTCCCAGGACAAACCTAAAGATTCGACCTGCTTACAAATTTGTGAAACGTCTAGGTTATTTCGCTTAGCAATATCGGCGATGGCACTATCAATATCAGCCGCTCGCACCACTACCCTCATACGCGTTGCTTCTTGCTCAACCAATCGCTCAGCAATCAGCTGCTCAAGTGCGATTTGCATTAAATTTGCAATAGGGGGAACGGGAGCACCCCGGTTTTTTAAATCACCGGCAATTAAAGTGACTCGATCGTTAACTTGCAGTTGTGTAATCACGTCTTTGTTAACCACAGCAGCAATTTTGTCAGCACCAATTGTTTTATCCATGGCATTTTTTTGGGCAGCTATTTCTGCCGGCGTGGGCACAGGCACTTTACCTAACTGAGCCCAAGCGAGCGATGAACCAAAAAAGACCGTGACACTAACCACAAAGAACCAACGCTTGAGTTGATTAAATGCAAAATGGACGTTAACAAACATTATTCGTACCTTTGATATTTTCCAACAGCGGGAACAGGGTTTGTAATATTTTCGTAATTTGAAATACTACTACCCAACAGACCCATTGCGTTTTGCCCTAACTGACCGAGCCCAGCCAACTCTAATTGAAAGAAGATAGCATTATTAACCTGAGTTGGGTCAATCGCATAAGTTTGATAAACCACTCGGGCTGTCCAACAACAATCACCTTTATATTCTAAACCTGCAAGCGCTTGCGTCACACGGGGTGTCACTTGAAGGCTTGGGTTACTCAATAAAGAATAATCAACTCGACCGACTGCAAACAGCTTTTTCGTCAGGGGCCATTGAAAGCCCACGCTCACTTGATCTTGGCCTTGTGGTTGATAAATGCCAGTCGGTTGCCTCTGAAATCGATACGTGGCCGAGATTGACGCGGCACGTTGAGGGTTCCAGCGAACACCTACTTGAGTGCGATCCCACATTTGATCATAGGGGTTATATTGCAAACTCAGACCCGCTGTTAAAGTATCAGTTAATGCAGCCGCGGCGCCAATTAAAAACTCAGACTTTACATCTGTTCGGGGTACTTCACCAGGCAAAGTAACCTTTTGATCTTCAAAATAAATCTGCTGGCCAATGGCAACAGACATTCGTTCTAAACCCGTTTCTTCATCAAGAATGCGCGACCCGAGAGAGAGCGTAATTTGATTCGCGTTGGCAATACGATCGCCCCCACCCGTATAAATATTTTCCTGAAATGCACGAGAAAAACTAAAATCAGCAAGCGTTGTGTCGTATACCGGTAAATTTGATTGATCACGATATGGAACATTTAAATAGTAAATGCGCGGCTCGAGAGTTTGAATTGATTCACTACCAAAAAACGATGCGCTGCGTTCAAACGTCATACCCGCGTCAACCGACATAATGGGCAAAACACGATCGTTAGTCGGAACGCGCCCACCCAAGCCCTCGGCTTGATACCAATTGGTGTCGTAACGTGTGACGTTGAGCCCCACCTTTGGGGTAATGTACCAACCCGGCTTCACAATTGGAAAGGCAACACTGGTATAAGAAGAATAACGCTGACCGTCTTGACCCTGACGTTGACCGTTACGAGTTAAAGGCATTTCAAATGCTGTGGCTGCGTTTTCAGTCACAACATCAAAACCATTGATGTTGTAGCGTGCGCCATTTAGCGTAAAACTAGGCAATAAATTATATTGGGGTCGTATGGGGGCTGACTCAGTTTGTAAGGTTTGAAAGGTTGCGACTGTAACGCTTGACTGCCAGTATTGGTTAGCCCAGCCCACCACGCCCGTGCGCGGCAAATACGTGGTTGAGGCCTGATTAACCGCTAAAATTGAAAAGTCTTTAAAGTAATTGTCATCAGACACGCCGTTTAAATTTAAAGACCCGTAAAAACCTTTACCAAAATTTTGGGCATGCTGAACGGAATATAACCAACGGTCAGTTTCGGTTTGTATATCGTTACTTAAATACGTGCCGCCATACGTTCCGGCGTAATTTTCACCCAAGTAGCGAAACTCACCGCCCAACTGCACGCCCCGTTTACTCATAGAACGTGTTTGCAGTGTTGCATCGTAATTGGGTGCAATATTGATGTAATAAGGCAGCGTAAAGTCAAAACCCGTTTGACTAGTTGAGGCAAAAGTAGGAATTAAAAAGCCTGATTTACGTTCCTTTTTAATTGGAAAAGTAAGGTAAGGTGAAGCCAAAATAGGAAAGTCTTTAAAGTACAAGACAGCGTTACGGGCTACCCCTTCATTTGCTTCAAAATCAAGGTCTAGTTTTTTTGATTCGATGTACCAAGCGGGTGATGGGCAAGGGCAACCACTATAAGTCATATCGTAAACGGTCATGGTTGAACGACTGGTGATGTCGGCTTTCGAGCCCACCCCCATACCACCACTTTCAAGCCAAAAATTAGGCTGCTCAACCTGACCGGTTTCTTTGTCTGCCGTGTATGTGAGTGAAGGCCCGACAACGATATTACCGTCTCGTATAAGACGCGCGTTGCCTTGCGCACTCATCACGCTTGTACTCTTGTTGTAACGAATAAAGCCCGCCTTTAAAACAGAGTCTGCGCGGCGCACGGTGGCATCTTTTTCTAAAACAATATTTTCTTTATCGTCGGCAGTGATCGATTGGGTAGCTTGCAAATAAGAGGGCATTTGCTTGTCTGAAATAGGGGGAGTCGTAATACGATTTGATGTACGTAAGCCGTTTACAATCACAACACCGATGACGGGGTCTTTTTCTTGAGCGCTCGCAACCGACCCGTAAACCGAAGTTAACGAAAAAGCCGCCAGCAAAATCAACCCTTTAGTTACAACCACACGTGGCAGCCCATTTTTATATACCCGATCACAAATTTATCTTAGCTTCACAGCACAACGCCAGACCGATTATTATAGGGATTCCCACACCCCAGTAGTTTATGGCCTCACTAGACTCTAATTTTTACATCAAAATGTCTCATTTGCCCAATGCCAATGCACGCGATCAAGCCCTTTCTAACTGGTTAAATACCCAGGTTACCCCACATGGTTTGCGACTTGACACATTAATCCCCGCCTCAGGTGATGCCAGCTTCAGGCGCTACTTTCGCATACAGGGTAAAGAATGTTCTTTTGTGGTGATGGACGCTGCAACCCCACAAGAAAACGTAAAACCTTTTATAGACATTTCTTTAAGGTTGGCTCAAACAGGCTTAAATGTTCCTAAAATAATTGCGCAAGACGTTGGCGCGGGTTTTTTACTTCTCAGTGACTTAGGGCCCACGACTTACTATGCCCGAATTCAAGCCGGTATTGACCAGGCCGCCCTGACCCTTATTTACCGAGAGGCCATTGATGCGCTGGTCACCCTACAAAAAGCTGACTACCAAGGTTTGGCTCGCCTTGATGCACCCCGCTTAAAAGAAGAGTTATTCCTTTTTATTGATTGGTATGTCAAGGTGCACTGCGAACAAACATTAACTGAAACTGAAACGAAACAACTTCTTGCCATTTTTGACATACTCGCCCAAGCAGGTGCTGAGCAAACGACCGTTTTAGTGCACCGAGACTTTCATTCACCCAATTTAATGCTGTGCGAACAACCCGAGCAGGGTGCGAACCCAGGTGTACTCGACTATCAAGACGCATTAGAAGGGCCCATTTCCTACGATCTAGCCTCTTTGGTTTTTGATGCTCGCACCACATGGGAAGAACCTCAACAACTCGATTGGGCCATTCGTTATTGGGAAAAAGCGCGCGATCATAATTTACCCGTTCCGAGCGATTTTGCTGATTTTCATAAAGACTACGAATGGGTTGGTTTACAACGTAATTTACGCATCTTAGGTGTCTTTGCTCGTTTAAACCACCGTGACCATAAACCCGGCTATTTAGCCCACATGCCTCGCGTGCTTGCGTACATCAGGCAGGTTACGCAACGCTATGGGGTATTTGCCCCACTTAACCGCATACTTAACCGTTTTGAAGGCATTGAAACAAAAGCCAGGTATACCTTTTAATGAACGTTATGTTGCTCGCTGCAGGGCGCGGAACAAGAATGAAGCCGCTTACCGATTACATACCCAAACCTTTACTTGAGGTAGGTGGCAAACCGCTTATCGTTTGGCATCTTGAACGTTTGGCTGATGCAGGCTTTAAAAACGTCGTGATAAATCATGCTTGGTTGGGTGCACAAATTGAATCATATTTAGGTCACGGTGGCCCGTGGGGGCTTAACATTGACTACTCAGCCGAAACCCTCGCACTTGAAACCGCAGGCGGCATTGCAAAGGCCTTACCGCGCTTAGGCGCCGAACCTTTTTTGGTGATGAATGCAGATGTTTGGTGTGACTGGCACCCCGCTCACGCATTGACTATTCAAAAGCACCTTCAAAAGCACCCCGCGCTTTTAAGCTGGCTTTTGCTCGTTGATAACCCTGCTTTCCACCCAAATGGCGACTTTTACCTGCAAACAAACGGCATGGTTGATGCCGAAAAAAAGAGTGTGTCAGATGTGCCGTGTGCACCTAGCCTCACCTTCAGCGGAATAGGCATTTATAAACCTCTTTTATTTGAAACACTTGAACCAAACCAACCGGCTAAGCTCGCACCGCTTTTAAAGCAAGCAATGAAAGAGCAACGCGTTATAGGTGAAAAACACGAAACACGGTGGGTCGACGTCGGTACACCTGAGCGTCTGGCACTTCTTGATCAAACACTAGCACCACTTAAATGACACACCACTTAAATGACGTTAAAATTCATATTTAGTGCACACATTATTTTAAATTTATTAACTTATTTAAACAAAACGACCGACTTAGCTTGTGCGACACTCACATTTATTAAGATGGCGTTATGCTTAGGCTCTAACGAACTAGCACGCATCAGGAAACACCATGGCATTAAACCCGCGCAACTCAAGAATCGCTTTTAAACCATCGCCTTATCATTCACATCGCAATTCACGTGGTTTACCACGTTGGTTAATTTTGCTGGTTTTAGGCATACTAATTGGTAGCGGGGGAATTATCTTATTACAAACGAGCTACGGCCCTAAAAGATTAACCATCTTAGAGTCTGAAAAAATCACCTCTGAATACACGGCACTTCTTGTTAAAGACCAAACCCAACAAAATACAATTCTTTCGCTGACATCTCAGCTCAAAAGTAGCCACGATGCGTCTGAACAACTGTTGCAAGCTGCACAAAATGAAATTTTGACACTTAAGCAACAACTTGAACCCACTCAGCAATCATTTAAAATTTTTAAGAGCGCGCTTGCCGCTAACATGCGATTTGAACCTGTCGGTATCGCGAGTGAACAATTCAAACAATTAAAGCAACAGTCTTCAATAAGTTATGAACTACTGTTACTTCAAGCGCCCGATACAAAAAATGCATTTAACGGTTCAGCAGATATCACCTTCGAGGGCACATACCCCAATGGGCGTGCCGGTGCAATTAAAAGCCCGATGCTGCCCCTACAAATTGAGTCGCACCAACTTGTTCAAGGGAGTCTTGAATTTCCACCAGGGTTTATTGCCACCAAAGGTACCGTTCGGGTGTATAAACCTGATAGCAATCGCGCATTAGGCTGGCGCACTTTTAACGTTGAACAATTACCCTAACGGTTTAGTTAAATGGCATATCGTTAACTAAATAAATCTTATATGTTGCATCTTGCTTACTTATTATCGGAGCCATCATGTCAAGCACATTAAATCAACCCTACCCAACGCACAGAAGCGAACACGATTTATTGGGTTACCGCGATGTGCCGTTTGATGCTTACTATGGTGTTCACACCCTACGTGCTATTGAAAACTTTTCGATTAGTGATTTACCCATTTCTGCCTCGCCCGACTTAATTAGAGCTTTAGCTGAAATTAAAATTGCTTGCGCGATGGCTAATCAAGAATTAGGTTTTCTTGACCAAACTCGGGGCGAAGCCATCATTGCTGCAGCACAAGAAATTTTAAATGGGGCTCTACACGACCAATTTAAAGTTGACATGATTCAAGGGGGCGCAGGCACCTCAACAAACATGAATGCCAACGAAGTGATTGCCAATCGCGCCTTAGAAATCATGGGTCATATGCGGGGTCAATACCAGTTTTTACACCCCAATGAACACGTCAACATGAGCCAATCAACTAACGACGTGTACCCCACCTCGCTTAAACTTGCCACGTATCGGGGTTGCGAGCGCTTATTAATCAATATGCACTCTTTACAAGCGTCATTTGAACGTAAAGCAGTCGAGTTTAAAGACTTATTAAAAGTGGGTCGTACGCAACTACAAGATGCCGTACCGATGACACTCGGCCAAGAATTTCATACTTACTCAGTAATGGTGGGTGAAGACATTTTGAGGCTTCAAGAAGCTTTGCCGTTAATTTGCGAAATTAATATGGGTGCCACAGCCATCGGTACGGGCATCAATACTCACCCTGATTATGCTCGGGCCGCCTGCGAACATTTGGTGGCCGTAACAGGTTTACCTTTAATAACAGCAGCCAACCTAATTGAAGCGACTCAAGACGTGGGCTCATTTGTACAGTTATCAGGTGTGCTCAAACGTATTGCAGTCAAAATTTCTAAAATTTGCCACGACCTGCGTTTATTGTCTAGCGGCCCGCGCGCAGGCCTAAATGAAATCAATTTGCCTGCCAAACAAGCGGGTTCAAGCATCATGCCTGGCAAAGTTAACCCTGTCATACCTGAAGTGGTGAATCAAGTCGCCTACGAAGTCATTGGCAACGACATTACAATTACCTTTGCAGCTGAGGCCGGTCAACTTCAACTCAACGCCTTTGAACCCATCATTGCCTACTCAATGTTTAGAAGCGTGTCACATTTAACAAACGCCCTTTATACACTTGAGGTCAACTGCGTCGACGGCATTACGGCAAACGCATCTGTTTTACAAGAACATATGGACCGTTCAATTGTTCTAGTAACAGCGCTTAACCCCTATATTGGTTATCAAAACGCAACCGACGTAGCCAAAGAGGCGCTCGAAACAGGTAAGCGTGTCTATGATATTGTGCTTGAACGAGGCTTGCTTGAACAAGCTAAACTTGATGAGATTTTAAAACCTGAGTCGCTAACCTCACCGCGCTTGCTGGTGCTTTAAAAAATAAAAATACTCATTTTGCGAATTCTTGAATTCTTAATACCCAATGATTCAAATCTAAAGCCCCGCATCTCTGTGCGCGGGCTTTTGTTGCTTGGGGCTTTGATTCATTTCGGTTTTTCTGCACTACTTACGCTGTCTGTTGACGAAGCGCATTATGCTCTTTACGCGCAGCACCTTGCACTCAGTTATTTTGATCACCCACCACTCGTCGGCTGGGTTCAATGGCCATTAGTTTACGTCAACGCCCCTGACTGGGTCTTGCGACTGATACCGCAAGTATGCTGGTGGCTCGCCACGGTCATGGCCTGGCATTTGGCTGAACAACTCAGACTTACTGTACCCGTTTGGTCGCAATCAATACCTGCAGGCGCAGCAGGTCGATGGGCCGTGATAGCCATTTTGGTTGCCCCCGTCATGCATGTACTGGGCGTCGGTTTGTTGCCCGACACACTGCTACTTGTCATCGTATTGGGCATCATGCAAACAACATTGCGCCTCATTCATGCAACCCCCGCAACGCCAACGCCAAAGGTTTCACTCTCAACGCCCCCCTCAACCCTAAAGTACTGGGTTTATTTAGGTATTTGGTTAGGTTTAGCCGGGTTAAGCAAATATACGGCGGTTCTTTTTGCCGTCGCGGTTGCGGGTGCTGTCGTGATCAATCTAGGTTGGAAGGCATTGCTTCAACGAGGCCCATGGCTTGCCGTGCTGATTGCGGGCATCATGATTACCCCCGTCATCATTTGGAATGCGCAACACGACTGGGTTTCATTCGCTTATCAAATCAAACATAGTAGCGGCAGCGCTTGGCATATAAAAGGCATTGGGGTTTTTATTGGTTTACAAATCGCTGCATTTGGGCCCTTAATTGTGGCCATTGTGATCGGCGTGATCAAATTCTTACGCCAGCAACCCAACCGCATCATATGGGGCTTATCGCTATTTATCATTGTGCCTTTTGTTGTGACGGCGTACATGGCTGGTGGGGGTCGTACACTTGCGCACTGGTTAGCACCCGCTTGGTTAAGCGCCATTGTGCTTGGGGCTAACCCGTTGGCGCTGCATTGGCAGCTTGGTAAGCATAAAGCGTTGGCCATCTTAGTCAGCTTACAAGCCGTTTTATGTGGGTTGGCTTTTGTCATGCTATTTTTTATCGGTGTGCCGGGCTTAAGTGCACAACACCCACTCCATCAAAAAAACCCCCTAGCCGATCTTTGGGGTTGGGACCAAGCCGGTCAACTGGCTCAAACACTTGCCAAACAGCAATCACTTCAAATATTAACGGTCAGCAACTGGACGCTGGCAAGCCGTTTAGCCTGGTACTCACGACCCCTGCCGGTTCAAGTTTTAGACGATCGCTTTGACCAGTTTGATATCTGGTTTGGAAGCCCTCAAAAAGGCCAAAATACGTTGTATGTCAACTGGTCACAAGTTCCCTATCAACCACCCGTTTCAGCCCAACAATATGCCCGTTGTGTTGAACTTGATCAACTCGCTGTTCAACGTTTAGGGCGCATCACATCTCAGTTTACATATTACCGCTGCGAAAACTGGCAAGGCGAAGCCAAATGAAGCGTCTCACACCCAATGTTTGGTTTGTTATCAGGCTGGTTTTTTCGTTTGCATTGCTATGGCTTGCTTTTCGTCATATTGACTGGTCAGTTTTATGGGTTGAGAGCCAAAATTTACAGTTGCGTTGGCTTGTGTTGGCACTTTTTTTAATTTTGATGGCTAACCTGCTGGCGGCTGGTCGTTGGGGTTTTATCATGCAACGCACTGGCCTTTCAAACCCTTGGCAACGTTATGTCGCGCTGTATTTTGCAGGTGGCTTAATAAACCAAGGCTTACCCTCAACGCTGGGGGGTGATAGCTATCGCGCCCTGCAAGGTAGCCGGCAACAAACGATTGATGGCAGCCCTGCCATTCGATACGGCGTTTTTGCTGTTTTCCTTGATCGTGGCATGGGTCTGTTAGGAAATACTTTACTCGGGGCTATGGGTCTCATTATTGCGGGTCTAACCATATCACCCTTGGCAAACCCGATCGGCATATTGTTACTCGTGGCAATCGTGGGTGGCATTTTAATTTTTGGGGTGATATTTAAGTTTCCCTATTTTTTGCGCTGGGTTCAAAAGCTACTGAATGCAACCCGTTTACCTCTTGGCATGAATGGGCTTAAAAGCGTGTTTGACTGGCCCATTAATATGGCGCAGATTTCGATTTCCCTCACCGTACACCTGCTAACTTTAGCCACATTTGGGGCTTGCTTGCTCGCCTACGGCGTGACCGTACCGTTTGAGGCTCTGCTAGTTGGCATACCCGCTTTGGGCCTGCTGATGATGTTACCGATCAGCATTTCAGGCTGGGGGTTACGTGAAACCACACTATCAGCGGTGCTAAGCCTATGGGGTATTCCTGTGAGTACGACCTTACTCGCCTCAATAACCTACGGGCTTATTATTTTGCTGGTCTACTTGCCCGCCACCTGGGTTTTAGTGAAAAAAAGACAAAAATACTAGGTATTGTATTTGCCGTCTAAAATGCAAAACTATGAGCTTAAATGTTGATACGATGCGCACCATTGATCGTCTGGCGGGAATTCCGCTTTGTGCGATCGCGACCCCAATTGTTGCCATGCTCGACTGGTGGCATGAAAGGGGCAACACAAAAAAAGCACAATCAATCAAAAGCCTACATGTCGGCGCAGGTGCTGAGGGGCTCAATGCAGAAAAAAAACCCTTCAAACCTAAAAAAATACTTTTTATAGAACTCTCTGAAATGGGTAGTGCAATATTGGTTGATCCGGCTATGCGCGATGCACAAGCGCGCGGCGCCGAACTGTACTTTTTAATTTTCAAAAGTAATCAACCCAGCTTAACGCTACTCAATACCGTCTCACCTGACCATGCCTTCTCCATTGATTCATCAGGTTTGTGGCCATTAATACGCGACACGCTACGTTTTTTATGGTGGGCCCGTCAAAATCAAATTGATACCGTCATAGACCTAGAGCTTTTTTCTAGGTTTACAGCCCTACTCTCTGGCTTGAGTGGCGCCACACGGCGTGTTGGTTATCATATTTTTCATGGTGAAGGGCTGTGGCGAGGCAATATGTTGACGCATAAAGTGCACTACAACGCGCACATACACATTGCCCATAATTTTTTATCATTGGTACACGCTGCATTTTCAACAGAAAAAGAAGTGCCTTTTAGCAAAGTAGCCCTGCCTGAGCAGCCTATTGAACTGGCACAAGCCATCGTAACGGCTGCGCAACGCCTAAAAGTACTCACTCAAATTGAGGTCGCTGCCAGTCAAGCCAATATTTCATTTAGCCTAGGTCAACAACCCCTATTTTTAGTGAACGCTAACGCGAGCGATTTGCTCGTGCAAAGACGATGGGCACCTGAGCGTTTTGCTTCTTTAACTCAAGAAATCTTTCGTACTTGGCCCGAGGCACTCATTTTGTTAACTGGCTCGCCTTCAGAATTTGCATATGTAGAAAAGGTGCGAACCCAAGCAAACGTCAAGCACGCCTTAAACTGGGCTGGCAAAGTCACTTTTAATGAATTACCCGCGCTTTATACCTTAGCTGATGTTATGGTGACGAATGACTCTGGGCCGGGTCACTTTTCTGCTGTTACACCGCTGCATACCGTTGTTTTGTTCGGCCCTGAAACACCAGAGCTCTATGGTTCACTGGGTCATTCAATTGCAATAACTGCCCGCTTGGCGTGTTCACCTTGTGTGAGCGCAGCCAACCATCGTAAAACACCGTGCTTAAATAATGTTTGCATGCAAGCAATCAGCGTTGAACGCGTTTTACAGGCTATCAGCCTTCAATTTACTGCATCACGCTTACAAAAGACATGTCTTTGAACAACCTTAAACAACCTGACAATCAAAACCCCCTAACCATACCAAAATTTGCTTGGTGGCTACCTGTGATTCCCCTCGCGTTTTGGGGCATGACCATGCTGTTTGTGACAAAACAGCAAAGTTTTTATTTTTTAAACGCATGGTTGCAAATGTGGCCCAATAGTCTTTGGGGCTTTTTTGTTAATTTAGGTAATGGCTGGGGTATATATGCCATGGCATTCCCCATGCTAATTTTTGCACCACGCGTCATGATGGCTACGATTTTGGCGGGCATTCCAGCGGGTATTTTGTCGCGTTCACTTAAATTAATTTTTGATATGCCACGACCACCAGCCGTACTCGACAACAGTACTTTTTTTATTTTAGAAGAAGCCATGCACGCCCATGCATTTCCTTCAGGCCACTCATTAACTGCTTTTTCTGTGGCAACCGCCATGTATTTTGCAATACCTGCCCTTCAACGCAAACCTTTTTTCTGGCTGTTTGGCATTGCGACTCTTGCGGCCATTGCTCGCGTCGCTATTGGCGTTCATTGGCTTGACGACATCTTAATGGGCGCAGCACTGGGCCTATTTAGCGGGTTATTGGGTGTTGTCATGTGCCGCTATTTACCTGACAGTTTGTTCACCCCCACATCCTGGTTAATGCGCCTGATTGCCATTGTTGGGGTTTTTAATATTTACCTGTTGGCGACAAGCAAGCTCGATTTAGTGATCAATGCCCCGCTTCAAATACTGGGTATTGTCTTGACCGTTGTCACGCTTATACACTTCATTCATAAAAACTACGTGATGATGCGCTCGGGCTAGTTTTCACCGAGTACCGTTTCTGCCATGTTGATACCGGAAGAATACGCTGACTCAACCCGGCTATGAATCATGCCGTCGCCGCAAACACCTAATCGTAAGTTAGCAGCCCACAGGCTCAGTTTCGTTGAAAGCGGTTCAAGATGGCGACGCGAATATAACCAACGATGTGCCATCGACTGCTGCACCTGAGGCAACGTTTGAACGCCAACATGGCGCCAAAAAGCGTCGCACAGTAAGCGTATCACATCAGCTGGGTCAGTGTTTAAGTGTGTCAAAGTCCAGTCAGCTGTTGCTTGAATCACCCAGTCAGTCTGACCCTTATGCTGCATTCGCCCTGGTTTACTGTCGTTTCGCGCCCACCAAGCTAGTGTGGGGTGATCAACAACTCTTTCAGCGTCAATTGGCAAAGCGGTAGTGACTGAGTCAGTCGTACTGAGCATCACTGTCCAGCAGGGCAACATTTCAATTGAGTTCAGTAAGCCAACCATGCTTGAAGCAACGGGTTGAACCAAAGGCACCGCTTGAACCGGCGGTACGGCAATCACCACATCGGTAAAGTTAGCAAAAACCTCGCCCTTGTCAGTGGTTAATTGCCATGTGAAAGGGTCGGTGATCGCTGCGCTGAGTGCGGGCTGTGACGCATGAATGACAGCACCACCATGCTCTGGCTGTGACGAGTCAACACTTCCAATACATTCAACACGTTCAATTCGTTCAATACTTTCAATGCGGGTATTGACATGTAAATCGATGTTTTTGACCAAATCTCGAACAATAGCGGGCATATCAGGTAAACCGACGAACCATTGCTGCGAATCGGGGTTGGCCACGCGAGGCTGCCACAATGCCACCACACCGCGCACAAGCCAGTCGTTAACTTGCGCAATAAAAGCGTCAGATTGTGCGGTGAAATACTGTGCACCATGATCATAATGCGCCCTATCGGTTCGCCGTGTTGACAATCGACCGCTAGCCCCTCGGGCTTTATCAAACAGGGTTACCGTGCACCCTGATTCAACGAGGTGGTGGGCG
Organism: Bordetella parapertussis; assembly: GCA_945883615.1. Taxonomy (GTDB): domain Bacteria; phylum Pseudomonadota; class Gammaproteobacteria; order Burkholderiales; family Burkholderiaceae_B; genus Algicoccus; species Algicoccus parapertussis_A. The sequence continues at coordinate 6,969 of CAMCYB010000002.1, read as the reverse complement.
CAAGCAGCACCAGCAATTCCCGCCCCAACCACTGCAACACGCTTGTTATGGTGTGCCATTTAGCCTCTAGTTTGCGTCAATAAATTAAAATATTAATCATACTTTGCTTGCGATCAAAAACTTAACTTTCATTATTTGTTTTACTATATTTTAGTGTGTTGCTCAGGCTTATTATGCTTTTTAAAATGAAACGCTTTCTTCTGGCTTCCGTGCTGTTGATTTCGGCCTGTGGAAATAAAAACGACGACACCCCAACACCCCCTCAAGCTGTTCGTACTGAATCTGCCGTCGCCGCATCACAGCCCGTATTGGCATTATCAGGCACCATACGTGCTGAAATTGAAACGCCTATCGCCTTTCAAATTAATGGCCGTATCGCTAAACGATTCGTGCAAGCTGGTCAAACAGTTAAAAAAGGGCAACTTTTATTTGAGCTTGACCCAAGAGATTTAAATCAAATTCTAGAGGCTTCTAAAGCTGAAGTTGCGGCAGCGGGCTCAGCCTTAAACACCGCAAAAGCTGACACGCAACGCAACCGGCAATTACTTAAAGAAAAGTACATTAGTCAACAAGGCTTTGACCGCATACTGTTACAAGAAAAAGAAACACAAACACGTTATGACGCGGCCACTTCGAGGCAAAAACAGGCGCTCAATGCAACAGAATACGGTCACCTCACTGCGCCCGATGATGGCATAGTCACTGAATTAACGGGCGAAGCCGGTCAGGTTGTCGCAGCGGGTCAACCCATCGGTACGCTGGCGCATACAGGGCCACTTGAAGTTGAAGTGTTTTTACCTGAAGGCTTTATTGCGCCAACAACAGGTCTGGCTCAGTTTAATAACCAAGAGGCTTCAGTCACCTTACGTGAAGTCGCCGGCAGTGCTGACTCGATAAGCCGCACAATGCGAGCAAGATATCAATTAGATGCTTTGCCACGACCCTGGCCGTTGGGTGCGGTCGCCAGGGTTAATTTGAATAGCCCCTCAATACTCTCTACTTCAAACTCGACTGCTCCTGCAGAGCCAGAAAAAACATTAACGACCGTACCGATTGGTGCGCTTGATGAACGGGGGCAAGGCCCACAAGTCTGGTTGATTTTTGAGGGCAAAGCACAACCGCTTGCGGTCAAAATCATGTCGCTCAATACTGAAACAGCCGTTATCGAAGCCAACTTGCCTGTGGGTTCAAAAGTGATTTCTTTGGGCACCCATTTACTTGAACCGGGCATGCCTGTTCGAGAGATTGCGCCGTGAGTTTTCCAAACTTATCGGCGCTTGCTGTCAAAGAAAGATCTGTCACACTATTTTTTTTAATTTTATCGATTCTTGCTGGCGTCTATGCTTTCAACTCACTTGGGCGCGCTGAAGACCCACCCTTTACAGTGCGTGTCATGGTTGTTTCGGTACTTTGGCCAGGCGCCACGCCACAACAACTACAAGATCAAGTGGTTAACCGTCTTGAAAAACGTATTCAAGAAGTTGAATACTTCTATCGCTTAGAAACGACGATTCGCCCTGGCAGAGCAGACATGCTGGTTGAGTTTCAAGATTACTCACCTGCCACTCAAGTGCCCGAGTTACTTTATCAAGTGCGCAAACGCATGCAAGATGAAGCGGGCAAATTACCTAAAGGGGTCATTGGGCCAATCGTGAATGACGACTTTTCAGACGTCTATTTCACCATGATCGCCATCACTGCACCAGGCTTGCCGATGCGTGATGTCACCCGCGATGCGGAAAAAATTCGTGATCGATTGCAATTGATTGAAGGCATACAGAAAGTTATTTTGGTTGGCGAAAGACCTGAACGTGTGCATATTGATTTTGACAACGTTAAGCTTGCTAACCTTGGCGTATCGCCCGAAAGTATTCTTGATGCCATTCAAGCCAACAACCAGCTTGTACCCGCAGGGCGTATTGAAACCGCAGGGCCACGGGTCTTTGTGCGGGTTGACGCCGACTTATCTGACCCCGTTGCATTAGCTGATGTGCCATTACGCGTTGGCAACCGGATCATTCGTTTAGGTGATGTTGCAAAAGTAGAACAAGGCTACGAAGACCCACCAACTTACCTCATACGCGCCAACAACCAAGATGCCTTGATTCTTGGTGTGGTGATGCAAAAAGGTGAAAACGGTCTTAAAGTGGGTGACCGTATCAAAGACTTTCTTGAAAAAGAACGCACACAGTTGCCACTCGGTATGTCGCTCACGCAATTAACCAATCAAGCTGAAGCCATTTCAGGTGCAGTCAATCTCTTTCAGATTAAATTTTTGGTTGCCGTTATTGTGGTGATGGGTGTGAGTATTTTAGCGATTGGTTTACGTGCGGGTTTAATCGTAGGTATTGCCATACCCGTGACGCTGAGTTTGACCTTTTTGCTGATGAAAATGGTGGGTATGAACCTTGATCGCATTACCCTTGGCGCTCTGATCATTGCTCTAGGTTTATTGGTTGATGATGCCATTATTTCAATTGAAATGATGATTGTTAAGATGGAACAAGGGTGGGACAGAGTGCGCGCTGCCACCCATGCCTGGAATGCAACAGCCGCGCCCATGTTGTTTGGTACGCTGGTCACCGTAGCAGGTTTTGTACCCATAGGTTTTGCACGTTCATCAGTCGGCGAATACGCAGGTGGTATTTTTTGGGTACTGGCTTTTGCTTTACTTATTTCTTGGTTGGTTGCGGTAACTTTTACGCCTTATTTGGGTGTGAAAATTTTGCCCGATTACCAAACAGATCCTGCACACAACGCTGACCCCTACGACAAACCCCTTTACCATTGGTTACGTCGGGTTATCAATCTTAGCGTCGCACATCGTAAAACAGTCGTATTGGGCACAGTGGGCCTACTCATATTGAGCGTTTTTGGCATGATTGGGCCTGTTGAAAAGCAATTTTTCCCCAGCTCTGATCGACCAGAAGTGCTCATCAGTGTGTACCTACCGCAAGGTACCGCCATGGCGAATACTGATGCAATCGCCCAAAAAATAGAACAGGCCATTGTTAAACTGCCAGAGATCAAAACCTTATCGGCATATATCGGCGCCGGCGCGCCCCGTTTCTTTATTTCAGCGAACCCAGAACTACCTGACCCTGCTTTTGCCAAAATTATTGCTGTAACCCATGACGTTAAATCACGTGAAAAGCTCATTCATCTATTAGAAAAACAAATTCAAGCAGGTGATTATGCTGGCGCTCGGGTTCATGTGTCGCGCCTTTTATTTGGGCCGCCTGTGCGCTGGCCGGTGAGCTTTAGAATTTATGGACCTGATACCAACGAATTGCGCCGAATTGGTTACGCAGCGCGTGCCATCATGGCACAAAACCCTCATGTCACCGACATCAATCTTGACTGGGACGAACGAGTGCCCGTTCTTCACATTGATACCGATTCACAGCGACTGATAGCAATGGGTTTAACACCACGCGACATCTCTCAGCAATTGCAATTTCAACTTGACGGTATGGCGGTCACTGAAGTGCGTCAAGACATACGTTCAGTTGAAGTACGCGCTCGTGGTTTGCGCGACCCGGCTGGCCTTCAGTCTGCCATTGAATTCAAAACGCAAGACGGTCGTAAAGTTCCATTAGCACAGGTCGGTAAAATTGAAATCAAATATGAAGAGCCTGTTATAAAACGCTTAAATCGTGAACCCTTTTTAGCGTTGCAATCAGACGTCATCAACGCGCAACCACCCGACGTCACGATGGCCGTCTGGAAAACGCTTGAGCCCCTGCGTGCAAGCTTGCCTGACGGTTATCGCATCAGTATTGCAGGGTCTATTGAACAATCAGGTAAAGCTGATGCATCCATTCAAAAACTACAGCCGTTAATGCTCGGGCTCTTGCTCATTTTTGTGATGCTGCAAATGCGTTCTTTTTCGGGTACTTTTATTGTTTTTGCTACAGCCCCGTTGGGTTTAATTGGCGCTGTATTGGCCTTATTAATTTTTAGGCAGCCTTTTGGGTTTGTGGCGTTGCTCGGTCTGATTGGTTTAGCAGGTATTTTGATGCGCAACACATTGATTTTGACGCAACAAGTGGCCGACAATTTCAATGAGGGTTTGGTTGCACAAGAGGCGGTGATTGAAGCGGCAGTGCATCGGGCTCGCCCTGTGGTGTTGACCGCTCTAGCGGCTGCACTCGCTTTCATACCCCTTACCTTCGATAGTTTTTGGGGGCCATTGGCTTACGTGCTGATTGGTGGTGTTTTAGTTGGCACGGTGATTACGCTTATTTTTGTACCTGCTTTGTACGCATGGTGGTACAAACTAGGTAAAGGGGAAAAGTATGGTTGACCTATTCAAAAAGTTACCTGGCTTTGAAAAGTCACCGCCAGGGCTTGAAAGAAAAATATTACGCTTGCTACACAAAGTGTTTTGGGTGGGAACAATCATTATTTCATTACCCTCGCTCATAGCGCGCCTCGGGTCAATGAACGAGGCGACCTACTTAGTCGCAAAATTCATCACGACGGTCGATATTTATACCTTCAGCCTTCTTGCTACGTTATGGACAGCCTTATTTACCCTTGCAGTGGGTGCCTTCACAGTTATGGTCATGAAAGGCCCAGCTTATGTTGCTGATGCCTACCCACTCATTGACTCAGAGGCCCCTCGGCGCTTAGACACACCAAATGAGTCTGGCTTAACTCATTCAAAACCGAACGAGACTTCACGTTAAATGACAACAACTATTCGCATTGACTTGGTTTCTGATATCGCTTGCCCTTGGTGTGCCGTGGGTTTATCAACGCTTGATCGCGCCCTAGAGCAAATTGACCCAGCAGTTAGGGTTGAGGTGCATCTGCAACCCTTCGAGTTAAATCCCAACATGCCGCTGGGTGGGCAAGACGTGATTGAACACCTGACTGAAAAGTACAACCTGAGTGCCGAGCAGGTGCTTAAAAATCAACAAAACATCTATACGCGCGGTGCTCAAGTCGGCTTCACTTTTCACCCTGAGGGTCGTAAACGTGTTTACAACACCTTTAATTGTCATCGTTTAATGTTTTGGGCTGAAGAAAAGTTTGATGCCCAAGCCGCTTTAAGTCTTAAAAAAGAATTGTTAGCCGCTTACTTTACGCTCGCTGTTGACATGGATGACCGCCAAACCTTATTGAATGCTGTGACGCGCGCAGGGCTTGATGCCGAGGCGGCAGCGTCGGTCGTTGATGACCCAACCGCCTATGCCCAAGCTGTTCGCGAAGCACAACAAACATGGCAAGCCAAAGGCATTCATGCTGTGCCTGCTTTTGTTATTGAAGAAAAGTATCTCATTGAAGGGGCGCAACCCGCCGAGACATTGGTCAATGCGATTAACCATCTAACCAAACAAAAAACAGCTCTGTAAAAGACCCTATGCATCGCACAAATTTAAAGAAAAGTTATGATCATTTCTAAAATTAGTCATCAAATTGGTAGTTAATTTCGGCTAAACTGGTAAATTATTAACTGGGTAGATAAAGATGCATTGGTTCGTTGTACATACTAAACCCCGACAAGAAACGCGCGCGTTAAACAATCTTGAATTGCAGGGTTACAACTGTTTTTTACCCACTATTCCAAAGAAAAAAGTTTTAAAAAGTTCAGTTGAAATTATTCAAGAGCCCTTATTTCCAAGGTATATGTTTATTTCACTTGATATCGGCATGCAAGGTAGAAGCTGGTCACCTATTCGTTCTACTTTTGGCGTCAGCAAGCTTGTCACGTTTGGTACTGACCCCTTGCGCGTTGACCCTGAACTCATCGAATCATTACAGACCTGTCATGACGTTGTTCAAAAAGCACCTTCACCCTACAAACCAGGTGATTTAGTACAAATGAAAGAAGGTGCTTTTGCAGGGTTAGACTTAATTTATCAAATGGATGACGGGGAAAGCCGGGCCTTAGTCATGATTGAACTGCTACATAAACCCACTAAAATTTCTGTTTCACTCACTGATTTACGGCGCTCAGCTTAATTAAGGCGCACAGCTTAAATCTTGCAGTTAATACGTTGTGCATTTAACAGTATGGTCTTTTTATATATAAGCAGAACTACTAAACCGAACCATTTGCTTGACTGACACCTTGGCTAAAGTTTACTTTACGCAATAAATATAGCCCCAATACGAATAACAAACTGGTACTCACTAACGCCCAACGTTGATTGCCGCCCGTCGACCAGGTGATCAAACCGTATGTAATGGGCCCAATAATACTGGCTAGACGAGTTGCAAACGACCACAGGGCGTAATACTGGGCGCGGTGATTAAACGGTGACAACATACCTGCCATAGCCCGGCCGATCGACTGACTTGACCCCATACAAAGACCCGCCAAAACTGCTGCCCACCAAAAAACTTCCTTGCTGGTTGCAAGAGCTGCAATTACGCACGTAAATACCCAACCAACCAGTGTCAAGCTCAACGCCGGCTTATGCCCAAAACGATCTTGGGCGTAACCCAACACCCACGCACCCAATGCCGCCGCTACATTTAAAACAAAAATAAGAGCCATGGTTTCTTGAGGTAAAAAGCCAATTTCTTGTTCTGCATAAATCGCTGCTAAGGTAATGGCGACGGCAACACCGCCTTGATAAGCAACCGTACACCACATAAACCAAACGAAATTAGGGTATGCCTGTGCTTGCCGCCACGTCTGTAATAACCGCTTAAACACGGCAGCCTTGATTGAAACAGTGGATTTAACTGGGTCAGTCGCTGTTCGCTCACGTAAACCCCATAACGAAAACGCAGCAGCCCCGGCAAATACGAGTGCAGTAATGAGCATGGTCACGGGTACAAATTCAGTCGCTGACACGCCTGGGTATTTGAATCGCCCCGGGTTTTGAGGAGGCATTATTTTCTGAGAGAATATTGTCATGAAAAAATCAAATACCTTTTCCCCCGAAGTCCGTGAGCGTGCTGTGCGAATGGTGCAAGAACATCGGGATGAATACCCATCGCTTTGGGCAACCT
>CAMCYB010000001.1 GCA_945883615.1 Bordetella parapertussis | reverse complement strand
CCGCGTTTGCTTACGCTTGGCATCGAATTCAATATCAGAAAAGCTCAATTGGGGCATGATCGTGATCGAAAAATTTGCGATACTAATCAGACAATTAACCGCGTCCCGAGTTCTCTGAATTCGGGGACTTTTTCAGAGTTTCCCTAGATCAGATATTAATTGGTTGCTAAATTAGTTGCAAAATTAGTTGCTAAATCAATTGCTTAACCAGTTACTTAAAAATTCTGATTATTATACTGTTATTGAACCTTTCAGGGTTATGACGTCTTGGTTGCCTTGCGGGGCTGGCTAGACAATATTGTCACGGGGTTCTTCGTTAGGCTTTTAGCCCTGAATGCGTATAATGCAAGCCTTGGCGCCCGTAGTTCAATGGATAGAATAAGAGTTTCCGAAGCTCTCGATACAGGTTCGATTCCTGTCGGGCGCACCAAATTTAGTTCTCTAAAGACAATGCCGCGTTAAATTGCGCCACGTACTCCTCAAACGACATGCACTGTTGCGCTTCAAGCGCATTTTGTGCCTCAATTGAGGTTTGCCGTTGCATCGCCGCTTGGCTTTGCTCGGCAGGTAGCAGGCCAGCAAACTTTAAGACTGACATGTGGTCTTTACTTTGATTGAACGCAAACGCTTGAAACCCTTTTTTACTCGTCTGCAAGGCCTCGAGTACACGAGCTGAAGGGGTTAGTTGGGGTTGATCAATTTTGACCTCTTGTATGGCTAAGGCATCTAAGTAGCGCGTATCTCCCGTTGCTTCAGCGAGCGCTTTGGCGCAGGGTTGCATCTGCTTGAGTAAATCGTGTGCCCAATCAGTCAGCGTCACGGGGTTACCCGCGCGCGATAACAAAAGGCCCGGTTTGCGCCCCTCGCGAACGCTACGTTTGAAGTTTTCAGTGCTTTCAGCACAATGGCCCTCTTCATCAAAAAGTGGGCTTTCGTGAAGCGCGCAATACAGTAAGAAAATGTCAACAAACCGAGCCGTATCATGCCCAATGCCACAGGGTTCGAATGGGTCAATGTCTAAGCAACGAACTTCAACATATTGCACGCCTTGCTTCGATAAAGCTGTAATCGGGCGCTCGCCTCGTGCGGTTGTACGTTTAGGTCGAATGGTTGAGTAGAACTCGTTTTCGATTTGTAATAGGTTGCAATTGAGCTGAACCCATTCACCTTTTTGATGTGTGCCCATCGCCTCGTAGGGTGGCCATGGGGTGGTGACTGCATCGTAAAGTCGGCTTAAAAAGGTATCAAGATGGTTATAGCAAAGCTTAAGCGCAGATTGAGCCTTGTTTTGATAACCTAAGTCACTCATGCGTAAACTCGTCGCGTAAGGTAAGAACAAGGTGTCAGAATCAAGTGCGGGCATGCCGACGTCACGACCACGCGTAAAGTTGTTTGAAACGGCGGGCGATGCCCCAAACAAATACATTAATAACCAGTTGTAACGTAAAAAGTTTCGAATTAAGCCAACATAGCCAGCTGATTGCTGCGTTTTATTGTTAAGTGGGGTTTTTGACTGATCAGCCAACGCAACCCACAGCGCATCATCAAACGAAAAGTTGTAATGCACGCCTGCAATACATTGCATCGTACGACCATAACGCAGGGCCAGCCCTCGGCGGTACACATGTTTGAGCATGCCGCTATTTGAATGACCATACCAGGCAATGGGTATGGCATCGTCTTCAGGTAAAAGACAAGGCATAGAGTGATTCCAGATGGTCTCATGACTTAAACCCGCTGCGGCGACTCTGTGAATTTGATTTAATTCATTCATTAAATCATCGACTTGATGATGTACGCCGGTGATGAGTTCAAGTAATGATTCAGAATAGTCTGTGGTGATGCGCGGGTGTGTCAAAGCCCGCCCGAGTGCATTGGGGTGTGGTGTTTGGGCCAAGAGGCCGTTAGTATCAACGCGCAACCCTTCTTTCTCAATACCCCGACGACTACGCGCCAAAAGTGTGGGCTGTGACGCTAAAAGCACAAGCTTTTTTGAAACAATATCTGACACCGTAAATTCCTCAATGCAGGACGTATTTGTCCAAGTAACCTTTTGATTGTACGGTAAGCATTAGACAAAACAATTTTGTTATATTTTCGTTTGTAACCCTCTTGATGCAGGGTAACCAGCCGTTTAATAGGGTTAAATCATGTTTTCCGTTAAAGCTTTTTTTTCGTGCCGAATGCTGACAATGTTGGCGTTAATGGGGGCAACGTTTTTTTTGACCGGCTGCTCACCCGAATATAACTGGCGAGAGCTTTCTGTCGCCGATGGTCGCGCCGTGGTGGCCTTTCCAGCAAAAGTGCAAACCGAGTCACGCTCGTTAAAATTAGACCAATATACTTTGCAATTTTCTTTGACTTCAGCTGCAGTCAAACAGAACTTGTTTGCTGTGGGTTATGCCCCTCTGCCGCCCGAGCTCAGTCAAGATCAACAAACCGCGCTTAAAAACGTGTTGTTGCAAAGCCTTGCTGCAAACTTAGGCGCTACGCTGCCCAATTCAGCTCAAAATAGTGAGCCTTTTGTGCTCGAATCGCAGAGTGCACGACCTATACGCATGGTGGCTCGAGTCTTGATTCACCGCGGTTACTTCATTCAGTTTGTCGCAACAGGCCCCCCCAGCGATCTAAACACAACAATCACTGAAGAGTTTATGCGCTCAATCTCTCTAAGGTAAGCTCACCTAAAAACCCGAGGCGAATAGCTTGTGCCACAGCTGCTTGACGTCCATACACATTGAGTTTGCGACTGGCGTTGAGTAAATGAAAGTTGACGGTTCGTTCACTTAAAGCCAGTATCACACCAATTTCCCAACTTGTTTTGCCGCGTGAGACCCATTCTAAGCACTGCAATTCACGCCCAGACAACGGGGTTGGCAACATACGCACTTGTCCTCTTCATATATCTACTCTTAGAAAATTCAACAGTGTGCAGTAAATGCCAGGTTTTGGTAATGCGCAGAATCCCTGTGTTTTCGTAAGTAAAGTTGTGATGATAAGATATTATTATTATTTTTTTTGGCGCTGATTTGCTTGAACGGCTTGCGGGCGCCCCATAAAAACAGCTAAAAGAGTCGTCATGACAAAAATGTTACCCAAATCTGTCGGTGTGGTGCACACCCAGTTCATGCATTTTGACGAACCGCTTTTGCTTGAAAGCAATCAGGTCTTGTCGCAATACGATTTAGCTATTCAAACCTATGGCACCCTCAATGCCGAACGCAGTAATGCCGTTTTAATTTGTCACGCGCTCAATGCATCACATCATGTCGCTGGCGTTTCAGCCGATAACTCAGATGAAATCGGCTGGTGGGACAACATGGTTGGGCCGGGTAAACCTGTTGATACCCGTATATTTTTTGTCATCGGTGTAAATAATTTAGGCTCTTGCTTTGGTTCAACGGGCCCTGCGTCTATTCGTCCTGAAACGGGTAAGCCTTGGGGGGCCGCATTCCCCGTGTTGACGGTTGAAGATTGGGTGCATGCCCAAGCGCGTGTGGCCGATCGTTTGGAAATTGTGCGCTTTGCAGCCATTATGGGTGGGTCTTTGGGTGGTATGCAAGCAATGAGCTGGGCTATTACATGCCCAGAGCGCGTTGCACATTGTGTGGTTGTGGCGAGCACCCCTAAATTATCGGCGCAAAACATTGGCTTTAACGAAGTGGCTCGGCGCGCCATCATTACTGACCCAGCGTTTCACGGGGGCGATTATTACGCTCATGATACGGTGCCTGAGCGTGGGTTGTCGGTCGCGCGCATGATCGGTCACATTACCTATTTGTCTGACGACGATATGGCAGAAAAATTTGGGCGAACACGTCGCCAGTCTGAAGCCGGCGCCGCATACGACTACGGTTATGGCGTCGAGTTTGAAGTTGAATCGTATCTTCGATATCAAGGTGAAAAGTTTTCTAGATACTTTGATGCAAATACTTATTTATTAATCACTCGCGCACTTGATTATTTTGATCCAGCACGTCACACAGGGGGTGATTTAGCGTTGGCTTTAGCGCCCGCTCGGGCGTCTTTTTTGTTGGTATCGTTCGCGACTGATTGGCGTTTTCCGCCTAGTCGTTCACGTGAAATTGTCGAAGCCTTAGTCAAAAACGAAACGCCTGTCACGTATGCAGAAATTGACGCACCGCATGGCCATGATGCATTTTTGCTTGATGATGCACGCTATCACGGTGTGATGTATCGATATTTTGAAAATATTGCAAAATCATTACAGTTAGACCAAGCCGATTTGCTGTCAGCTGCACAACCGCTTTTGTTAGAAACTAAAACCAATGACTTTCTATCGCGCTTAGACTTATTGAAAATTGCCCAATGGATACCTCATTCAACCCGCGTGCTTGATTTGGGTTGTGGTGATGGTGCATTGCTCGAATATTTGTCGAGTCACCAAAACGTTCGAAGTGTTGGGGTTGAGTTAAGCGACGATCGGGTTCAGTTGTGTGTAGCCAAAGACGTTCAAGTGGTGCAGCAAAATTTAGAAAATGGTTTGGCTTTGTTTGACGATCAACGGTTTGATACAGCCGTGCTTTCACAAACACTGCAATCAATGCGTCACACAGAGCATATTTTGCGAGAAATGGTGCGGGTTGCCAAAGTAGGGGTGGTGTCATTTCCTAATTTTGGTTATTGGCCCCATGGCTGGTCTTTACTAAAGGGGCGCATGCCGGTAACGGGTCAAATGCCCTACGCTTGGTATGACACACCCAACATACATTTATGTACCCTGAAAGACTTTGAAGACTTGTGTCGTAAGCTGGGGTTGCGCATTATTGACCGTGTCACTTACGGCCCTGATGGCGAGGTGTCATGGTTGGCCGGTTGGCGCTCAACCTTAGCGCTTTATCGATTCACGCTTGATTAATTAATGGCTGTCAAATGAGTTTATATTTTAATCGGCGTGTGGGGCCTTTATTGTTGTTGGGTTTTGCCAGCGGGTTGCCGCTAGCTCTAACGGGCGGAACCCTGCAGGCTTGGGCAACGGTTGAAAATATATCTCTACAACAGATTGGTTTTTTGACGTTGGTGGGTACGGCTTACACGTTAAAGTTTTTGTGGGCGCCTTTGGTTGATCGTTATGTACCGCCTTTGTTTGGAAGACGACGAGGCTGGATGGCTTTAACTCAAGTGCTTCTGGGCTTAAGTTTATTTTTAATGGGCTATCTTTCACCTTCACAAAACTTAGGTTTGTTGGCAACGATTGCTGTTTGTGTGGCATTCTTTTCTGCTACACAAGATATCGCCTTTGATGCCTATCGCACTGATGTGTTGCGAGCGAGCGAGCGCGGTGCAGGCGCCGCCTTTTCTGTTTTGGGTTACCGTTTGGCGATGCTGGTATCGGGCGGCTTAGCGTTGATTTTGGCTGATCAGTGGTTGGGTTGGGGCAACATGTACCACCTAATGGGCATCTTAATGCTGCTATTGTCTTTGGCTACTTGGTTTGCCCCAGAGCCTGAACACCCAGGCAATGTGCCCAGTTCGTTGCGCGATGCAGTTGTTAAACCATTTAAAGATTTTTTTCTTCGCCCCGAAGCGCTTACCGTTTTGTTGTTGATCGTACTGTACAAATTAGGTGATGCCTTTGCCGGTGCGTTATCGACTACGTTTTTGATTCGTGGTGCTGGCTTTAGCCCAACAGAAGTCGGTAGCGTGAATAAAATAATGGGGCTTGCTGCAACGATTGTTGGCGCTTTAATAGGGGGCAGTTTGCTTGAGCGCCTAGGTTTATATCGATCGCTCATGGTGTTTGGTATTTTGCAAGGTGTATCGAATCTAGGTTTCTGGCTTATTGCAGTCGTGCCACAACAATTAAGCCTCATGGCCTTAGCGGTTGGTTTAGAAAATTTATGTGGAGGTATGGGCACAGCAGCTTTTGTGGCTTTGCTGATGGGTCTTTGTCATAAAGACTTTTCGGCGACACAGTTTGCACTGTTATCAGCTATTTCAGCCGTCGGTCGAACCTATTTAGCGGGCCCCTTAACGCCTGTCGTCGTTGACGAGGTGGGTTGGGCAAACTTTTTTCTAATTACCGTTTTGATTGCCGTGCCGGGGTTGGTGTTACTGTTTTGGCGCAGGCTTGATATTCAGAAACTTGACCAGCAAGCGTAGTTTTTTCAGCGCATAAGTTTAGTTAAAACATCACGCTACTGAGTCACCCAGTACGTTTTTAGCTCAGGTCATATTCAACGGTAAGCGGCGCGTGGTCGCTAAAGCGTGCGTCTTTGTATATGTTGCTTTGCATGGCACGTTTTGCGATACCAGGGGTGGCAATTTGATAATCAATACGCCAGCCCACATTTTTAGCCCAAGCTTGACCACGATTGCTCCACCACGTGAACTGGTCAGGTCTGGGGTCGAGTTGGCGAAAGACATCAACCCAGCCTATATCGTCGAAAATATGAGTTAACCACGCGCGTTCTTCAGGTAAAAAACCAGAATGCTTAAGGTTGCCTTTCCAGTTTTTGAGATCAATCTCGTGGTGGGCAATATTCAGGTCACCACAGATAATGAATTCGCGCCCCGTGTTGCGATACTCTGCCATGCAGTTCGCTAACCAGGGGCCAAAAGCGTCTAAGCAACGCATTTTGGCTTCTTGCCTGACATCGCCACTTGAACCCGAGGGCAGGTAAACACTGATGACACTTAAATCAGGCCAGTTCGCTCTAATGACACGACCCTCTCTGTCAAACTCATCTGTTGACATACCAGCAATGACATCTTGTGGGGGTTGGCGGGTGTATAGCCCAACACCGCTGTACCCTTTTTTTTCAGCACAATAAAAATGCCCGTGGTAACCGTTTGGTCTGATCAGCTCTGGTGCCAGATCAACTTGATGGGCTTTGATTTCTTGCAGGCAAACAACGTCTGGGTGGGTCTGAGCAAGCCATTGATCGAGCCCTTTACGAAAAGCGCTGCGTAAACCGTTTACATTAAGTGATGTGACACGAAACAATGAACACCTCAAGGCATTAAGATAATAGAATCTTTATTTTTACACTTTTTTGTCTGAGATGATGACGAACTCTGCACACAACACGCACAATACCCCTTTATCTGATGCTCTTGATCGGCCAGCCTTTGTTGCCTTTGCCTTGACCGAGGGGGTGCTACGGTTTGGTGAGTTTGTTACCAAATCAGGCCGCACAAGCCCTTACTTCTTTAACGCAGGCTTATTTAACCATGGCGCTAGCGTTGGTCGGTTAGGGCAGTTTTACGCACATGCTTTAGTGCAGTCTGGCGTGGCGTTTGATATGTTGTTTGGCCCCGCTTACAAGGGCATTCCACTTGCGACCTCGACTGCTGTGGCGTTGTCTGCGCACCCTGCTATGGCGGGTCAAAGTGTGCCGTTTGCGTTTAATCGTAAAGAAGCAAAAGATCATGGTGAGGGGGGGCAGCTTGTGGGTGCACCACTTAAAGGCCGCGTTGTCATTATTGATGATGTCATCACTGCAGGTACTTCAGTGCGAGAGTCAGTTGATTTGATTTTGGCGGCGGGTGCGCAGCCAGCGGGCGTTTTAATTGCACTCGACCGCGCTGAACGGTCAGGGCCAGACCATGATTTGTCAGCGCGCTCAGCCCTACAAGAGGTGTCACATCAATTCAACATACCTGTTGTCACCATTGCATCATTAAATGATGTGTTGGAAGTGGTGCGTTCGCAAAGCGAATTTACTGCATATCATGATGCCGTCATGGCTTACCGTGCCAAATATGGTGTGAGCAGCTAGATATTAAATATTAGTCATCTAACGCTAAACGTCAGGCATCTCACGCTAAACATTAAGCATCAGGTGCTAAATATCAAAAAATACAACTTACTGATCAAGCCGACGTTTTAACGCATCATTAACTTGTTGAGGGTTGGCTTTGCCTTGCCCAGCCTTCATGACTTGACCGACTAAGGAGTTAAAGGCCTTTTGTTTACCCGCACGATATTCTTCAACGATTGCCGGGTGGGCGGCCAAAACGCCGTCAACCAAGGCATCAATCGCACCACTATCGTTAATTTGTTTTAAGCCTTTGGCTTCAATGATGGCGTCAGGTTCACCGCCAGATTCACCCAGCCACATGGCGGTAAACACTTCGCGTGCAATTTTGTTTGATAGTGTGCCGTCAATAATTCGTGTCAGTAAAGCGGCTAATTGCGCAGCCTTAACGGGACAAGAAGTCATATCTAGGCTGTCGCGGTTTAGGGCAGCTAAGACTTCGCCATTTAACCAATTGGCAGCAAGCTTGCCTTGATTGTCAGGAAGTTTTTCTACAACAGCTTCAAAATAAGCAGCCGTTTCGCGATTGTGACAAATCTGCAACGTATCAACAGAAGTCAAACCATATGTGCTGGCAAAGCGCTCGCTTAATTGCTGTGGTAATTCAGGCATGTTGGCTTTGACTTGCGCGACCCATTCGGGGCTGATCACGAGCGGGGGTAGATCAGGGTCTGGAAAATAGCGGTAATCGTGCGCATCTTCTTTACTACGCATACTGCGGGTTTCATCTCGGTCTGAGTCGTACAGGCGAGTTTCTTGAACGACTTTGCCACCGTCTTCAATCAGTTCAATTTGTCGTTGCACTTCAAATAAGATGGCACGTTCTAAAAAACGAAACGAGTTGACGTTTTTGGTTTCTGTGCGCGTACCAAATTCTTTTTGGCCGAATGGGCGAACTGACACGTTGGCGTCAATACGAAATGAACCCTCTTGCATGTTGCCATCACAAATGCCTAACCACACCACTAAGTTATGAAGGGTGCGGGCGTAAGCAACGGCTTGTGAGGCAGAGCGCATTTCAGGTTCTGAAACAATTTCAAGCAAAGGTGTGCCTGAGCGGTTTAAATCGATGCCGGTTGAGGCTTCACCGTGCGGACCTGGAAAATTATCGTGTAGAGATTTGCCAGCGTCTTCTTCGAGGTGAGCGCGTGTGAGGTTGATTGTGGTGGGTTGGCCGTCAACTAAAAAGCTGAGTGAACCGCCCAGTACAACCGGAATTTCATACTGGCTAATTTGATAGTTTTTAGGTAGATCAGGGTAGAAATAGTTTTTTCGCGCAAAAATTGAACGTGGCGTTACCGTAGCACCAATTGCCAAACCGAATTGAATAGCGCGCTCAACTGCGCCGCGGTTTAAAACAGGTAACGAACCGGGCAAAGCCATATCAACAGCATTCGCTTGCGTATTGGGGGCTGAACCAAAGCGAGTGGGGCTACCAGAAAAAATTTTAGAAACTGTCGATAGTTGAACGTGTGCTTCTAAGCCAATGACCACTTCCCAGTTCATGTTGAACCCCCTGTTATAGACTCAGGTCGGCGTAAATGCCAATCGGTTGTGAGTTGAAACTGGTGTGCAAGTGCCAAGAGCTGGCCTTCCTCAAAATAATTACCGATCAATTGCAAACCAACGGGTAAGGGTTGACCGTCAAAGCCCGGGGCAAAGCCACACGGTATAGACATGCCTGGTAAGCCCGCCAGATTTAGACTAAGCGTATAAATGTCAGCTAACCATTCAGCGGTGGGGCTTTGATTTTTTTCGCCGATTGGGGGCGCAACGGTCGGGTTCACTGGGCCCAAAATAACGTCACATTGTGCGCCTAAAACAGCTTGATAATCTTCAGCAATTAATCGACGTATACGTTGAGCTTGCAAGTAATAAGCGTCGTAGTAGCCATGCGACAAAACGTAGGTGCCCACCATAATACGGCGTTGCACTTCGGTACCAAAACCCTCGCTACGTGAGCGTGCGGTCATGTCTGCCAAGTCGGTATAACTTTCGGTACGGTGACCATAGCGAATCGCATCATAGCGCGCGAGATTGCTTGACGCTTCAGCCGGTGCAATAACGTAATAAGCGGGTATTGATAAGCGCGTATGGGGTAGTGAAATGCGCACTTTTTGGGCGCCGAGCGCCTCAAATTGGTCGATAGCAGCGGTGACCGCTAAGGCGACGTTGCTATCAAGGCCCGGACCAAAGTATTCTTCGGGAACGCCAATACGTAAGCCAGTAAATGGTTTCGCACCGTGTTGCGCTAAGCGCAGACAATGTTGAGTAAAGTCTTGTTTGACTCGCCCGTTTTGGTTATTAGCGCCACGGCAGGTTTGAATACTGGTTGCGTCACGCGGGTCAAAGCCGCTCATTGCGTCAAGCATTAACATTAGATCGTGGGCACTGCGTGCTATGGGGCCCGCTTGGTCAAGACTTGAAGCGTAGGCAACCATGCCATAGCGCGAAACGGTGCCATAGGTTGGCTTGATGCCACTGACGCCACATAACGATGCAGGCTGGCGAACTGAACCACCCGTATCGGTTCCTGTTGCGGCCATAACTAACCCGGCCGCAACGGCCGCTGCAGACCCGCCTGACGACCCACCTGGAACAACTTTTGGGTGCCAGGGGTTATGAGTCGGGCCAAAAGCAGAGTGCTCGTTACCTGAACCCATTGCAAATTCGTCACAGTTAAGCTTGCCGAGTGAAACGGTGCCCGCCTGAATAAGTTGCTCAACCACATGGGCATCAAATGGGCTTTTGTAATCTTTGAGAATGTTGCTACCTGCGGTGGTGTGCCACCCCTTAGTCACAAAAATGTCTTTATGTGCAATGGGAATGCCCGTGAGGTTTTGCGCTTTACCTGCTGCGATTGTTTGATCGGCGGCTTTAGCTTGCTTGAGTGATAGCTCTTGGTTGAGATCAACAAAGGCATTGAGTTCACTTTGTGCAGCGATTTCTTTAAATAATGCCTGGGTCAATTCGACGGAACTGATCTTATGATCGTCTAGAGCGACACGCAGACTGGCAATACTAGGAAAATCTTTAAGAATATTTGTCATGCTAATCGAGTACCTTCGGTACGAGAAAAAGGCCTTCATGCTGGCCTGGGGCATTTTGCATGAGCGCTTCTCGCTCTACTTGGCCACCTGGCGCGGTGATGGCATCATCACGCAACCGCAAAGAAACCTCTTCAATCATTGAAAGAGGGTGTGCCAAGGGTTCAATGTTTTGAGTATCAACAGCTTGTAGCTCAGCAATTAACTCAAAAATTTGATTAAGTTCAGTATTGGCTTGTTGCTGCGCTTCGGGTGAAAGGTGCAGTCGAGCTAATTTAGCAATGCGAGCAGTGTCTGAAAGAGTAATGGCCATATAGAGAATTAAATATTGTCGAATGAGTTTAGGCAATAGCCAAATGAAGTTTTAGGCTAAAAATTAATGAGTGTTTGAAACCAAGCTGGGTAAGTTTAAATAGGTGTTAGAACTGATTATAAGTTATGATAAGAGTCAGGCAAAAGCGACCAGAAAGCTTTTGTTTTTTCTAATTAAATTTAACTTTTTTGGCTGACCCCGTATGTTCGGTTTCTTACGTAGTTTTTTTTCAACCGATATGGCAATTGACTTAGGTACTGCCAACACGCTTATTTATGTTCGTGGCAAGGGTATCGTACTTGATGAGCCCTCAGTTGTCGCGATTCGTCATGAGGGTGGCCCACACGGTAAAAAAATTATTCAAGCAGTTGGTCGTGAAGCCAAACAAATGTTAGGTCGTGTACCGGGCAACATCACGGCAATTCGTCCGATGAAAGATGGCGTGATCGCCGACTTTACCGTCACCGAGCAAATGCTCAAACAGTTTATTCTCATGGTTCACCCGCGCAATATGTTTGCGCCCAGCCCACGCATTATTGTTTGCGTGCCGTGTGGGTCAACCCAGGTTGAAAGGCGCGCCATCCGCGAGTCAGCCTTGGGTGCTGGTGCCAGTCAAGTTTATCTTATTGAAGAACCCATGGCCGCAGCCATTGGTGCCGGTCTAGACGTTTCTGATGCCACGGGTTCAATGGTGGTTGATATTGGTGGTGGTACAACCGAGGTAGCCGTTATTTCGTTAGGCGGTATGGTTTATAAAGGCTCAGTTCGTGTCGGTGGTGACAAGTTTGACGAAGCCATTGTGAACTACATTCGTCGCAACTACGGCATGCTCATTGGCGAACCCACGGCTGAATACATCAAAAAAGAAATTGGTTCCGCGTTTCCGGGTGGCGAAGTACGCGAAATTGAAGTCAAAGGTCGTAACTTAGCAGAAGGTGTGCCCCGAAGTTTTGTGGTGTCTTCGAACGAAATCTTAGAATCCCTTACTGATCCACTGAACCAAATTGTGTCTGCGGTTCGCATGGCGCTTGAACAAACGCCACCAGAGTTAGGCGCTGACATTACCGACAAAGGCGTCGCTTTGACGGGTGGTGGTGCATTACTTCGTGATTTAGACCGTTTACTGCAAGAAGAGACCGGTTTACCTGTCGTCGTGGCTGAAGACCCGCTGACATGTGTTGTGCGGGGTTGCGGTGAGGCACTTGAACACCTAGAAAAACTGGGTGCTATTTTTATTGACGATTAATGTGTTTGGTGGCGTGATTTTAGGTAACGCAGCCAATTTCGTTACGTTTACCTGCAAGTAGTCATGTCAAAAAACTCAAATCTCGCACTTTTCCGACGCGGCGTGCCGCAAGAAATCATCTTTGTTTTTTTGCTTATTACGTCAATTTTTTTTCTGGTAACAGACACACAGTCGCGTCTGCTCGACCCTGTTCGTCAAATTTTTTCATTGGGTCTTTATCCTGCTCAAAAAGCAGTTATGTTCCCTCGTGATGTTGTGACCTGGGGGCAGGGCCTCATGAATGCAGCCGAGCTCATACAAAATGAAAATGAAGCCCTGCAATGTCGTCGTATTGAGCTCGCTCAGGTCAGTTCATCTGCAGCGCAATTGTCAACTGAAAATGCACAACTCAGGCGCTTACTAAATATGCAGGGCAATAAGAGCGAACAACCAGCTGTCGTGGCTGAAGTTCTTTATGAAGCGCCAACCCCTTTTAATCGTCGCCTGATTTTTGATCGGGGTGAGCTCGACGGTGTCGCACCAGGTATGCCTGTTATTGATGAAGGTGGCGTTGTGGGCCAAATTGTTCGCGTGACACCCGTCTCTTCAGAAGCTGCACTACTCACCGATGAAGTGGTTTCTATCCCTGTTCAATTAATGCGTACGGGACTGAGATTAATAGCGTTTGGGTCTAACCAGCCAGGCAAAATAGAGGTACGGTATTTTTCTTCTGATGCAGATATTAAACCCGGTGATTTACTGATTACAAGCGGTATTGGTGGTGCCTACCCACCCGGTTTAACGGTTGGCAAAATCGATTCTGTCGATCGTGACGCGTCGTCTGGTTTTGCGCATGCCATTGCCACACCCGCCTCGCACCCAGATCGGCACCGACATTTTTTAATCTTGCGTCATTTACCTCAGCAACATTCACCGCAAACAGCGGGTTCAACTCAAAGCGCTGAACGCCCACAAACAAATTTTGCCGGAGACGCCCGTGCGCGACGCGATCTCAACTAAGCGTAATGGTTCCCGTGTTCATGGCGGTGCCATCTCACCGTCGCTGGCTGCCACCGCCCGCCGCACCAATGACCCACTAACAAGTGGTATTAATGGCCGTTGGGTTTGGGGTTCAATTGTGGTTGTTTTTTTTATATCGCTCTTGCCTTGGCGCACCATACCTTACGCACCCGATTTACTTTTGTTAGTGATTGCATTTTGGTGCGTACACGATTCTCAGCGGGTGGGGCTCTTGACCGCTTTTTGCCTGGGTTTACTGATTGATGTACAAAGCGCTGCCCCCTTAGGTCAACATGCGTTGATATACGTTTTGGTTTGTTTTGGCGGTTTACTCATTGGCAGGCGTTTGCAACGCTTTGATCTTCTTAGCCAGACTTTGCATATGTTTCCTATTTTCATCATCAGTGTTTCGATTACGATTTTATTTATTGCTGCGCTAAAAGACTTTTGGCCTGGCTGGGGTTGGGCATTTAGCGCAGTATTTACTGCGGCACTCTGGTTGCCTTTTGGTTGGCTTCTTCAAATGCCTATCAATCGCCTTGCGAGTCAATCTTTAGGGCAAGGCTAGGCTCAGTGTGATGCGAAGACCTATGGGCTCAGAAACAGCTGACCGCTCAAAATTTCGTCTCAGAATTTGGGTGGCAGGTTTATTCGTTTTGCTTTGCTTGGGCTTTATTGTGGCGCGGCTTTGGGTGCTGCAAGTCGATCGTCATGACGGCTTCGTTCAACGTGCTGATAGTAACCGTACAGCCTTCGTGCCGATACCTCCGCGGCGCGGCGACATTGTTGACCGTCATGGTGAGGTGTTGGCTCGTAATCAGCTGAATTACACGCTTGAAATGATGCCCGCTCAAGTCAAGAATTTAAATAAAACATTATCAGAGTTATCTGAAGTGGTTAATTTGTCTGAATACGAAATACGCCGCTTTAAGCGAAAACTTCAAGACTCTAGCCGCTATGCTCAGGTGGTGCTGCGTAATAACTTAAATGATGTTGAAGCGGCTTGGTTTGCCTCGCAGGCCTTTAGATTCCCTGGGGTGAACTTAAGGGGGCGTTGGGTTCGCGATTACCCCCAGGGTGAAGCGGCTGCGCACGTTGTGGGTTACATCGGTCGTATCTCTGAAAATGATCAAGATTCATTAGAAAATGCTGGGCAGACGGGTAATTATCGCGGCACGGATGTGATCGGTAAAAAAGGTATAGAAAAAACCTATGAGCAGGTTTTGCATGGTTTGACTGGCTCAGAATCAATCGAGGTCAATGCAAAAGGTCGCGTGGTACGTTCGTTAAATCGAAATGATCCCAACTCAGGCAAAGACTTGGTTTTAACAATTGATATGCGCCTACAGCGTATCGCTGAACAGGCATTTGCGGGGCATCGGGGTGCGTTGGTCGCCATTGACCCTTCAAATGGCGAAATTCTTGCTTTTGTATCGAGGCCAGCCTTTGACCCGAATTTGTTTGTTGATGGAATCGATGTTGAAAGTTGGCGTCAGTTAAATGAATCTGAAGACTTCCCTCTGATAAACCGGCCCTTGTTTGGTACTTATCCAATCGGTTCAACGTATAAGCCTTTTGTGGCGTTAGCGGCACTCGAACTCAAAAAACGTAACGCTAAAGACATTGTTTATGACCCAGGTTATTACGAGCTGGGCACACAGCGATACCGAAACTCGGGTTCAACCGCTTATGGTGCAATTGACATGCACCGTGCTCTGGTGGTGTCTTCAGATACTTATTTTTATTCACTCGCGCCCCTCATACCGATTGATGTGTTGCGAGACTTCATGGCTCAGTTTGGTTTTGGGCAAATGACCTATATTGACCTTGATGGCGAAAAAGCAGGCGTATTACCTTCTACAGGCTGGAAGCGCAAATCCTTTAAGCGACGTGAAGATCAATCTTGGTATCAAGGTGAAACCGTCTCAAGCTTGGTTGGTCAAGGTTACAACTCATTTACGCTGCTGCAGCTTGCACAAGCGACAGCCGTGCTGGCCAATATGGGGGTGCTTCAGCAACCTCATATTGTGCGTGCTATCAAAGACGTACGAACAGGTGAATCTGTACCCATTCAGCTTAAACCACCCCAAAATCTGTCGCTTAACCCCGCAAATATTAAAATTGTGCGTGATGCCATGATAGATGTGACTAAAGTTGGTACAGCACGACGTGCATTCGAAGGCGTTTCTTATGACGTTGCCGGTAAGACGGGTACAGCACAACTTTTTAGTTTAAAGGGCAGCAAATATATTGCTGAGGCAGTCGATGAACGGTTGCGAGATCATTCGTTGTTCATGGGCTATGCGCCCGCTCTGAACCCCAAAATTGCATTGGCGGTTGTGGTTGAAAATGCTGGGTGGGGTGGTGCTGTGGCGGCACCGATTGCCCGTAAAGTATTTGATGCGTGGGTTCTTTCTGGCACACCGCCTCAACTCACATCGCCTAAAGGCACACCTCCTCAAGGCACACCTCCTCAAGTCCCGCCGGCTCAAGTCACATCGCCTCAGCCAGCTCTTGGCATCAAGCCATGAACAACCTAACACGGTTGGTTAAATACGCGTTCAAGTCTATTGATTGGCCACTGATGGTGTTGTTGGTCATTTTGTCAATTATGGGCCTAGTGGTCATGCACTCTGCCGTGGGCGGCACATCTTGGCGTTATGCCGACCAAGAAAAGCATTTTTTATTGGCTTTATTTGTCATGTGGGCAATTGCCATGACACCACCACAAATTATTGCTAAAAGTGCAGTGCCCTTTTATCTGTTTGTGTTGGCGCTACTATTTGGGGTTGAATTTGTTGGTGAAACCAGTAAGGGCGCGACGCGTTGGTTGAATTTAGGTTTTGTGCGCATTCAGCCTTCAGAAATGATGAAAATTGGTGCCCCAATGATGTTGGCTTGGTACTTTCAGGTAAGAGATAAGAATATTTTTTTCATTGATTATCTTGTTGCCGCCCTTGTGCTTTTGGTACCCTTTGCCTTAATTATTAAGCAGCCTGATTTGGGTACGGCATTGCTTGTCTTGGCTGCAGGTTTATTTGTTATTTTTTTTGCCGGGTTATCTTTTAAATTAATTATTCCTGTAGTGGCCCTGGGTGTTGTTGGGCTTTCAGCTATTTTGTTATATGAAGATTTTTTGTGCCTGCCTGATACCGATTGGGTGGTGTTGCACGACTATCAGAAAGGTCGCATTTGCACGCTGCTTGACCCAACCAAAGACCCTCTAGGCAAAGGCTTTCACACTATTCAATCGATGATCGCTGTGGGTGCAGGTGGCTTAAGTGGGCGGGGTTACATGAGTGGCACACAGGCCCAGCTCGACTTTATTCCAGAGCGAACAACTGACTTTATTTTTGCCGTTTTTGCAGAAGAGTTCGGTCTTTATGGTGCGGTGATTTTGCTGGTTTTGTATGCCTTGACGATTTGGCGAGGGCTTGTCATTGCATTAAATGCTGAATCACTATTTGGGCGTTTGCTTGCGGGTGCCTTGACGATGGAATTGTTCGTATATGTCTTCGTCAATATAGGTATGGTGCTTGGGCTGTTGCCTGTGGTTGGGGTGCCGTTGCCTTTCTTTAGTTATGGTGGCACAGCACTCATTACCTTAAGTGTGTCATTTGGTATTTTAATGAGCATTTCAAAGCACCGCAAAGTTCAACACTAAATTCTTTACAGGTGCGGGCATGCCAAATAGGTGCAATTGATCAACCCTAACCCATCGCATGGTTTCATTTGAAGTCTGCAAACTTAAATCTGTTGCCTCATTAATTTCAACTGACCAAGGTTGAATGTGCAAATGAAAGTGCGTAAACGTATGGCGAAACGCGGCCATGCTTAATAAGGTTGGTTTTTGAATATGATTTCTGACACACCATTGCCTGATAATCGACTCTAATGTTTGCGTCTGATTAGATACATGAGTAACCCGTATTTTTTCTGCGTTGTGTTTTGCGCTTACAGTCGTTAACTGATGCGTTGTCGCAGTAAAGTCGCCATCAATTTGGCATTCAGGCAGGCTCCATAAGCCACCCCAAATACCTTTTTCAGGTCTTTTTTGTAACAAAATAGCTTTTTTGGTGCCCTGAGTAGCAGCGCTCAATCTATGGCTACTCGCCCGAGCATTACCTATTTTGCTATGACCTAAATCGTCATCGCTCAAATTGCAATAATGTAAGTTCGGCATTTGCGCACTGATTATCAGCATAATTGTGCTGCGTTCAGGAAGTGCGCGGCGTGAACGGGGTTGCGGTAAATCATCTGTTCGAGAAGTGAGTTTTGCCACACAATCAGAACTTAAGGGGCACCGGTTACAACTGGGTTGACGCCGCGTGCAACAGGTTGCCCCAAGGTCCATTAAACCCTGCGTAAAGCGAGCCATGGCATCAGGTTCTTGAGTGGTCAGTGCAAGGCTTGGCGTTGCTTGCTTAGCGTGTTGCCAAAGCTGTTGAACAACAGCGCGTGAAGTGGGGTCACCTTCCACCCCAAAATATCGACAATACACACGCTTAACATTACCGTCGAGAATGGGCGTACGCTCACCAAAACAAAATGCGGCAATGGCGGCGGCTGTTGAGGGCCCAATGCCGGGTAAGGTTTGAAGTAATTCAGCATTGGGCGGAAACTGCCCACCCCAAAGCGCAACCACGTGTTGCGCGCAAGCATGTAAGTGACGTGCGCGAGCGTAGTAGCCTAAACCCGCCCAAAGCAACAGTACCTCTTCAAGCGAGGCCTTGGCCAATGACTCAACAGTCGGAAAACGCTCGACAAAACGGTTGAAATAACCCATCACAGTGGCGACCTGTGTTTGTTGCAACATAATTTCAGAAAGCCACACACGGTATGGATCTTTTGTGTTTTGCCAAGGTAAATCATGGCGGCCAAACTGTTTTTGCCAGGCAATGACGCGTTGTGCAAGATTGGGTAACAATTTAGCCACGATTAAATTTAACAGACTGTGCGTAAAGTCTTTTATTCACCGAGGCAGGTCAAAAACGAGTGTTACGCGTAACAGACCAACGTGCTGACACGGCACCTAAGGTAACCGCTGCAATAAAGCACCACACTAAAATATCAGTGTTAGGTAAGCGTAAAGAAAACTCAGCACCATACGTTTTGGCTAAACCCAAAAGCGCTTGATTGAGCGGGCTGAGTGCCCAAAGACACAAACCCAACGCGAGACACGCTGCAATGCCGCATGTCAGGCCACCCTGATATAAAAAGGGTCGACGTACAAACGACTCTGTTGCGCCAACAAGTCGGGCTACTGCAATTTCTTCACGTTGTGACAAGGCTTGCATACGCACCGTATTAAAAATAGCAGCCAACACAACCAAACCGACAACCAGTGTGATCAACGCCAAGCCAATACGACCGAAGCGAAGCAGTGCTTCAAGTCTTTGTACCCAAGCACTATCGAGTTGAACAAAGTCAACACCAGACCAGCTCTGCCATGTTTGGGCAAGTTCTTGTGCTTGTGTCACAACCTGGTCGCTTGAAACTAAACTCACCACGACAGCATCAGGTAAAGGGTTGCCTTCAAGCACTTTAAGTGCCTGTGACCAAGCTGGGTTAAGGGACAATTCAGCAAGCGCCGTGTCTTTACGGATGATTTTGATAGATGAAACATTGACGTTGTTTGCCGCTTTAATGCGTTGGGCTACGTCAGTTGCAACCTCAGGGTTCGCATTAGGTTTCATGAAAATGGTCATTTCAGGCGTGATCGAAACCTCACGCACCAAAGGTTGCACTGAAGTGAGTATGGATGCCCCAATTAGGGGCAATGTCAGTGCTAAGGCAATCACTAAGGTGTTGGCAACCCATGAAAAAGGTTGCAAAAAAAGACGGCGAAGTGTCACCCTGAGCGCGTAGAGATGTTGTCGTAACCATTGTTTCATGATTTTCTCTGCACTGGAAAATCACGAAAACGACCGGGTTCAATGACTAATACGCGTTGAGCGTATTCAGCCATCAGGTCTTCGTCGTGGGTGGCGACAAGTGTCGTCACGCCAACTTGATTAAAGTCTTTAAAAACATTCATAACGCGGCGAGCGGTGTCGCGGTCAAGGTTGGCGGTTGGCTCGTCTGCAATTAAGATTGCGGGCCGGTTAACAATTGCGCGAGCAATAGCTAAACGTTGCTGTTCCCCCCCTGATAATTCAACAGGGTTAGCGTGTTCTTTGTGGCTTAAACCCACTTTTTCTAGGGCTGCGCGGGCTCGTGCGCGGGCTGTGTCAGGCGCTTGGCCTACCACGGCTAGGGGTAATAAGACGTTTTCAATGGCACTGCGATCGAAAAGCAAATGGGTGTCTTGCAAAATGACACCCACTGAACGACGCAAATACGGCCTAGCACGAGCGCTTAAATCGCTTAAACGCTGCCCATTAACAACTATTTGCCCTGAATTCGGGGCTTCAAGACCTGCGATTAATTTTAAAAGCGTTGATTTTCCAGCACCGGACGGGCCTGCAATAAAAACAAACTCACCCGTGGTGACGGTAAAAGAGGTTTGCGTCAAAATAGCCTGAGCGCTACTGTAAGATTTCGAGACGTTTTGAAAGTCAATCATGTTTTTACGAATACTTAAAGTTGTAACTGAATATTAACCCGCATACGTTGGCGTGAAAATTGCTTAAACAAATGAAGGGATTACCCCCATACTGATCCAGTCACTCAAAGGCTAAGATTCCATCATGTGCCTTTAGGCTCATTTATTTTAATTTAGCGTGTCATTTCAACACTTGGAGATTTACTTATGAAAGCATTAAAGATTGCAGCCGTTGGCGCCGCGCTCTTGACTGCCGGTTCGTTGGCTCATGCGGGCGCAACATTTGACGCAGTAAAGAAAAAAGGTTTTGTGCAATGTATCGTCAATACAGGCGTGGCAGGTTTTTCTGCACCTGATAGCCAAGGCAACTGGACCGGTATTGATATTGATTTATGCCGCGCAATTGCCGCAACGATGTTTGGTGACAGCACCAAATTCAAAGTTACCCCAACTAGCGCCGCGCAACGCTTTACTGCCTTGCAATCAGGTGAGGGTGATGTGTTGACCCGCAACACAACTCAAACGCTAACCCGTGACACCACATTGGGTTTGTTGGGTGCTGGCATTAATTTTTATGACAGCCAGGGTATTATGGTTCGTAAAGATTTGAATGTTAAGAGCGCGAAAGAGCTGGGTGGTGCAACAGTATGTGTGCAAACAGGTACCACAACTGAGTTAAACTTAGCTGATTGGTTTCGTGCAAACAAGCTTACTTTCAAACCTGTTGTGATTGAAAAGCAAGAAGAAGTCGTAGGCGCTTTTGTTTCGGGCCGTTGCGATGCATTCACCTCAGACAAGTCACAAATGGCCTCAGTGCGTAGCACACTTGAAAAACCTGAAAATTATGTGATTTTGCCTGAAGACTTTTCAAAAGAGCCATTAGGCCCGATGACACGTCAAGGTGATGAAGCTTGGTTTAACGTTGTGCGCTGGTCACTGTTCGCAATGATCAATGCAGAAGAGCTTGGCGTGACGTCAAAAAACGTTGATGAAATGCTTAAAAGCAACGACCCAAATGTTCAACGTTTGCTGGGTGTGACACATGGAATGGGTAAGAACTTGGGTGTAGGCGAGCAATGGGCATACACCATCATCAAGCAAGTCGGTAATTACGGTGAAAGCTTTCAGCGTAACGTGGGTTCAGGTAGTGCATTAAAACTTGAGCCTGGTTTGAACGCGCAATGGAATAAAGGCGGCATCATGTACGGCTGGCCAATTCGTTAATAAAGCAATGTTGCGTCACACCTTACTCTTTGGGTAAGTGATACGGGCGGGGCATTTGATGCCTCGCCCGGTTTTTTAATGCAGTATGAACACAGAATTAGACCTTTTATGAAAGAAGAAACAAATCAACCTATCGCAAGGTCAGCACCACGCTCAAAGCTGTGGAATGACCCTAAGGTTCGATCGGTGCTTTACCAAGTGTTGGCCATTCTTTGCGTCGGCGGTGCCATTTGGTACCTTGTAATTAACACGCTACACAATTTATCGTTACGTAACATTTCTACTGGTTTTGATTTTTTACGCCGCGAAGCGGGTTTTGCGATTGGTGAGTCAGTCATTGATTACGGTCCCCAAGACACTTACTTTCGCGCGATTTCAGTTGGCTTACTCAATACCTTACGTGTAGCGGTTGTTGGTATTGTTTTAGCGACCATTTTTGGCACTATTATCGGTATTGCTCGCTTATCGAGTAACTGGCTGGTTGCAAAACTTGCAACTATCTATGTTGAAACGATGCGTAATATTCCCCTTTTATTGCAATTGTTTTTTTGGTACGCCATCATTTCAGAAGCGATGCCGGGCCCGCGTAATGCGTTGCACCCTATACCGGGTGTGTTTATTTCAAATCGAGGCATTAAATTGCCAGCCCTCGAGGGCGGTGCATTAAATTGGGTGCTGGCGGGTCTCTTTTTAGCCATCGTGCTTATTATGGTGCTCGCAAATTGGGCTAAAAAACGGCAAGAGAAAACAGGGCAAATATTTTCTTTAGGGCGTTATGCGCTTGCCATCTTCCTTTTGTTACCCACGTTGGCTTTTATTGTTAGCGGTGACCGCTTAGGCTTAGATTTACCCGTGCTTAAAGGTTTTAACTTTCAGGGTGGCATCACCATCACGCCAGAGTTTGGCGCTTTGCTAGCTGGCCTTGTTATTTATACCTCTGCTTTTATTGCTGAAGTGGTTCGGTCGGGCATTCAATCGGTTGGTCAAGGCCAATGGGAAGCCGCCGGTTCGCTCGGTTTGCGTCGGCCTTTAATTTTGCGACTTATTGTGTTGCCGCAAGCACTTCGCGTGATTATTCCCCCGATGACCAGTCAATATTTGAACATCACAAAAAATAGCTCATTGGCCGTCGCCATTGGTTATCCCGATATTGTTTCGGTCGTAAACACCACATTGAATCAAACGGGGCAAGCCATCGAAGGCATTATGATGATTATGGCCGCGTTCTTAACAGTTAGTTTGTCAATCTCTGCCTTCATGAATTGGTATAACAAGCGCATCGCGCTGGTGGAGCGTTGAGCATGCAAAATACAATCAACACAGCCCCTAATATGGGCTTAGGTGCCAAAATCCTTATTGGGTTACGCGACCGTTTTTTTTCTTCTATCGGTAACTCCCTTCTGACTATTTTGTCGGTTTGGTTGTTGCTTATGGCTATACCCGCATTGTTTGATTGGGGTTTCACGCGCGCCTCGTTTTATGCCAATAATGCACAAGAATGTCGCGAAGCAGGGGGTGCTTGTTGGGCCTTTATAGGTGAAAAATATCGTTTCATCTTATTTGGCACTTTCCCGTTTGAACAACAGTGGCGGCCCTTAGTTGCCATGCTTTTATTTGTAGCCATGTTGATTTTGAGCACTTGGCGGCGTTTATGGAATATCAGCCTACTGATTCTATGGGTAGTCGGGCTCACCACAGCGGGTATCTTAATGTGGGGCGGAATTTTTGGTCTGACCTATGTAGAAAATTCAAATTGGGGTGGTTTGCCCGTTACGTTGCTGTTGGCTACCTTTGCTATTGTCTTGTCGTTTCCCGTTGGCGTTGTGTTGGCCTTGGGGCGGCGTTCAAAGATGCCAGCCATTAAATCAATTTGTGTGGTTTATATTGAATTGATTCGCGGTGTGCCTTTAATTAGTTTGTTGTTTATGGCCTCATTAATGTTGCCTTTATTTTTACCCGAAGGTTTAACAATCGACAAATTGCTCAGAGCCCTGATTGCAATGGTGTTGTTTGCAGCAGCGTACGTTGCTGAAACCGTTCGGGGTGGTCTTCAGGCTATACCTAAGGGTCAGTTTGAAGGGGCTGAGTCGCTTGGTTTAGGTTACTGGCAGCAAATGCGCCTTATTATTTTGCCGCAAGCCTTAAAGATAGTGATTCCACCTTTAGTCGGTATTTTTATTTCAATGTTTAAAGACACGTCGCTTGTTGTCATTATTGGTATTTTTGACTTGACCTTGGCGGCCAAGTCATCGCTAGCCGATGCCAATTGGCAAGGCTTTGGGGTTGAAGCTTATGTTTTTATTTCGTTGATTTATTTTATATTTTGTTTTTCGATGTCTAGATACAGCCAAGTGCTTGAAAGGCGCTTATCTGTTGGGCAAAAACGCTAAGTGATACGCCTTGGGCGTTTATTGAACGGAGATTTTTATGGCTGAAGCCATTATTCAAATGCGTGATGTTAATAAGTGGTACGGCAAATTTCACGTTTTACGCAATATCAATCTCGAAGTCGCTATAAAAGAGCGAATTGTGATCTGCGGCCCTTCTGGTTCAGGTAAATCAACATTGATTCGTTGTTTAAATCGCTTAGAGGAACATCAACAGGGCAATATTATTGTTGACGGCACTGAGTTAACCAACGACGTCAAACACGTTGAGGCTATTCGTCGTGAAGTGGGTATGGTGTTTCAACACTTTAATTTATTTCCTCATTTGACAGTCTTAGAAAATTTAACGTTAGGACCGATTTGGGTCTTAAAAAAACCTAAAGCCCAAGCAGAGCAAGAGGCTATGAAGTACCTCGAACGGGTGCGTATCCCTGAGCAAGCAAACAAGTTTCCTGGGCAGTTGTCAGGGGGGCAGCAGCAACGTGTAGCGATTGCACGCTCGCTTTGTATGAACCCTAAGGTCATGTTGTTCGATGAGCCCACCTCAGCGCTTGACCCTGAAATGGTCAAAGAAGTGTTAGATGTGATGGTTGAGTTGGCAGTCGATTCAGGTATGACCATGATTTGTGTAACCCATGAGATGGGTTTTGCCCGCAAAGTCGCTGACCGCGTGATTTTTATGGATCGAGGTGAAATTATTGAGCAAAATACGCCCGATGCTTTTTTTGATAACCCACAAAATGAACGAACCAAGCTGTTTTTAAGCAAAATATTGCATTAATTTGCCTTTTATGAGCCCGGCTATGAGCGGGGCTACCCTCGACTGGTAAACTTCTGCGTAAAATACGATTTTAAAGGTGAGGCTATGTCAGACCAATACAAATCAGAAATTACGCAGTTTCTTGAAAACTACAAGAAATCACACCCTGATGTTGAAAAGCATCAGCGTGCGGGTCGTGCCCGCTTGTGGGACAAGCAACAAGACGCCGAGCTGGCCGATGGCTTTAAACAAGCTCACGTGGCTCAAGCCCCATACGTTTATCAAAACGATTAAGGCTGTATCGTGCAAGGTGGTAAGCAAGAGGCTTTAAATGCGCCTGATCTAAATGTTTTGGTGCAGCCTCTGGTTGATTCCACACCTGATGTGATTGATGCTGTGGCACTCGCTCGACTTTATGGCGAGCCCTTGTTTTCGTTGCCCCAAGATCTTTACATACCACCCGACGCACTTGAGGTCTTTTTAGAGACCTTTGAAGGCCCATTAGATTTGTTGCTCTACCTCATACGTAAGCAAAACTTTAATGTTCTTGATATTCCGATGGCGGAAGTGACCCGTCAATACCTTTCGTATGTTGATCTCATAAGTTCGACAAATCTCGAGTTGGCTGCTGAGTATTTACTTATGGCTGCCATGCTTATTGCCATTAAATCGCGAATGTTATTGCCGGTTCGTAAAAGTGATTCGGGTGAAGAGCCTGAAGACCCTCGTGCTGAACTGGTGCGCCGTTTACTTGAGTATGAGCAAATGAAGCTCGCCTCACAAAAGCTTGACGCACTACCCCTATTAGGTCGAGATTTTTTCGGTGCTCAGGCCATCGCCGATCTAACCACTGAGCGTGTTCCCCCTGCCGTAAATCTTGACGACTTACATGCTGCTTGGCATGACATTATTAAGCGTGCAAAGCTCAACGCACATCATCACATCACGCGTGAGCAGTTGTCTGTACGTGAGCATATGACACATATTTTAAGACGTTTGTCAGATGTCAAATTTATTGAGTTTGGCGCTTTATTTCATGAGCGTTTAAAACAAGGTGCCACGGTAGCCGTGATTGTGGTGCACTTTTTAGCATTGCTTGAATTGGCACGAGAATCATTGCTTGATATTACGCAAGCAGAACCCTATGCCCCTATTTACGTTCGCTTGTCATTCAGCCGAAACGTTGATCACTCAGCGCAACAAAACAACTCGTCGGAGCTCTAAGTGAAAGTTGTTCATTCAATTGACGAATTACGCGATCAACTCAGAGGTCAGCTGCGCGTTGCTTTTGTGCCCACCATGGGTAATTTGCATGCAGGTCATTTAGCCTTGATGAAAGCGGCGCGTCAATATGGTGACCCTGTTGTGGCCAGCATATTTGTGAATCGTCTGCAGTTCGGGCCGAATGAAGACTTTGATTCGTACCCACGCACCCTAGAAAGTGACGTAAATAAACTCGCTGAAAATCGCGATGTGTATGTGGTCTTTGCGCCCAATGAACGAGAACTATACCCAGAGCCTCAAAAATTTAGGGTTGAACCCCCCAGCGATCTGGGTGACATACTTGAGGGCGAGTATCGCCCTGGTTTTTTTGAAGGTGTGAGCACTATCGTTCTAAAATTATTTGCCTGCGTACAACCTCAGGTTGCCATATTTGGTAAAAAAGATTACCAACAGTTAATGGTCGTGCGTAATATGTGTAGACAGTTTCAATTGCCCGTTGAAATTATTGCTCATGAAACAGTTCGTGCTGATGATGGTTTAGCACTGTCATCTCGTAATGTGTATTTGTCAGAACAAGCCCGAGCTGAAGCCCCAACACTTTATGCCGAACTGAAACGCATTCAAGCACGTTTGCGCTCAGGTGAAACTGCGCTCGCGCAAATCGAGCAAGACACCATTGATGTGTTAACTCAGCGGGGCTGGTTAACCGATTACATCGCTATTCGGCGTCAGCGCGATTTATGTGTGCCCACAGATCAAGAAGTTAAAGCGGGTGAGCCCTTAGTGGTTTTGGCTGCCGCTAAATTGGCCGGCACACGTCTGATTGACAATTTAGAAATCCAAGCAGCTTAAAGTTAAAGTATATTTTAGTGTCGTTGTCAACCCAACTTAGGGAAACTACTGCCTGTCAGATTTGACAGCTTTGCGTATTGACAAGGGTCTGCCAGACTGCTTTCGTTTTGTTTTGGAAAGCAGCATGAAAAATTTTGATGAATTGGCTGGTGCAGGTTGGCCTGTTTTAACACCACGTGAACGCGAAGTGGTTTACCCCGTCGCTGAAGGTAAATCGAACAAACTTATTGCAATGGAATTGGGCATTTCAATGCGTACCGTTGAGGCACATAGAGCCCGTATTTTTTATAAAATGGGGGTGCGTAATGCCGTGCAGTTGGCCCGCACGGTTTACTCTCAGCCTGAAACGGCTATTGATGAAGTCAATGTTGAGCCAACACAACAGGCGTCGAGTGAAGTCAGTTGCAATTTGGAACGGGCATATTATCGAGTTCAGCAATAGGGTCAACATCTGGTTGGCGAGTTAAGGTGTAATTTAAATTTGGGGTTTGGCCGTTTAGTGAGCGAAGTTGTAAAACATTGTTTGCTGTCATGACTAAGTCTGCACGTGCATTACCCGCTGTATCAAGCAACACAATATTAGGCTTTGGCATGTTGAGGGTACGCCAGCACCCTTGTTCAGTTAACGGTTTACCGCTGGCTAAATTTTGGTCTAAGTAAGCGGCACGAGCTCGCCACCGAGCGTTGGGTGCAAGCGTTAATGTAATGCGTTGTGCCGTGCATTTCATTTCACGATTGAAGCAAGGCAGGGTGCCTGCAAAGGTCTGTGCGATAGGAATTAACTGCGCTTGTGGCGAGGGCCCAATAGGGGTAATTGTTTCGTTACTGATATCGTTGCTTTTTGCAACCGTATCAGTTTGGCCAGCGGTTTGGCTTTGTGCCGATGACGTTGTTTGAGTCGTGGCTACAACCGGTTTTTTAATATCAAACTGAATTTGTGATGGCGCGCGAACGGTCTGTTGAGAATATACGGCCTCTGCCATGGCCACAGCATCAGTTTGTGAATTGGGTTTAGGCGGGTTGTAATAACCGGGTTGTTGCATTTGCGAACACCCACCCAAAATGAACAATGCACCCAAGACGATCGCAACGCGATGCCGGGGTGTTACAAAAGGCATTGCTGCGCGTTGAGACCACAAAACCATTGAAGTTTCCTTTGCTGACCAAGAAATAAACATTTATGCACTCCATTCTAAGCATTTTTGAATCAAATTATCTGTTTTTTACGATGTGGGCGCTGTTGGGTGGTTTTGCAGGGTGGTTACTACAAACTTTTAGTGGCTATTTGACACGCTTCATCAACCAAGCCTTGCAGTTAGAAGACGCTCGCCTAGACAGCGTGTTGCAACCTGAGAACGTGCGCTCGCCACCTTTAAAGTTATTACCAAGGGTCGAACCAGTGCTTCCCCTCGTCATGCTTGTCATCGCTGTTTTTTGTGGCGTTTTGCAACCATGGCCTGAGGCACTGATCAGTTTGTTTTTTGTGGCAAATTGTCTGTTGTTGGCAGCCGTTGATGCAAGAACAGGCATTTTGCCCAATGCTTTAAATATTGTTTTGATTGTTAGTGGGCTGTTTTGGCATCTTTTAATCAAAGGGGGTGTGAGTATTGCAGCCATTTTGGCTCAAGTCGAGTTTGTTTGGGCTATGGGGCTGGGCTATGCTGTACCCGTGTTGATGGCTTGTGGGCCTATAGCCGAATAGCGCAAGTGCAGCCTATGGGGCGGGGTGACGCTAAAATGTTAGCAGGTTTGGGCGCCTGGCTAGGTATAAATGGGTTGGTCACAGCGGTTCTTGTGGCAACGTTGGGCGCAAGCTTTTGGGTGTTAGGGCTTATGCTTAAAGGCCGTTATCAGCGACATTTAGCCATACCATTCGGCCCTTTTTTGGCGTTGGGTGCAATCATTTATCTACTATGGAGTATTTGGCAAAACCATGCTTAAAATTGGTTTAACAGGTGGTATTGGGTCAGGTAAAACTCGTATTGCTAATATTTTGGCTGACCAAGGTGCCTCTGTGATCGATACAGATTTAGTGGCGCATCAGCTTACGGCACCGCTTGGTTTAGCGATGCCCGCTATTATTGAAAAATTTGGTCTAGATATGGTGGCTACTGACGGTTCACTTGACCGAGTGCGTATGCGTCAGCATATTTTTGCTGACCCGGCTAACCGGCATATGCTTGAATCAATTTTGCACCCCATGATCTCACAAGAAGTGAGCCAAAAAGCCACACAAGCACAGGGCATTTATATCGTTTTAGTGGTGCCTTTATTGGTCGAGACGGGCCGTTGGCTTGATTGGGTTGATCGTGTTTGCGTGGTTGACTGCGACAAAACCACGCAAATTGAACGGGTTAAGCATCGCAGTGGTTTAACTCAAATAGAAATTGAATCGATTTTGTCAGCCCAAGCAACACGCGCACAACGTTTAGCAGTCGCCGATGATATGATCGATAATACGTCTCAGACTGACCATGATGCGCTCACTAAACAAGTATTGGAATTGCACCGTCAGTGGTGTAACCTTGTGAATTATGATTGACTTTAATTTCCATGTCTAGCGCTGCGATGCGTTTCGAGTATCCCTTTAACGAGCGAATGCGTACCTTGCTGCGGCTCGAATCATTGCTCGACCGTATTTATCTTTTAGCGCAAAATTCTGATGCAAGAATGCATCAAATGGCCTTGAGCTCCATGTTTGAGTTGCTTGACATCACTGATCGAGCCGACATCAAAAGTGCTATTTCACAAGATTTAACACGCCAACGACAAACCGTTGCAAGCTATGCTGACCACCCAACTGCCAGTGTTCAGGCCATAGAAGAAACAGTGCGGTTAATTGATAAGTCGTTAGAGGCGCTTAATCACTTAGGCCGTATCGGTCAAACCATTCGAGACAACGATTGGCTGGTCGCGATACGAGGTCGTTTATCAATTGCAGGGTTGGCCGCTCAAATTGACAGCCCGTCATTGTTAGCATGGCAACATCGTAGCGAAGTGCGACGTCATGCTGATTTAAATCACTGGTTATCTTCTATAGAACCTTTGCGGTGTGCCATACAGCTCACGCTGTTGTTGTTGCGTCAATCAGGTGAGTCAGCATTAGCGCAAGCATCAGCAGGTTCTTATCAACGCTCGCTCGAAGGCAAGTCATACCATATGTTGCAAGTTTGGGTTGATCAGGCCGAGAGCGTATACCCAGAAATGAGTGGGAATAAACACATGATGTGGGTCAGGTTTTCAAGGCTTGATAAAAATCTTAAAATACACTCAGTCAATCAAGAAGTAAATTTTAAATATGCGTTGTGTGGTCTTTAATAGCACCACAAAACATCGTTAATTCACACGCAGTTTAAATATTACGGAACACGAACATGCTGCAAACGCAGTTGAAGCAGGGCTTGAATCGGCTTAAGAATATGAGCCGTACAACTAAAGTGTTGGGGCTTGTGGTTGTGGTCGCATTGGTTTGGTTGCTTTGGCCCAGCGGGTCGCCACAAGAGGCTAAGGTCGATCGACGTCGTGGCGATTTGCCCGTAGCCGTTAGTGTCGTCAAGGTTGAGAGTGTGTTGTTCAACACCTTTCTCAATGCATTGGGCACTGTCACGCCTTACAACTCAGTCACGGTTAGAAGCCGTGTGCAAGGGCAGTTGGTTGAAGTGCTTTTTGTAGAAGGTGAGTTTGTTGAAAAGGGTCAGCTTCTGGCTCGAATTGATCCGCGAGCCTATGAAGCGGCTTTAGCAAAAACGTTGGGGCAACAGCAGCAAAATGTGGCACTGCTTGAAAATGCGCAACGTAATTTTGCGCGTTATCAAACGTTACGCAAACAAGATTCAATACCCATCCAACAAGTCGATGCACAAGTAGCGCTGGTGCGTCAGCTTGAAGGGCAAGTGATAAGTGATCAAGCGACTGTTGACGATGCAAGACTTCAGCTCGACTTTACGCAAATTCGCGCCCCGATTTCTGGGCGATTGGGCTTACGAAAGGTTGATGTAGGCAATTTGCTGACTGCAAATGATGCACAAGGCCTTGTGGTGATCACCCAGACACAACCGATATCTGTTGTGTTTACTTTGCCAGAGGGCGACTTGATGCAAGTCAGAGAGCCGATACAAGCGAATAAAATCTTGCCAGTCGAGGTGTTTAATCGCCAAGATACGCGGTTATTGGCAGGTGGTGAACTGGCCACGCTTGATAATCAAATTGATCTCACAACAGGAACTTTTAAACTTAAAGCACGTTTTGACAATCAAGATGATTCCTTATTTCCTAATCAATTTGTTAATGTCAGGTTACGTGTACAGGAACGTGAAAATGTTTTAACGGTTGCCGCCGGAGCCGTGCAGCAAAATAATCAAGGCTCTTTCGTTTTTCTGGTGCAACCTGATTTCAAAGTTAATATTCAGCCCGTTAAAACGGGTGTGCGTAATCAAGATTTGATTGAAATTGTGTCTGGCCTTAAGGCTGGCGATCAGGTCGTTTTAGAGGGTACCGATCGCTTGCGCGAAGGGTCAATCGTAAAAATAGTTAACGCGCCAGCGCGCTAAGAGTCATGGTGCAAGTTTCACGCGTTTTTATTGAACGGCCGGTTGCAACAATATTATCTATGCTGGCATTGATGTTGTCGGGTCTGTTGGCTTGGCAACTCTTGCCCGTGGCGTCTTTGCCAGAAGTTGATTACCCAACCATTCAAGTGTCAACCTATTACCCTGGCGCCAATGCTGAAACGATGACTGCTTTAGTCACGTCACCGCTTGAGCGTCAGCTGGCACAAACACCCGGGTTAAGACAAATATCGTCAAGCAGTGCCGCAGGGGTTTCAACCATTACCTTGCAGTTTGTACTTGATTTAGGTCTTGATGTGGCTGAACAGCAGGTGCAGGCTGCCTTAAACGCAGCGGCACGCTTGTTGCCAACTGACTTACCTGCACCGCCAGTCTACAACAAAGTCAATCCGGCCGATGCCCCTGTTTTAACCTTGGCTGTCACCTCGACATCAGTTCCATTGCCTCAGGTGAGAGACCTGGTCGACACACGAATGGCCCAACGGTTGTCACAAATTTCAGGGGTGGGTTTGGTTGGGGTAGCAGGTGGGCAACGACCTGCCGTTCGCATCAGCGTAACCCCGCAGGCGCTGGCGTCATATGGTTTGACTTTGCAAGACATTCGTAACGCCATCACCTCGGCCAACGTGAACCAACCTAAAGGCACACTCAGTGGCCCGATGCGTGCAACCAGCATTAATGCCAATGATCAGTTGCAATCAATTGAAGACTATCAACAGCTTGTTATTGCCTACCGTAATGGGGCGGCTCTGCGTTTAGGCGATGTCGCGACCGCGCGCCTCGGGGCAGAAGACACCCGTTTGGCAGCTTGGGCAAATGATCAACAAGCTATTTTGCTTACGGTGCAACGACAGCCAGGTGCCAATGTGATCGATGTGGTTGATCGTATTCGCGCGTTGTTGCCGACATTGAGGGAATCTTTGCCTGCTGGCGTTGATATTAAAATATTGTCTGATCGAACTGAGACGATAAGGGCGTCAGTGCGAGGCGTGCGCAATGAAATGTTGGTCGCTATCGCTTTAGTGGTTTGGGTTACTTACATTTTTTTGCGAACGCTTAGTGCAACATTGATACCGAGTGTGGTGGTCCCTTTATCTTTAGTGGGTACCTTTGGGGTCATGTATTTATCTGGCTTCAGCATTAATAACTTAACCCTGATGGCGCTTACGATTGCAACAGGTTTTGTGGTTGACGATGCGATCGTTATGATTGAAAACATTGCGCGCTACATTGAAAAAGGCGAAACAGCTTTTAAGGCGGCGAGTAAGGGCGCAGCACAAATTAGTTTTACTTTAGTGTCGTTAACGTTGTCGTTGATTGCAGTATTAATTCCCCTTTTATTTATGCAGGAAGTGGTGGGTCGGCTGTTTCGCGAGTTTGCGATTACGTTAGCTGTGGCTATTTTGTTGTCGTTAGTTATTTCGTTAACGTTAACGCCAATGATGTGCGCCCGACTTCTCAAGCATGACAGCGTTAAGCATAACGATACCAAGCACTGGACCACGCAACTGATTTCACTTTATGACGTGGGTTTACGTTGGGTGCTGGGTCATCAAAATATAACGCTTTGGGTAGCGGTTGCCACATTCGTCTTAACAGCGGTTCTATATGCGTTGATACCTAAAGGTTTTTTTCCGCAACAAGATACGGGCTTAATACAGGTCACAACCGTCGCACCACAAAATTTGTCGTTCGAAGCGATGTCGCAACGCCAACTGACTGCGGTCGCACTGCTTCAAAAGGACCCCGCTATTGAGGCAATTGCCTCATTTGTGGGTGTTGATAGTTTGAACGCCTCGGTTAATGTGGCGCGCATGACCATTGCGCTTAAGCCGCAGTCGAGCGGACGAGACGACATTGCAAAAGTAATTGAGCGACTTAAAAGTCAGATTGCCTTAGAAACTGATTTGCAATTTTTCTTTCAACCGGTACAAGATTTAACAATTGAAGACCGCACAACACGGGCACAGTATCAATTTACGCTCGAGTCGTCTGACCGCAAAGCCCCTGAGCAATGGGTTCCTCAATTGGTTGAGCGGCTTAAACAAGCTGCCGTACTAACCGATGTGACAGATGATGTACAAAATCAAGGTGACGCAACGAGTGTGGTGATTGATCGTGATGCGGCTGCTCGACTGGGGGTGACAGCGAATGCGATCGACCAAGCGCTCTACGATGCTTTAGGTCAACGACAAATTTCAACTATTTTTACGCAATCAAATCAATATCGAGTTGTGCTTGAAATGGCGCCTGAATTTGCGCAAGACCCTTCAGCGTTGGGTCGTATTTATGTTCCCACGACCCAAGGGGGTCCGGTACCGATTAGCAGTGTGGCAAAAATCGAGTCGGCCACTACACCGCTCGTGATCAATCGTTTAGGCCAGTTTCCGGTCGCAACGATTTCATTTAACTTAACGCCGGGGGCCTCTTTGTCAGATGCAGTGAAGGTGGTTTCTGATGCACAAGCTGATTTGAACATGCCAGCCAGCGTGGTGACCCGCTTTCAGGGGGCGGCGCAAGCATTTGAAACATCTCTAAATAGCACCCTTTGGCTCATTTTGGCCGCAGTCGTGACGATGTACATTGTGCTGGGTGTGTTGTATGAAAGTTTTATTCACCCTGTGACTATTTTGTCGACATTGCCCTCTGCAGCCATTGGGGCGCTCTTAGCGTTGATATTGGCACGCCACGATCTCGATATGATGGGGGTTATCGGTATTATCTTATTGATTGGTATTGTTAAAAAGAATGCCATCATGATGATTGATTTTGCTCTTGAAGCTGAACGGCGTGAAGGGCTATCACCTGAAAAAGCGATTCATCAAGCGGCATTATTGCGTTTTAGACCTATTCTCATGACAACGTTAGCAGCGTTGTTTGGGGCTTTACCCCTAATGCTTTCAACGGGTGTGGGCTCAGAGCTTCGCCAACCTTTAGGTTTGGTCATGGTCGGTGGTTTATTAGTTAGTCAAGTTTTGACGCTTTTCACGACGCCTGTTATTTATTTATTTTTTGATCGGCTGGGTAAGCGTTATAAATCGTCTACACCTCGTAAAAGTGTGACATGAGGTTTTCAGCGATCTTTGTGGTGCGGCCTGTTGCAACCATTTTGATCTGGTCGGGCGTGGTGTTGGCGGGTTTATTAGCGCGCCATCAATTACCCATTGCACCCTTACCGCGCATTGAGTTCCCTGTCATTTATGTGCAGGCTGCCCTGCCTGGCGCAAGCCCAGAAGTGATGGCTTCAAGTGTGGCGATGCCGCTTGAACGTGCCTTAGGTACGATTTCGGGTGTGACCGAAATGACCTCACGTAGCACCGAGGGTTCTACTCGCATCACCATGCAGTTTGAACTCGATCGTGATGTGTACCAAGCGTCTAATGATGTGCAGGGTGCGATTAACGCAGCATTGGCTTCACTACCAAGTGGCATGAATGCAGCCCCAACTTATTTGCGTGTGAATCCCAGTGCTGCACCGATTTTAACGTTGGCATTAACCTCTGAAACGGCTTCAGCAGGCGCTCTATATGATCTGGCTGCTAACGTTCTAGAACAGCGTTTAGCGCAAGTGCCTGGCGTGGGTGAGGTGCAAATTGGGGGTAGTTCGCTACCCGCGGTTCGAGTTGACTTGAAACCTGACGCACTCTTGCATTATGGGGTGTCACTTGATCAAGTGCGACAGGCGATTGTTGCTGCAAACTCAAATAAGCCACGCGGAGTCATAGAAAACAGTGAACAGCAATGGCAAGTTGTCAGCGATAGCAACCTAGATCGGGCCGTTGATTATCAGCCAATTGTTATTCGTCAAAACGAGGGGGCAGTGTTGCGATTGCAAGATGTTGCAACCGTTACTGATTCAGTTGAAAACCTGCAAAATGTTGGCTACTTCAATAACAAACGTGCCATTTTGTTATTAATTAGGCCTCAAGCAAACGCTAATATTATTGCAACGGTTGATCAAATTCTTAAAGATTTACCCGCTCTTCAAGCGATGCTTCCCGCTGGTGTTGATATTGATGTGGCTCAAGATCGAACGCCTGGTATTAGGGCGTCGGTTGATGAAGCCCAATTAACGCTAGTGATTGCTATCGCTTTAGTGATTGGGGTGGTGCTACTATTTTTGCGCAATATTCGCGCAGCAATGATACCCGCTGCGGCGGTACCTGTTTCGCTAATCGGTACCTTTGGGGTGATGTACTTGTTGGGTTACTCAATCAACACGATGTCACTCATGGCGTTAATTATTGCAACCGGTTTTGTGGTTGATGATGCTATTGTTGTCCTTGAAAATATCATGCGTTACATCGAACGGGGTTTAAGCCCCTTTCGAGCCACACTGCGTGGCGCGCGTGAAGTCAGCTTTACCGTGTTATCAATGAGTTTATCGCTGGTCGCAGTGTTTATTCCCATCTTGTTTATTGGCGGTTTACCCGGTCGGCTGTTTGGTGAATTTGCCGTGACGTTAACGGTTTCGATTTTAATTTCCTTGGTGGTGTCGTTAACGTTGACGCCAATGATGGCGGCTCTGTTACTTAAGCGACGCGCGCCTGCGACAGAAAATTTTCAAAACAATGACGGGGTTAATGCAAAAGCATTGGGCTCAGTTGATCACTTAACAACAGGGGGCTCATCGTCATTAAAGCCTGAGAGTGAAATGTTACGCGCCAGTGGTAAATGGATGCGGCTTATTTATAACGGATACGATCGTAGTTTAAGTTGGGCTTTAAACCACAGCCGATTAATGCTCATTACATTGTTAGCCACAGTGGGTTTAAATTTTTATCTCTACAGCATTGTGCCCAAAGGTTTTTTTCCGGAACAAGATATTGGTCTGTTGATAGGTTTTTTTGCAACAGATGATGGGGTGTCATTCGAATCGATGCAGCCTAAGCTTGATCAATTTCGGCAAGTTCTCATGAGAGACCCCGCTATTAAATCGGTCACGGCATATGCGCGCGGTTCGGGGGGCAGTAATAGCAGCTTCTTGGCCGTTCAGCTGGCGCCACGTGCAGAGCGCCAAGCATCGGCTAAAGAGGTCATCAACCGGTTGCGACCGCAACTGATGAATACGCCCGGCGCGCGCTTAACCTTGGTGGCTGCTCAAGATGTACGGGCAGGTGGGCGCCCGTCAGCTTCACAATATCAATATACGTTGCTCGCTACAGATTTTAATGATTTGCGCGAGTGGCGCTTAAAAGTGCAACGTGCGATGGAGGCCTTGCCTCAGCTTGTTGATGTTCAAACCGATGTTGAAGACCGTGGCAATCAGGCTACCTTAATCATTGATCGTGATCAGGCCGCCCGATTAGGCGTGTCAATGCAAGCTATCTCTTCAGCTTTAAATAACGCCTTTGCACAAAGACAGGTTTCAGTGATTTACGGCAACCTCAATCAGTATCGCGTGGTGTTGAACGTTGACCCAAGATTTTCTCAAGGGGTGCAGTCACTTGATCGTGTCATGCTGATCAGTTCAACGGGTCAACAAGTACCCCTCACCACATTAGCAAAGATTGAAATGCGCAATGCCCCGATTAGTGTGAACCATCAAGGCTTGTTGGTCGCTGACACCATTTCTTTTAATCTAGCGCCCCAGGTCGCGTTGGGTGAGGCGGTGGCTGCAATTGATCAGGCAGTGGCTGATATTAATTTGCCCAGTGACCGCATACAAGCAAGCTTTCAAGGCACTGCGCAAGTTTTGCAAAATACGCTTGCGCGTTTACCTTGGTTAATTTTGGCAGCACTGGTCACCATGTACATTGTGTTGGGTATTTTGTATGAAAGTGCCATACACCCCCTTACGATTTTGTCGACCTTACCCTCAGCCGGGGTCGGTGCACTACTGGCGTTGGTGTTGTTAAAAACAGAATTTACCTTGATTGCTTTTATTGGTTTGTTTTTGTTGATTGGTATCGTTAAAAAGAACGCAATCATGATGGTTGATTTTGCCCTTGATGCGCAACGCAAACTCGGCATGTCACCGCGTCAAGCCATTCATGCCGCCAGCTTAACGCGCTTACGCCCAATTTTAATGACGACTTTAGCCGCTATTGCTGGGGCGATTCCCCTCATCATGGCGCATGGCGCAGGGGCCGAAATACGTCAGCCCTTGGGTATTACTATTGTGGGTGGGCTTGTCATGAGTCAACTGCTTACCCTTTACACCACCCCGGTTGTTTACTTGTACCTTGATAGGTTGCGTACAATCAAACGTCGACAAAAGTTGTCAACTGAAGAAGTCATGCAATGAATTTTTACAAATCGATCCATCGTATTAAATCTGACTTAATTTGCTCATTTAGGCACGTCAAACGCATCTGTTCGATGGGTGCTTTGGTATGCTTTCTGAGCGCCTGTACAGTTGGCCCTGATTATGTTCGACCAACGGTTGATGTGGGTACACAATTTAAATCAGTCGAGGGTTGGAAAGTGTTTGATGCACAAGCCCAAACGACTGATACGGCTTGGTGGGAAATTTATCAAGACAGCGTCTTAAGTGGTTTAATTGTCGAGTTAAATCAAAGCAACTTGAGTGTCGCGCAAGCGCAAGCGCAAGCGCAGCTGCAAAATGCTTTGGCCTTGGTTAAACAGGCTAGCTCAGCTCAATACCCCACTTTAGGTGTGAATGCTGATTTAATTCGCTCTGATGCCCCTTTCACTACGAGTACGGGTGGCTTTGGTGTCAACCCATCACCGCAAACACGATATGGGGGAAATCTAAACGCAAACTGGCAACTCGATTTATGGGGTGGTATACGTCGTAATATCGAAGCAAATGAAGCGTCGATGCAGGCCAGCGCAGCCAATTTAGCGGGCGTTCAACTCAGCCAGCAAACAGTTTTAGCAACCACTTATTTTCAGATGCGCGTTCTAGACGCTCAAACAAGTTTACTAGCTGCCACTGTGGCGGCTTACCAAAGGTCATTAACGCTGACAGAAAATCGTTACAGAGCGGGTATTTCAGGCAGAAGCGATGTGGCTGTTTCTCTGACACAGCTTGAAAGTACCCGTGCGCAACTCATCAATTTAGAGTGGCAACGCACCTCACTTGAAAACGCT
This sequence comes from Bordetella parapertussis, assembly GCA_945883615.1. GTDB lineage: Bacteria > Pseudomonadota > Gammaproteobacteria > Burkholderiales > Burkholderiaceae_B > Algicoccus > Algicoccus parapertussis_A. Next base: position 64,012 of record CAMCYB010000001.1, on the reverse strand, counting down.
ATTGCCGTGTTGCTGGGTCGCCCACCCTCACAACTCACCATTGAACCGCATGTAAACTGGTTGATACAACCGCCCACTATACCGGTTGGTCTGCCCTCGACCTTGCTTGAACGTCGCCCTGATATTGTCGGCGCCGAGCGTAACGTGGTGGCTGCGAATGCTCAAATCGGCGTGGCGACGGCAGCTTGGTTTCCAGATGTCACCTTAGGGGGTAACTTTGGCTTTCAAACTGCTAGTTATGCTCAATGGTTTAGTGCGCCCGCACAGGTGTGGGCGCTTGGCCCTGCGCTTGCATTGAGTTTGTTTGATGGGGGGCTGCGCAAATCGAGGGTCGAACAAGCGCAAGCAAATTTTAACGCCCAAGCTGCGGCTTATCGTTTGACCGTTTTAAATGCTATTCAGGAAGTAGACAATGCCATGGTGCAATTAACAGTTCAGGCGCGTGAGCAAGTCGTGCAGCGTATCGCTGTTGATGCCGCGCGTGAGGCGGTCCGTTTGTCGCTCAATCAATATGAACAAGGCTTGGTAGATTACTTGAGCGTGGCGATATTAGAAACCACTGCCCTCAATAATGAACGCACCCAAATTAGTTTGATGGGCGAGCGCTTGGCTGCCAGTGTGCAGCTCATTTCAGCCCTAGGGGGCGGGTGGTCAAGTCAAGAAATGGCCAATGCCGGCAACCCCGTGCGCCCCGTGGCGACGAGCCAAAAATAAATCGCTGGGCGACAAGCCCCCTAGTGCATAAACAGGTACACCCGCTTGGGCTTGTATCACACCAAAGTCATGCCAACCCAACACTTTTGCGCCAGGGTGCGAGGTGGTTGTTTGCACGGGGCTTAACGTTACAAAATCAGCCTCTAAGTCACGTGCATGGTTCAGCTCGTCGGTGTTGTGGGTTGATACGGCTACCCAGTGGCTTGCAGGTAGCTCAGGTCGTTTTTGTAGGCTTGTGGCATCGCGTTGACGTAAATGCACACCATCAGCCATTTGCCACCATGCTTGTGGATGCGCACTATTGACAAGAACTCGCGCCCCAGCTTGATGACACAGGCTTAAAACAGTTTTAAACGTTTGTTCGTGTTGCTTGTCTTCGTTTGACCAACTCGGCTCGCGCCATTGCAAAAGTTTGATGCCGTTTGCTAAGCCACGTTCAAGTCTTTTTAAAAAAGAGCTGATGTGTGAGGTCTGCGTGGCACACACCGAACTGATGGCATAGATTTCGGGAAAAGTTAACCACTTTAGGGGCGGGTAAGTGGCAGGTAATAAATGCTCAGTTTGCAGGGCGATGGCAGGGCTTAACCAACGAAGTTGCTGGTTTTCTAAACCTTTTGGTTCACCCAACCAGCCTGTGACGCGATGAAAGGCCAGGCGCACAGTTGTGGTGGGGTAACGATGCACCCGCGTGACCCAGGGCCTAGACTCGGTCACTTCAATGCCGAGCTCTTCTTTGAGCTCACGATTGAGGGCTTGTGCAGCGGTTTCACCCAGTTCGAGTTTGCCGCCAGGCAATTCCCACCAACCCGACCAAGGTTTGCCTTCTGGTCGCTGACCAAACAAAATATGACCATCAGCTTGTTCAATTAAACCAACGGCTACATCAGTGATCGGCTCGTTGGGTAACGCAGCATCAGACATGTCGTGCGGCCCAGTCGCGTGCGAAATGCCATGCAACGCGACCCGAGCGAGAACCCCGTGCGATTGTCCATTGCAATGCTTCTGTGCGCGCTGCGGCAATATCTTCAGGCGTGCAACCAAGCGTTTTAAGCCAATGCGCCACGATATCTAAATAATCGTCTTGCCTAAAGGGGTAAAACGATAACCACAAACCAAAGCGTTCAGAGAGTGAGATTTTTTCTTCTACGGTTTCACCTGGGTGCACTTCACCATCGGCTTGATGCTTTGCTTGTAGGTTTTCGTGCATGTATTCTGGCATTAAGTGTCGACGGTTTGACGTGGCATATACCAATATGTTGTGCCCCGTTGCCGAGGCTGACCCATCAAGAACAGACTTGAGTGCTTTGTAACCGATCTCACCTTCATCGAAAGACAAGTCGTCACAAAACACAATAAAACGTTCGGGTCGATGAGCCACCAAATCAACAATATCTGACAAATCAACCATATCGGTTTTATCGACTTCAATTAAACGCAAGCCCTGGTCGGCGTAACGATCAAGCATTGCTTTAACCAGTGAGCTTTTACCGGTTCCCCGTGAACCCGTCATTAAGACGTGATTGGCAGGTTTGCCTTGTATAAATTGTAGGGTGTTGCGGTCAAGCGTTTCTTTTTGACGGGTAATGTGTTGTAAGTCGCTTGCATGAATGATGTGCACGTGATTAATCGGGTCAAGCCAGCCATGACCTTGACCGCGCCTGCGCCAACGAAACGCATGGGCAGACCAATCAGTTGGCAACGGGGCGGGGGGTAACCAGTGCTCGAGTTGTTCAAGAACGCGTTCGGCGCGAGCAAGTAAGGTGGTTAAGTCACCGACTGACTGTTGATTTGAGTTTGATGCATTCATACTTATTTATGACCGATAGTCAGCGTTGATGGTGACGTATTCATGAGAAAAATCGCAGGTGTATACCGTATCGTTGACATGGCCACGACCCAGCGCCACACGCACTAAAATTTCAGCCTCTTTCATAATACGTTGCCCATCTTGTTCGCGGTAATCAGGGTGGCGGCCGCCCTCTTGTGCGACTAAGACGTCACCTAACCAGAGCTTGACGTGGTTCACATCAAGATCGTCAATGCCGGCATAACCGATGGCCGCCAAAATGCGGCCAAGATTAGGGTCTGACGCAAAAAAAGCGGTTTTAACTAAGGGGGAATGCGCAATGGCGTAAGCAACTTTTAAGGCCTCGGCAGTGCTGCCTGCTTGTTCAACCGCTATGGTCATAAATTTAGTCGCACCTTCAGCGTCGCGCACAATTTTTTGTGCCAAATCGCGGGCGGCAACGATGAGGGCTTGCTTGAGCAACTCAAAATGTGGGTCTTGAATGGTTTGAACTAATAAACCACTTTGACCGGTAGCCATCAGTATGAATGAGTCGTTGGTTGAGGTGTCGCCATCAACTGTAATACGGTTAAAAGAATGGTTTGCTAGGTCTTGCGCTAAACCTTTCATCAGGGGTGCAGCAATGCCCGCATCAGTGGCTAAGTAACCCAGCATGGTCGCCATATTGGGGCGAATCATGCCGGCACCTTTGCTGACGCCCGTGATGGTGACGGTGTGGCCACCCACAACGATTTGGGTGGAATAAATTTTTGGAAGCGTATCAGTCGTCATAATGCTGTGGGCTGCATCAAACCAATGATTAGCTGAAAAGTCGGCAATTGCAGCAGGTAAAGCGGTTTTGATTTTTTCAAGAGAAAGCGGTTCTAAAATGACGCCCGTTGAAAAAGGTAAGACTGATTGTGCTTCAATGCCCAGCAGCTGAGCCACGGTTTCGCAGGTTTCATTTGCAACGTGCAACCCCGTTGCACCGGTTCCTGCATTGGCATTACCGGTGTTGATGATTAAGGCGCGAATGTGGGCTGCGCCGTCTACGGGTGCCAAGTGTGTTTCGCACACTTGCACGGGCGCGGCTTTAAAACGATTGGTGGTAAATACGCCGGCTACGGTTGTGCCCGCAGCGAGACGAAAAACCGTTAGATCTTTTTTACCAATCTTACGAATGCCTGCAGAAGCGATACCAATTTCGACCCCTGCAACAGGGTGCACTGCAGCGCGATCTGGAATAACAAGGTTGACTGCCATGATGAACCTTTTTTAATAAGGGTTAGATTTTTAAGTTTTGGTATTTAAGCGTTCGTTTTTAATTCTTTAAATGCATGGTCTGCCGCGTCAAGCGTGGTTTGAATAATTTGATCGTTGTGCATGGCTGATACAAAGCCCGCCTCGTAAGCTGAAGGCGCGAGGTATACCCCTTGATCGAGCATCAAATGAAAGAAACGATTGAACATTGCAATGTCTGATGACGACACATCGGCGAGACAAGTCGGTATGTTTTCTGAAAAGTACATACCAAACATACCCCCCTCACTGTCAGCGTTAAAGGCAATGTGATGCGCGTGGGCACGCTCAACCATACCTTGCATCAGTGCCGTAGTCGAGGCTGAGAGCCGCTCGTAGAAGCCGGGTGCAGCCAATAGCTCAAGGGTCTTTAAACCGGCTGCAACCGCTACTGGGTTACCCGACAAGGTGCCGGCTTGGTAAACCGCCCCAACGGGTGCCAAGTTTTGCATAATATCTTTGCGGCCACCAAAGGCCCCAATTGGCATGCCGCCACCAATCACTTTAGCTAAAGTCGTGAGGTCGGGTGTGACGCCGGTTAAGCCTTGCACGCCCTGTGGCCCAACCCGAAAACCTGTCATGACTTCATCAAAAATTAAAATCGCACCGTGTTGTGTACATTGCTCACGCAGGCATTCTAAAAAGCCAGGTAAAGGTTTGACTAAATTCATATTGCCGGCCATCGGCTCAACAATGACACAGGCAATTTGGGTGCTGTATTCTTTAAAGGCGGCTTCAACAGCGCCCGTATCGTTGAAGTCAAGCACAATCGTGTGGGCTACAAACTCAGGGGGAACGCCGGCAGAAGTGGGGTTGCCAAACGTCAGTAACCCTGAACCGGCTTTGACCAGTAGGCTGTCAGCATGGCCGTGATAACACCCTTCAAATTTAATAATCTTTGGGCGCCCTGTGGCGCCGCGAGCCAATCGAATGGCGCTCATGGTGGCTTCAGTGCCAGAGCTGACCAGCCTGACTTGCTCAATAGAGGGCATGCGGGCGATCAGGGTTTCAGCCATGATGACCTCGGCCTCGGTCGGTGCGCCATACGACATACCGTTAACGGCTGCATCTTGCACTGCTTTAACAACCTCAGGGTGGGCATGACCCAAAATAGCTGGGCCCCACGAACCGATGTAGTCGATGTATTGTTTGCCCTCAGCGTCCCAAAAGTGCGGGCCAAATGAGCGTGCCACAAACCGTGGGGTGCCCCCAACCGATTTGAAGGCACGCACGGGCGAATTGACCCCGCCCGGAATACTTAAACAGGCGCGTTCAAAAAGGCTTGCGTTGGTTGTCGTCATGTACGGTAGCGCTCCAAAATTATTGTTGACCAGATTTTGTACTGAGATAGAGTAGCCTTTAAAAAGCCTCTATTTAAGTTGTTACGTGACTCATTGGTGAATGATCTCTGTAAATTGGCGTGCAGTTTGTTCGATATGGGGGCTTAAAAAAAGGCCACCTGCGACGGCAAGTGATTCAGCACCAGCCTTTATAACCAAAGAAGCGTTGTTAACTGTAATGCCCCCTATTGCCACGAGCGCCGGTCGCTTGCTATCGTGTGGCCAATGCTGGCGAGCTTGCGTCAAAACTTGTAATGACGCGGGTGGTGCACCGGGCTTGGTGTTTGAGGCAAACATCGCGCCAAACGCGACATAGTCGACGGTTGGCCCAGTTAGGGTTCCGGCTGAGGTTTCGGTCGAGGTTGCGGTCGAAATGGCTTGGGCGGCGGCAACAGCACGGTCAAAGTCATCATAACAAGATACACCCAAAACAATTGCGTCACCTAACGCCGCTCTAACACTTTGGCTGTCACCGTCATCGCGACCGATATGTACGCCAATAGGCCCCACTTCGCCAAGCTGTTGAACCAAGCGCCAGTCATCATTTAAGATAAATAAAACCCCTAAGCTACGGCACGTTTTGAGTAACCGCTGCGCAAAAGCTAAGCGCGTACTGGGGTCAGCCGTTTTGTTACGCAACTGCACAACTGTCATGCCACCCGCCGCAGCCGCGTGAATGGCATCATCAAGCTTTTCGATATCTTGCCAGTCGGGTGTGATGCCGTATAAGCCTTTAGGAAAAGTCGGGCGTTGGCTGACAGACAGTGCGTTGGGTCGGTTTGTCATCGGGTTAATTTTCTTGTGTTGGCAATTTTGCCTGAGCCACTTTAAATGGAATAAATCGTTGCGCCGTGCGAGCCCCCATACCAGCCTGGAAAGCATGTTCAAGAGTTAAGGTGGCGTAAGCGCAAGCCTGTTCGCACGCTTGCACAGCCGCTAAGCCTTGGGCAAGGCCGGCCGTAACCGCTGTCGCCACTAAACCACTGATATCTTGAACCCGATGGGGGCGAGGCCAAGTGGCCCAGCTATAAGTCTGATTATCTGGACCGAGTAGTAAATTGACTTGATGCCCCGGGCGCTGTGTGTGGTTAAGCACCAAAGCCCAATCAGCCCCTAAAGTTAAGAGCTCGCTGGGGCCTGTTGCCCCTTCAAGGTGTTCAATCACGTCGTCGTTAAACCAATGCTTTAAACGGGCTTCGTCAATCACAACAATGTGCGTTTGAGGCAAAAGCAACTCAAGGGTTGCCCCCACCATGACGTCGTACTCGTCGGGGTCGCCGCTGGTCTCTGGGGCGGTGTAGCTCTCGCCTAAATGCAAAACCATGGGGGCTTCGTCATAGTCAGCAATAACTTGGGCAATAACGCTCGCCGCCTCGGGAGAAAACAACGCGCCGACTTTAAATGCAGAAATTTGCATATCTTCAAGCAGGGTACGTGCCTGCTCGTCGATTTCTTCAGCGATAATAGGGTCAGTTTGATGTGAACCTGAGGAATCAGCAAGGGTTGTACCGGTTAATACCCCAAGGGCGTGACAACCCCAAACTGCGCAGGTTACGGCATCAGCGGGTAGGCCTTGGGCACCAGTGGGGTCAAAAACCCCGAAAATGAGTGTGAGGGGGGGGCGGGTATCAGGCAATTGCTTCATCATTAGGTAACATTACGTACATTGTAAAAGAACAGTAGAGAGATTAATGCAAACTTGGATGTGTTTAATATGTGGTTGGGTATACGACGAAGCCACTGGTGCGCCAGATGATGGCATTGCGCCGGGTACAAAATGGGCAGATGTCCCACCAAATTGGGTCTGCCCAGAGTGTGGCGCCCGCAAAGAAGACTTTGAACTCATGGAGATTTAATGACCGAGGCAGTTTTTTTTGCTAAGCACTTTCTACTGGCCATGCCTGGGCTGCAGGGCGAATATTTCGCAGGCAGCGTCATTTTTGTTTGCGAACACTCTTCAAAGGGTGCTTTGGGCTTAATGATTAATCGACCCACTGACTTGACGGTCAAGCATTTGCTTGAACAGGTTGAGCTAGCCAATAGTGCTGAAGCCACGCTTGATCTCAGCCAAAATCGAGTTTTTCAAGGTGGCCCAGTACAAACTTACCGCGGTTTTGTATTGCACACTTCACACTCGTCATTAAAGCCTTACAACTCAAGCCTAGACTTGGGCGATACCTTGTCGTTAACAACATCGCGTGACATTTTGCAAGACGTCGCTGAAGGCGTTGGTCCTAAACGCATGCTCGTGACACTGGGTTATGTTGGCTGGGGTGCCGGGCAACTCGAAGAAGAGATGGCACAAAACGTTTGGCTCAGTGTGGCGGCAGAAAACAATATTCTTTTTGATGTGCCCCCTGAAGACCGTTATTTAAAAGCACTGGGCTTATTGGGCATTGACCCCATCATGTTGACAGGTGCGGCAGGCCATGCGTGAGCAAACCCTGATGGGGTTTGATTTTGGCACCAAGCGTATCGGTGTGGCACTGGGTAACACGATTTTGTTGCAAGCACGAGCGCTAGAAATTATTCAGTCTGAAGTGCGCAAAGTGCGATTTGCGCGTATTGAAGCGTTGATTAAAATGTGGCAACCCAACGAACTGGTGGTGGGTTTGCCCCTGACCCAAGACAACCAAGAACAATTAGCCAGTATGCAAAGTCGGCGTTTCGCCCAGCAACTGCAGGGGCGTTTTAATTTGCCCGTACATTTAGTCGATGAAAGAGAGTCAAGTCTTGAGGCGCAATTATCAGTTGGCAACCGACCCGACGACGCCTTTGCAGCCGCAGTGATTTTGCAAAGATATCTCGATGCTTGGTTGACACCACAACAACAGAGTTCAATATGACATCAAAACAACTTTCAGAGCATGCTGACTTACCGACCGGTGAGCATTTGTATGAAACCTTGCGTGCGGGTGTACAGGCTTTAATCGCGCCACTTGATCATCAAGCGGTGCATTTGGTCGGCATTCATTCTGGCGGGGCTTGGTTAGCGCAAAGACTGCATCAAGACTTGGGTTTGTTGGGTACCTGCGGCTTGCTTGATATTAGTTTTTATCGAGATGATTTTGACCGTATTGGTCTTCATACACAAGTCATGCCAACCCAAATTGACTTTCAGGTCGAAGGCCAACATTTAATTTTGGTCGATGATGTGCTGTTCACCGGGCGCACCATACGAGCTGCCATGAACGAGTTGTTTGATCATGGGCGCCCCGCCTCAATCAAACTGGTGGTTTTAATTGATCGGGGTGGTCGACAGTTACCGATTGATGCTGACTTTGCCGCGTTATCAATAGATTTACCCAAAACAGATAACTTTGTATTACAAAAAACCGAAGCAGGGGCTTTGACCCTTCATCTAGAAAAGGGTGATGGGTGATGCTCAACCCACAATTAAACCGCCACGGCGAGCTGACACACCTGATCACGACTGAGGGGCTATCGCGCAAAATTCTGACGCACATTCTTGATACGGCCAATACCTTTGTGCCCTTAGCCCAACGTGACGTCAAAAAGGTACCCCTGTTAAGGGGTAAAAGTGTTTTCAACCTCTTTTTTGAAAATTCAACGCGTACCCGAACGACATTTGAAATTGCAGCAACACGCCTATCAGCTGATGTCTTTAACTTAAACATTAATGCCTCGTCTGCTTCTAAGGGCGAAACTTTGCTTGACACCATTGCAAATTTGGCGGCCATGCAGGCTGATATTTTTGTCGTACGACATGAAGCCAGTGGTGCGCCTTATTTGATTGCCCGTCACGTTGCGCCGCACATACATGTCATTAACGCGGGTGATGGTCGCCATGCCCACCCCACCCAAGCTTTGCTTGATATGTACACCATTCGCCATTTCAAAAAAGATTTTACGAATTTGCGCGTCGCGGTGGTGGGTGATATCTTGCACTCAAGGGTTGCCCGCTCAAATATTCATGCTTTGACGACCTTAGGCGTACCGGAAGTGCGAGCGATTGGGCCTCTAACATTATTACCCAGTGGCCTTGAGCAAATGGGTGTTCGAGTGTTTACTGACATGCGCGAAGGTTTGAAAGATGTTGATGTGATCATCATGTTGCGCTTACAAAACGAACGTATGCGTGGCGCTTTATTGCCGTCGGCGCATGAATATTTTAAGCATTATGGTCTCACGCAAGAGAAGCTTGCGATGGCAAAAGCTGATGCGATTGTTATGCATCCGGGCCCAATGAACCGAGGTGTCGAAATTGATTCTGCTGTGGCCGATGGGCCTCATGCGGTCATTCTTGATCAGGTTAACTTTGGTATTGCCGTTCGCATGGCCGTGATGAGTATTGTGGCAGGGGCTTCAGCATGAAACTTCACATTAAAGGCGCGCGCTTAATTGACCCGTCGCAAGGCTTAGATTTGATCACTGATGTGTGGGTTGTTGGCGGTCGTATTGCCGCCATTGGGCAACCTGACAAGCCTTTTGAGGTAGAACGTGTTGTTGATGCCAAGGGTTTAGTGGTGATGCCGGGTTTAGTTGACTTGGCTGCACGCTTGCGCGAGCCGGGGTTCGAGCACCGCGCCACACTCGAGTCTGAAATGCGTGCCGCTTTGGCGGGTGGCGTGACCAGTTTGGTGTTGCCGCCTGACACAGACCCCGTTTTAGATGAGCCGGGTTTGGTTGAAATGCTCAAGCATCGTGCGCGTCAACTTAATCAGGTTAATTTGTACCCTTTGGGGGCGATGACGGTTGGCCTCAAGGGTGAAACGCTCACTGAAATGGCTGAATTGACCGAGGCAGGTTGTGTGGGTTTTGCGCAAGCTGACCATCCGGTAACCGATACCAACGTATTGTTGCGAGCCATGCAATATGCGCGCTCGTTTGGCTACACCTTGTGGCTTCGTGCACAAGATTCGTGGCTGGCTAGAAATGGCGTCGCGGCAAGCGGTGCATACGCGTCACGTTTAGGGTTGTCGGGTGTGCCGGTTCAAGCTGAAACGATTGCCTTGCAAACCTTGTTTGAATTGCAACGTAGTGTTGGCGTTTCGCTACATATTTGTCGCATCTCGTCTGCAGCAGGTGTCAATTTGGTTAGACAAGCGAAGCTTGAGGGCTTGCCTGCGACATGCGATGTTTCAATGAACAACGTACATTTAACCGATATTGACATCGGGTTTTATGACAGCAATTACCGACTTGACCCACCCTTGCGTGGGCAACGCGACCGTGATGCGATTCGTGCGGGTTTACTTGATGGCACGATTGATGCGATTTGTTCAGACCACTCACCCGTTGACGATGATGGTAAACAAGTTCCTTTTGCAGAAGCCGAAGTCGGGGCAACAGGGCTTGAATTGTTATTGTCATTGACGTTGAAATGGGCCGAACAAGATCGTGTTCCGTTAGTTGACGCCCTGGCACGGGTCACATGCGGCCCAGCCACCGTTCTCACCCATTCAATGCCAGCCATACCCCCTTGCGGTCGATTGGTTGTGGGTGCACCAGCCGACTTATGTTTGGTCAATGTTGGTTATGACTGGTTGGTTGATCGAAAAACACTGCTTAGTCAAAGTCAGCACACCCCGTTTATTGGTACTGAGTTACCTGGGCGCGTTTGCATGACGGTTGTACGGGGCCGTATTGCTTGGGAACAAGGCGTCTAACGGGTGTCAGTATTGCGATTTACCTTTCGCGCAAGTTTGGTCGCTCTCTGGGTCATATTGGGTCTGCTCATTATTGCCAGTTTGTTTTGGTGGGTCGGTTTAGCCAGTCGTCTGAGTATTAAAAAGTATTGGTCTGCGGTTTTGGTGCGTCTTTGTGGTGTGCGTATCAGATCGTCTGGTATACCTTATTTAAAAGGCCCTGTTTTGTGGGTGGTGAATCACATTTCTTGGCTTGATGTTTTTGTATTAAACCTGACTCGATCAACTGCTTTTGTAGCTAAAAGTGAAATTCGACATTGGCCTTTAATTGGTTGGTTAGCCGCCGGTGCTGACACGATCTTTATTGAACGGGGTTCACGTCATACCGTAAAAGCAGTTGGGCAAGCCATGCAAAAGCGTTTTGCGAGAGGTCAGGCTGTGGGTTTATTCCCCGAAGGCACAACTTCTGAAGGCTTTGATGTCTTAAATTTTCATGCCAATCTGTTTGAGCCGGCTCGACTGCCCGGGGTTGCTATTCAACCGATTGCGCTGACATATTTTCATCACGGACAACGCAGTCAGTTTGCTGCATTCGTGGGTGAAGAAACGTTAATGGCAAATTTGTGGCGCGTTTTAGGGGCTACTGGGGTTGAAATAGAAACCGTTTTTTTACCCCCCATCATTGAGCCTGGGGTTGTACCGATCAATGCACCTTTGACGCCAGCAGAAGCCGTTTATGACGGCCCATCGCGTAATGTTTTGGCGCAACTTGCGCGAACCAGTATTCAAAATGTTGTACGTAAATTTTAATTTTTATAGTTTAGATAAAACACCTTTATTGCTCAGTCAGGCTGTTTTAAGGGGCTTAAAGATGAATGACACGGTATTTGAATCAGTGCTCGGTCTTGAAGTCGCATAGCCGTTAAATGGCCGCCCCAGACGCAGCCTGTATCAAGACAAACGATGTGCGGTTCAATTTTAAGCCCGAGTGTTGACCAATGACCAAACACGATCGTTACGTTTTCAGTGGCACGGTTGGGCAATTCAAACCAAGGTATTAACCCATCATTTCGGTTTTCAGGCGATGCTTTAATGTTGAGCACCATGTGACCTTTGGCGTTGCACATGCGCAGACGTGTCAGGGTGTTGATGATGATCCGCAAACGTTTGCTACCGCCATGGCCCTCTTTCCAAAAGGTGGGCTCGTCGCCATACATTTTTAGAAAAATCTTTTGCCAATTTTTGCTACGCAAGCCCTGTTCGACCTCATGGGCTAAGCTTAATGTTTTTTTAACATCCCATTTAGGCAGTACACCTGCATGCACCATGAGATGGTCATGCTCAAAATGCGCTAATGGTCGGTGGCGAAGCCAATCAATGAGGTCACCTGCGTCGGGTGCTGTGAGTACATCAAGCAAAGTATCGTTTTTATTAGGCTTTTTAAGGCCAGCTGCCAAGGCCAACAAATGCATGTCGTGGTTGCCCAATATTGACGTACTGCGATCGTCAAGCGCCATAATGCGTCGCAAGGTTTGTAAAGACTCAGGCCCGCGATTGACCAAGTCGCCGGCAAACCAAAACTGTGCATCAGGTTCTTGCGCAATACTGGGGTGGGCTAGCAATGTGTCGAGCGAACCACAACACCCTTGTACGTCACCGATTATCCAGATACTGGGTGTAGCCATGTTTATGTACTTGCCTTAAGAGATGATTGAAATTTACGACCCGACCATTTGAGTCGGTTTTCCATTGTATATATCGTACCCAGTGCAACGGCCATCGCGAGCGTATTGGGTAAAAGTGCGGTCACCATTGGTGGCCACCCATAGAGCAACCCGACATTGAGCGCTAATTGATTGAGCATAAAAAACCCAGTGCCCATCAAAATACCAATAAAAATTTTGGCACCCACGCCACCGCGGCGTGTTTGCATATAACTAATAGGCGCAGCAATGGTCAACATGACAATTAATGTGAAAGGGTAGGCCGCTTTTCGCCAAATGGCCACAATTTGACGGTCAGCATCTAGTTTATTGCGTTCTAGGTAATCGATGTAATCATTTAGCATGAGCCACGTCATACGTTCAGGCGTCAAAATACGAGAAACGAGACGGCTAGGCGTTAAGGTGGAGCTGATTTCAACTTCGGGTGAACGCGACACAACGATTAATGGTTCTTGAGTCGGTTTGCCATCTATTAAGCCTTTTTGGGCGTCAACCGCAAAACGATTTTCAGTCACATCTTTTAAAAGCAACTTGTTGTCGCTAAAAGTGGCTGACGGTGCAGACCACATGCTCGACATATGTGTGTTGTCAGGAAATTCATATACTTTTAAATCGGCCACTTCACCCGAATACAACAGCTTGCCCACATTAATAATACGTGTGCCACCGCTAGGGGTTGATTCTTTAAACCAGTAACCGCTGACCATACGGCCACCCTCAACGCGGCCGCGCATCAGTAAGTTTGCTTCGCTGTACCGAATTTCGGCAGCCGGTGCAATGACTTCTGAAAGCAGTATGGCTAGAACCACAACAGGTATTGAAATAACCCATAACATACGCAAAATACGCATGCCACTCATGCCTGAAACACGCAAAATCACCAGTTCATTGCGTTGCGCTAAACCAGCGAGCGCCAAAATAGACCCAATCAGTAGACCAATGGGCAGCAGGTCGTAAAGCCGTGTGGGCATCGCCAGAAGCTCAAGCAACAATAACGCGCTAATCGGAAAGCGATCACTCACCGAATCGAGTTCGTCTACTAAGGTAAAAAAGGAAAACAACCCCAGAAGCGCGACCAAAACCACCGCTGAAGAGCGGTATATTTCTTTGGCAAGGTAGTTTCGTGCGGTACGCATAACCTAAGTGTAATAGAGTCTTTAAGAGTCGGTAGTCAAGATATAGAAAGAGTGGCTAAACCTGTCGATGCGTCATTTGGTTTTAAGTCGCTTTAAATGTGTTTCGTAACAACTCAATAACCGGTAATGGATCTGGTTTGACGCCGTGCCAAATATAAAAACTTTCAGCTGCTTGTCCGACCAGCATGCCCAAGCCATCAGCTTGGTTAGACGCACCCGTCTGTTTTGCTTGCATCATGAAGGCGGTGGGGTGTGCGCCGTACATCATGTCGTAAGCCCACGCACCTGGCGCATAAAGGTCAGCGGGTAAGTCGGGGGCCTGATTTGATAAACCGCTTGACGACGCATTGATGACTAACGACCAGGGTGCGCCAAGTTTGGCGTCTGCTAGAGAACCTGCCGTGATGCGAGGATGATCGGGGTGTTCAAGAGCGCCTTGAAGGGTGGGCTTTAATGGGTAATTTGAGCGACTCAGAGGGGTGCTTTGAACAAAATGGCTTGCCAGATGCCTTAAGCACCGTGCAGCTAACTCGTGCGCTCGGGTTTCGGTGCGGTTAACGATGTGTAAATGGGCACAGCCGGCATCAAGTAAGGGTTGCATCACGCCACGCGCTGCGCCGCCGGCGCCCACCATCAGGATGCGTGCGCCGTTTAACTTGACCCCCAGACGTTCAAGGTCATTAACCAGCCCCACCCCATCGGTGTTGCAGCCGTGAAGGTGTTCCTTAACTTGCCACAGCGTGTTGACCGCACCGGCGAGCGCTGCACGCTCACTGAGATGGTTTTGCGCCATGCGCCAAGCGTTTTCTTTAAAAGGTACGGTGACATTTAAGCCACGGCCACCGGTTTTAAAAAACTGCTCAACTGCGGCGTCAAAATGGTTAACGGGCGCTTCGATTTTTTCATATGACAACTCAATACTAAATTGCTGTGCAAAGGCACGGTGAACGATCGGCGAGCGACTGTGTTGAACGGGATGGCCTATCACGGCGAAGCGATTCATAGCGGCGGTCATGGTTTGTCGGGTTCAGTTGTGGTGGTCAGTTGCCCGGCATTAAATTGCCAAGTTCGAGTGATGACGATTTGATCAATTTTTTGATGCATGTGGGGTGGAAAGGGTGGGAAAGGTGCTGCCAGTTGCACAATACGCCGCACTGATTGGTTCAGTATCGTTAAAGGTGAAGGCTGATCAAGAGAAATATCAACAATTTGACCCTTAGAGTCAATGGTAACTGTGGCTTGTAACGAACCAGCTGGGCGATTATTTCCCTCACCGGGATAGAACTGACGACCGGTTTCTTCAATTTTCTTTCGCCATTGATCAATATATTCAACATAAGGGTGTGCCTGCGCTGAGGGTGCGTCGTAATAGCGCTTGGGCATGGCGTTGTAGCGCTCAATGCGGTCAACTAACGCGGCAATTTCAGCATTTCGTTCAAGTGCAGCTTGATCTAAGGGGTCAACCCCAACTGTGGGCGCCTCATCTTGTTGATTGGCTTTCGGTACAAAAACGGGTACCACCCATTCTTTTAACAGCTGTTCAAGTAATTCATTTTGCTGTGATTCAAGTGCAGCGCGCTGCTGCGTCATGGCTTCAATCGCAATGGCTTGCTCAGACTGCCCCACTTGAGCAGACGGGTTGCTGGCCACCCCTTCTTGCGCTAAACCGCCGCCCTCAAGATTTTTTTGTGCCAAGCGTTTAGGGTCAGTTGGCGTAACGTCTGTTTCAGCCGTCACGATCACCATTTCAAGCGTTTCAGTGTTGCGAGCGGTTTGATTTCCACCGAAGGGTGCCCAGCTTAATAAAGCAATGTGAAAAAGCAATGATAAGCCAACTGCCCAGCGTAAAAAATGCTGCTCAGGGGCACTCAACCACTGCCACAATGTCATGCTTTAGGTGCCTCTTCAGCGGGTTCCACTACATCAAGTGTTGCAAGATACTGGCAACTCAAGCGCAACCCTAACTCATCAAAACGTTCAATTGAAAGTTGTACGCGGGTGCCACGCATCAGTGCGGGCATACCCGCGACGTTGGCGATGAAAGGTAACGACTCAAACCGAACCAGATCATCGCGTAAGACTTTAGCGGTGCATTGCGTCACGCTGTTTTGTTGCAACCATCGCAGGCACCAATAGCGTTCCATTTGGTCTTGAAACTCATTCCAAGTGGTGTATTGCGATTCAAAGGCGCCAATTAATGCAAACAAATCTGGGTCACGCGGCTTATAGGGTGCCACCAGTGCAGCTGAAATGCCATGTTCAGCCATAGCCAATAATTGCCGTTGATTCACTAAATCAACGTAACGCCTAAGTGGCGAGGTGCACCATGTGTATTGGGGGACACCAATGGCTTCATGTGGCAAAGCTTGTGTGCTCATGCGTACACGACCTGCTTGCTGTGAACGGTAAATGCCAGGCAAATTGTGGGTGTTCAGTTGGCCACCCCACAGGCTGTTGGCGAGAATCATGTATTCAGCCACCAAACGATCAAGGGGTGCGTCACGTCTGCGCGGTACGATGCTGATAGGCGTGTCGGGGTCGTCGGCAGAGCCGTTTAAAGAAAAGTTATAGTCAATGCGGCTATTTGATTCAGGTTTGCCGCGCACAAGCTCACGTTTTTTATTGAGCGCTAAAGCCAATTGCCAAAGCGGCCGCAACCAGTCGTTGTGAGGCAGCACCTGAGTGCAGTCATTGAGCGTCTCATCAGTAATGTGTTCATCAAGGTGATTGTGGCGAAGGTTTTCAGCCACCTGAATACGTTCTAAAACAGTGCTGAAGTCACGTATTTCACCAGTTTCTTGATGCGCTTCCACATAGATTGATAATGCCGGCACGATACGACCTGCGTTTAGTGAAAAGGTACTGATCACTTCATCAGGCAACATGGGAATTTTTTCACCGGGCATATACACCGTTGACATGCGGGCACGCGCCATCTCGTCTAAAGCATTGTCACGTTTAACAGCAAGCGCTGGCACGGCAATATGAATGCCTACTTTGAGCCAACCGTCTGGCAACGGTTGCACTGAAATCGCGTCATCAATTTCAGTGGTACTGATGTCATCGACTGAGTAGGGGCGTACACCTTGGGCTAGGGGTAGATGTTGAAAGTCAGTGTCAAACTCAGCGGGTGTAAAAGCCAACCCTTTGGAAAAGTTTAAAGTTAAAAACTTAGCTTTGTGCAATGCTAAAGCATGGGGCCAAGCACCGCGATCAAGCAAAATTTGTTCTGGGCTTTGATGCAGGTGTTGACTCGCACGATCAAGCGCTTTAAAAATTTGGGTGTTTTTATCGGGTCGGGTAATTAGGTTTAGGGCCAGCTCAGCAATGGGCTCGGGTAGTGCACCGTCAATAATAGACTGCACCCAGTTTTGCTGTTCGAGGGCTTGCAGAAGTTTCTTTTCTTGACTGGCTAAAGCAGCCGCTAAAATATCAGGTGGAGCGGGTTGATACAAACCTTTTCCGCGCCGATGAAAATAGATCGGTGCCTGGTGCAAGCACCATAACAAGCTGGCCTTTTCAACTGCATTGGGTGCATGACCAAAATACTCGGTGCCTAGCGTTTCAAGGTTGAACTCGGCCTGGGGTGCCACTTCCCACAAAAAGGTGGGGTCAATATCGGCGGCTAAAATTGGCGCTTGCGTTAATAACTCGTCAGGTTTGGGCGAAGCAAATTGAAAAATGCATTGGTTGCGTTTGATTTTGCTACGCTTACCCGAAACAAATTCAATTTGTAGCGTGGTGTCAGCCTCGCTTTGAATTTGGGCCGCTTTAAAACTTCCGTCTTCTTCAAACAACACGTACATGGGGTTTAGCTCTTGGGAATATTCGGGTGGTTAAGGTCAAAGCCGGCGAACTGAAGAACGGTATTGATGTGGTCTTCAAAGCTGGCTAGGCCATGGTTATCGCCATCAATGATGATTTGTTGCGCACCTTCAAAATAGGTATGCATTTCTTGCCAGTCGAGCACTTCGTCGCCGGTTGCGGCGATTAAAAGATAGCGTTCAGGGCGGGTGATCTGCTTGGCAGCCATCGCGCTGAGCTCATCAACATGTTCGGGTAAAAAAATAAAGGGCTCATTCGTGTGGTACTGCGTGTGCTCGCCAACTTGGCTGGCTAAATCTCGCGGTGCGTACACCGCAGGGTTTAAGGCAACAGCACGACAGCCCAGTTGCTCAGCCAACGTCACGGCATAAAAGCCGCCAAGAGATGAACCGACAACGGTTAGCTCTGAAGCGTCTGCGTGATGTTTCGTCATGAGGTCTTGTGCTAATTTTTTACACAGTGCCAAAGCCTCAGCTGGGCTGGCAGGTAAGGTGGGGCAAGACCAACGGTCAAGCTGCCCACGCGCTTGCATTATTTGCGCCAGCATTTGTGCTTTTGATGATTCGGGTGACGAACGAAAGCCGTGTAAGTAAAGCATCATCATGATGGGTCTGCCAGCACTTTAAGAAGTTTGTCATGTATGCCACCAAAGGAACCATTACTCATGATTAAGACATGGTCACCCGGCTGCACCTGTTGTGCCAAGGCGCCGACTAAGGTGGGTATGTCGTGCCAAACGCTTGCGCGATGACCTAACGGTGCCAGCACGTCAGCCGCTTGCCAACCCAGCGCATTTTTACCTGAGGTTTCACCAAAACAAAAGACTAAATCAGCCTGTTTGAGAGCTTGTGGTAACAGGGCTGCCATGGTGCCAAGCTTCATGGTGTTTGAGCGTGGTTCAAGTACGGCTAAGATGCGGGCTGAACCCACCTGCTGACGCAAACCTGCAACGGTCGTGGCAATGGCCGTGGGGTGGTGGGCGAAGTCATCATAAACTGTGACACCCTTGATTTGACCGCGACATTCCATGCGACGTTTAACGCCTTGAAACGTATTGAGTGCCGCCAGAGCAGCCTTAGGTTCGATGTTGATGTGCTGGGCGGCAGCTAAGGTGACCAATGCATTGTCGATATTATGCTGACCGGTTAGGCCCCAAGTCAGGCTGCCCACATGCTGATCGCCTAAATAGATGTCTGGCGCTTGAGGCGAGTCGGCTTGGGTGCGGGCGTGCCAGCCTTGAACTTGCCCTGTTCTTTCAACCGGTGTCCAGCAACCCCGGGCAATAACGCGCTCTAACGCAGCCGATTGATCGGGCATGATCACGACGCCATGAGCCGGCACCGTGCGAACGAGATGATGAAACTGAGTTTCGATCGCCCCTAAATCAGGAAAAATATCAGCGTGATCATACTCAAGATTGTTCAAGACAGCTGTGCGTGGGCGGTAATGTACGAATTTAGAGCGTTTATCAAAAAAAGCAGTGTCGTATTCATCAGCTTCGATGACAAAGTAGTGTTGTGCCGCCTCAAACAATGCCGATACCTTTAAATCGTGGGCAACCCCACCGATCAAAAAATTGGGGTGTAAACCATTTTGCCTAAGTACCCACGTCAGCATTGAACTGGTGGTGGTTTTACCATGGGTGCCAGCCACAGCTAAAACGTGCTGACCCGGTAGCACGTGTTGCCCCAGCCACTGCGGCCCCGAGGTATAGGGGGCACCCGCGTTAAGGATGGCTTCCATCAGGGGGTTGCCCCGACTGACAACGTTACCAATAATGAACAAATCGGGTTTAAGACTGAGTTGTTCAGCACCAAAGCCCTCAATTAATTCAATACCTTGTTCTGTGAGCTGCGTGCTCATGGGGGGGTATACGCCGGCATCGCAACCTGTGACGCGATGCCCAGCAGCGCGAGCAATCAGCGCCAACCCCCCCATAAATGTGCCGCAAATACCGAGTATGTGCAGATGCATGAGTTTTTCTCCTGACGATATTGTAAGGGCAGGGTAGTTTGTTTATAAATCAATCAACATCGCGCTATGATTCAGCTATGAAAAGACGAACATTATTACTGGGTGGTGCGGGTTTGGTTGCGATGGGTGCTGTGGGCGTGATTGCCTGGCGTGAATCATCATTGCGGGCACCGCAAGCAAACCGGGCGGCAACTCAAGCTGCCTTTGTGCCGACCCCCCCCGATTTAGAAGCCCTTTTTGCCGCGCGATTGCCCGATGTGCAAGGGCGTGACACACCTCTTGACGCGTTCAGGGGTGAACCGTTGTTGATCAATTTCTGGGCAACCTGGTGCCCACCTTGTGTGGCTGAAATGCCAGATCTTGAAGCGCTGTCAAAATCGTTTAACAACGTGCAGTTTGTTGGAATAGCCATCGATACGGATGCCAACGTTAAAAAGTTTTTACAGAAGATACCTGTGAGTTACCCGATTTTGGTGGCAGGTCACAGTGGTATAGATCTGGTGCGCGTGATGGGTAATGCCACAGGTGGGTTGCCTTATACCGTGCTCATAAACCCTAATGGTCGCGTTGAGAGCCAAATTTTAGGTCAGGTTAAGGCCGAGACCCTAAGGCAGCAACTTGTGCAACTTTTAGCAGGTTCGCGTCGGTAAATGTACAATTAAACGAAGTTAGCAACTAAACTATCGAATATGGCACATCAGATACTGGTTTTGCACGGCCCCAACCTTAACCTTCTTGGTTCGAGAGAGCCGGCTATATACGGTCACCATACCCTTGCAGATATTAACGCTGAGCTGGTTGAGCAGGCCGCCCAACTCAAGTGTGGTTTACAAACATTTCAAAGCAATCATGAGGGCGAGCTCGTCACGCGCATTCAACAAGCCGCACAAGACGGCACCACATTCATTTTGATTAATGCGGGCGCTTATACCCACACAAGCGTGGCTATTCGCGACGCGTTCGCTGCCGTTAGCATACCTTTCATAGAAGTTCACCTTTCTAACGTCTATCGACGCGAAGCATTTCGTCATCATTCTTATTTGTCAGATCTGGCCGTGGGCGTTGTCGCAGGTTTAGGCCCGGCAGGTTATCGTTGCGCCCTTGATTTTGCAGCAAAACAATCACAAAGCTAACTAAACCGAGCTTTTTCAACTTTTATGTACCTTTCTGGATTAATTTAAATGGACTTACGAAAACTTAAAACATTGATTGATTTGGTCTCTGAGTCTGGCATCGCTGAGCTTGAAATAACTGAAGCCCAAGACAAGGTGCGTATTGTCAAGTTTTCTCAATCGATGGCCCCCGTTCATTCTGTGCATCAAGCCTATGCGCCACAAGCCTTTGCACCCTCTGTCGCAGCGGGCATATCTGAGGTGCCTGCCGCCGCAAGCGCACCAGAGGGCCACACGGTCAAGTCGCCTATGGTTGGTTCGTTTTACCGTGCGTCAAGCCCAGGCGCCGCCGCTTTTGTTGAAATTGGGCAAACCGTAAAAGAAGGCCAGGCCATTTGCATCATTGAGGCAATGAAGCTGCTCAATGAAATAGAGGCTGACAAATCGGGCATCATTAAAGCCATTTTGGTTGAAAACGGCGAGCCTGTTGAGTACGGTCAACCTTTATTTTTAATTGGTTAAAAACATGTTTGAAAAACTGCTTATTGCTAATCGTGGTGAAATTGCGTTGCGCATTCAACGCGCTTGCCGCGAATTGGGTGTAAAGACGGTTGTGGTGCATTCAGAGGCCGATCGCGACGCCAAGTATGTGCGTTTGGCTGATGAATCAGTTTGTATTGGCCCGGCCCCATCAAAAGATAGCTACCTAAACATGCCCGCTATTATTTCAGCGGCCGAAGTGACTGATGCTGAGGCCATTCACCCAGGTTATGGCTTTCTTTCTGAAAATGCAGACTTTGCAGAGCGCGTTGAAAAAAGCGGTTTCGTTTTTGTTGGGCCTCGACCCGCATCCATTCGCTTAATGGGCGATAAAGTCAGTGCAAAACAAGCCATGATCGAAGCCGGCGTGCCGGTCGTGCCCGGTTCACCCGGCGCTTTGCCAGATAACTCTGAAGAAGTGTTAAAGATTGCCCGCGAGGTCGGTTACCCGGTCATTATTAAAGCAGCAGGGGGTGGGGGTGGTCGTGGTATGCGCGTGGTGCATACCGAGGCGGCTCTACTTAACGCGGTTGTCATGACCAAAGCTGAGGCAGGTGCCGCATTTAATAACCCTGAAGTCTATCTTGAAAAATTCTTAGAAAACCCGCGACATATTGAAATTCAAGTCATGGCAGACGGTGATCGAAATGCTGTTTGGCTGGGTGAGCGCGACTGCTCAATGCAGCGTCGCCACCAAAAAGTGATTGAAGAAGCCCCCGCGACCGGTATTCCTCGCAAAGCGATCGAGCGTATTGGCGAACGCTGTGCTGAAGCGTGCCGCAAAATTAGTTACCGTGGTGCCGGTACGTTTGAGTTTCTTTACGAAAACGGCGAGTTTTATTTTATTGAAATGAATACGCGTATTCAGGTTGAGCACACGGTCACTGAGCTCATTACTGGGCTTGATTTGGTTCAATGGCAAATTCGTATTGCTGCAGGTGAAAAATTTACCCTTAGACAGCGAGATATTACCTTTAGAGGCCATGCGATTGAGTGCCGCATTAACGCTGAAGACCCTTTCAAATTTACCCCAAGCCCAGGTCGCATCACAAACTGGCATACGCCCGGTGGCCCTGGCGTGCGTATCGATTCGCATGCTTTTAATGGCTATTTTGTACCACCCAATTACGATTCAATGATTGCCAAGCTCATTACTTATGGTGATACGCGCGAGCAAGCCTTAGCGCGTATGCGAATTGCTTTGTCTGAAATGGTGGTTGAAGGTATTCAAACCAATATTGCACTTCACCGTGAACTGATGGTTGATTCCCACTTTTCTGAAGGTGGCACCAGTATTCATTATCTTGAACAAAAATTAGCCGGAAGGCCTTAAGTTTGGCAGACCAAACCTGCTTACGGAGTAATTGTGCGTGAACTTGTGTTGTCGTGCCCGGGTGAGTGGGTTGACTCGCTGTCTGATGCCTTAATTGAGGCGGGTGCGTTATCAACCTCGGTGCAAGACGCTGACCTTGATACCGAAGATGAAAGACCTATATTTGGTGAGCCAGGCGGTGAACAGGCGCCAGGCGGGTGGTTACATAATCAAGTTGTGGCTCTCCTTGCAGACGGTGACGACCCGCAACAGCTGTTGGCTTACGCTGAAACTGAGCTCAACATTCAGATTTCCCCCGATTGGTTTTTGCGAGACGTACCCGATCAAGATTGGGTACGATTAACGCAATCGCAGTTTGGCCCCATTTCGGTGGGCGAACGGGTACTGATTTTGCCCAGTTGGCATGCGGGTGAAGCACCCCTTGATCGACCTCAGGGCTCAATTGTGATTGAGCTTGATCCCGGCCTGGCCTTTGGTACGGGCAGCCACCCCACCACGCATGTCTGTCTGGCTTGGTTGGCCGACACTCTACCGCAGGGCGCACGCGTGCTTGATTACGGTTGCGGCTCAGGCATTTTGGCGATTGCGGCAAAAATGTTGGGTGCGGCACACGTTGATGCCGTTGATATTGACGAGCAGGCTGTTTTGTCGACTGCGCAAAATGCCCAAGCTAATCAGACCGAGGTGCATGCCACGTTACCCGATCAATTGTTGGGTGGGCAATATGATGTGGTGGTTGCAAACATCTTATCTAATCCCTTAAAAGTTTTGGCGCCCATGCTTTCGACGCGGGTCAAACCGAACGGTTATCTTGTGCTGTCAGGGGTCTTGGCGCGACAAGC
Source organism: Bordetella parapertussis (assembly GCA_945883615.1). GTDB lineage: Bacteria > Pseudomonadota > Gammaproteobacteria > Burkholderiales > Burkholderiaceae_B > Algicoccus > Algicoccus parapertussis_A. Next base: position 40,778 of record CAMCYB010000001.1, on the reverse strand, counting down.
CGAAGAGGTCGCAGCGGCTTATACGCCTTGGTTAAACTTGACAGTTTGGGCTGAGCGTGAAGGTTGGGTGTGTTTGGCTGGTCAACGCAACGCTTAACCCGAGTATCATTTAAAAATGAGCCTGATTACCCGTTGCCCGAAGTGTCAAACTGCGTTTTCAGTTAGCGCTGATCAGTTGCGTTCTTTTGAAGGCTTGGTGCGTTGTGGGCAGTGTCAAAATGTTTTTGATGGCTATACCCATTTTGATTCAACGTTACCCATTTTGACTGAAAAGGTCGTTACAGCCCCGATTTCAACGCCTGCAAACGTCGTACCTTCTGGTATTTTGCCACCCAGTCGTTCATCACCCGAGGTTTCATTTTCCAGCCAGCCCTCTTTCAATGTACCCCCTAGATTTGCGCAGCCCGCACCGTCACCCGCACCAATGCCCCCTCCGATAGCCGCACCGTCACCCGCACCGTCACCCGCACCGTCACCCGCACCGCAGGTTATTAGAAGCAGGCAGACTGACACGCACATTCATTCAACGCACACATCTGAACCTCTCGAGGCATTCGACTTTCGTGTCACCCACGATGAGGGTGACAATTTTCATTCACCCCTAAACTCATCATTGGAACCCACGTTAACCATTTTGGGTGAGTCGCGTATGCGAGGCAACATGCCGTCTGATGTTGGGCGCGAGGTGCCCGATTTTATGGTGACAGGCCCCACACCCACAGGTGTTGCCCGAGTTTTATGGCAGCTTGCTGCTGTGTTTGCTCTATTGGCTATATCGTTGCAAGCCATCTACCTTTATCGTAACGATTTGGCGGCCACAGCGCCCGCTTTAAGGCCCTATTTAGAGCGTGCTTGTCAGGTGATCGGTTGTGACGTGCAGTACCCTAAACATGCTGAACGCATCAGTATTCAAGCGTCTACTTTGCAGCAAGAGGCGCGCGACCAAGAGGGTAGCGATGTCAGTAGGTTTAAATTACGGTTTACCTTACAAAATCGCTTTAATAAGCCGCAGGCTTGGCCTTATTTATTAGTACTATTAACAGATGCATCGGGCACTGTGGTTGTGCGCAAAGCCGTGCCCCCTGTTGATTATGTTCCGAAGCAATTACTTGACACCCCATTCAAGTCACAACAAGAAGCTCATTTTGTGGTCGACTTACAAGTCAAAGGCTTGACCATTAGTGGTTTTGAGATTGATAAGTTTTACCCTTGAGCACTTTTTGATATGTATTGCCCATTAAAATAAAAAAATGATATTTACTCTTTTTTACTCACTTTGAACGTTTCGACGATCGGAATACACAACTTATGAAACCCCCTGTATTAATCTGCGGTTCTATTGCCTTTGATACCATTGCCGTTTTTGACGGGCATTTTAAAGACCATATTTTGCCCGATCGCATTCATGCGTTAAGTGTGTCATTTTTAGTGCCGAGTATGCGTCGAGAGTTTGGGGGTTGTGCGGGCAACATTGCTTACAATTTAAACTTGTTAGGTGGTCACCCGGTACCGGTAGCCACTGTGGGCGAAGATGCGGGTGATTATTTAGCTCGGTTTGAAGCCATGGGTATTGACTTGCGCATGGTGAAAGTGGTTGAAGGCCAGTTAACGGCTCAATGCTTTATAACAACTGACCTAAGCGATAATCAGATCAGTGCTTTTCACCCTGGTGCCATGGGTGTTTCAAAAGATAATGATGTAACGGGCACTGACGCGAAATGGGCAATTGTTGCGCCCGATTCTAAAGCAGGCATGATGGCTCACGCACATCGCTTGCATGCGCAAGGCATTCCTTTTGTGTTCGATTTAGGTCAAGCCATGCCTTTGTTTGATGGTGTTGAGATGGTTGATTTATTTAGTCTGTCACGTGCCCTAACAATGAACGATTATGAAGCGAGCGTGGTTGAGCAACGTACAGGCAAAAGTATGACGCAAATCGCTCAAAATCTTGATGCAGTCGTGATTACGCGAGGTGCTGAAGGCGCCACGCTATTCACTGAAGGGCGTGAAATACATATTGCACCTGTAACCCCAACTGATGTGGTCGACCCCACTGGCTGCGGTGATGCGCACCGCGCTGGTTTACTTTACGGTTTAACGTCAGGTTGGTCTTGGGAAAGTGCGTGCAAGCTGGGTAATTTAATGGGTTCAATCAAAATTGCTTCGCGTGGGCCGCAGAACCATGCGCCTAAGCGTATTGAAATTAATGATCTGTTTCATGCGGCTTATGGTCAATATTTGTAATGCGAAGCGTGTTCTTTAAAAGGTGAATGGTGATGTTTAAATTTAAAGTTTTAAATGCAAATACAGCCCCTGTCTCAGCAAACATACGGGTGCGTGCGATGCCTGGCCTCACCACGACGTGTTTAGTTGTCATGATTGCGGGTACAGCTTTAACGATGAGTGGTTGTGCCAACCCCAATGCATCAGCCAGTACGTATACCTACGGTCAAGCACAAACTGAACAAGTGGTGCGCGAGGGTACGGTCAAGGCCGTTCGACCTATTGTGATTCAAAAAGAGAGAAGTTCTGGTGCAGGTTTGATTGCAGGTGGTGCTTTAGGTGGTGTGGCAGGTAGTGCTGTCGGCGACGGTACCGGTCGTACCTTAGCGATTGTGGGTGGCGCGCTGTTGGGTGCTTTGGCCGGCGAAAAAGTTGAAGAAGCCGTGACTAAAACCAATGGTATAGAAATTTCCGTGCGCCTAGATAACGGTGAAACACGTGTGATTGCTCAAGCTGCCGATGTGGCGTTATCTGTAGGCCAGCGTGTACAGGTTATTAGTGGTGCAGGCCCAACTCGTGTGGTTCCAAATTAAAACCATTACAGCCCAAACATAGTAATACTGATTTGATTCACAACCATCATGGCCACTTGCGCCATGATGAGTAAAACCAAAGGTGATAGATCAATGCCACCTAAGTTAGGCATAATGCGACGAATAGGCTCAAGCAGAGGCGCGCTGAGCGTACGCAAAACGGGCATGATTGGTGCCAAGGGGTTAACCCAAGATAATACGGCTTGAATTAATGTGAGCCAAATAATGAGGTTTAGTGCCCAACGGCAAACCGTCATGGCTGCCGCACCCAAGGCAGGTATAAGTACCGACAGCGGCATGATGGCCCGCATACTGATCATCCAGATGGCGAGTAAAAAGACTAGCGCAACAATGTACGCGCCGACTAAGCTTGCGACATCTATATGTTTGCTGGTTGGTAAAATTGAGCGTAATGGCTTCACAAGCCAATCGGTCGCCCTATAAATGAGTTGAGAAAACGGGTTGAAAGGGTGAAAGCGCATGCTGTACAACCAACATCGAGCTAAGAACGCAGCCCCTAATATGGTGAAGCTGGTTTCTAATAAAAACCGAATAATATCGCCCATTCAGATACTGCCTTAAGTCAATTTCAACAACGCTTATTGTCGCATGACAAAACGATAACCGTGAAGGTTATCACCCAAAATCAGACGCTTAAAAGCAAATCGCCCGGCAAGCCAGGCGATTTGGTACTACCTATAACCGACATCCATTAAGGACGGCCACCCGTAGGGAAGGGCCATGAAGCGGCTGGGTTCAGCGCAGTTTTAGCACCTGGTGCAGCGGCCGTTGAGGGCTCGCTGGGGGCAGGTTTGCTTTCAGCAGGCTTCTTAACTGCTTTTTTTACTGTTTTTTTTACAGCCGTTTTTTTAGTTGCTTTTGGGGCAGCAGGTTTTGGAGCAACGACTTTCTTTGCTGCCACTTTCTTAACCGCCTTAGGTGCTACTTTTTTTGCAGCAGGTTTTTTAGCCGCAACTTTCTTAACTGCCTTAGGCGCTGCTTTTTTAGCGGCAGGCTTTTTGGCTACAACTTTCTTAGCTACAACTTTCTTGACTGCTACTTTTTTTGCAGCCACTTTCTTAACGGCTACTTTTTTAGCGGCAGGCTTCTTCGCGGCTACTTTTTTTGCAGCAGGTTTTTTAGCAACGACTTTCTTGACCGCTACTTTCTTTGCCACAACTTTCTTCACTGCAACTTTCTTTGCTGCAACCTTCTTTACTGCTTTCTTGGCTGTTGCCATGATTAACTCCTTAAGTCAGGATCCCAAAACAAGGAACGCGTGCCTTGGAAACCACCCAAATGGGTCGTCCACAAAGCCCGCGCTATTCTTGTGAACCGTATCGTTACTTCGTTGCCGGCAAATATCGATACGAACCACAGAATGCTGCGTTGCTGCTAATCATGTGCAAGACAATGCATTGGCTTGCCACACTTTTAACAACAGGCGATGCAACGAATAGCGCTGCACCGCTTATACCCTTCACGTTTAGAGACGCCAAGATCTCAAGGGTTGCTCATTTGGGTCTTATTCCCAGTTAAGCGCACCACCTGTTTGATACTCGATGACGCGTGTCTCAAAAAAGTTTCTTTCTTTCTTTAAATCAATCATTTCAGCCATCCAGGGGAAGGGGTTTTCTTCCTGTGCGTACAAGGGCTCAAGCCCAATTTGTTGGCAGCGACGGTTTGCAATGAATCGTAAATATGATTTGAACATGGAGGCATTCAGACCCAACACGCCACGTGGCATGGTGTCTTCTGCGTAGGCGTATTCAAGTTCGACAGCTTGATTGAATAAATCGCGTATTTCTTCACGAAATGCAGGTGTCCACAAATGTGGATTTTCTAGTTTGATGGTGTTAATCAAATCAATGCCAAAATTGCAGTGCATGGACTCATCACGCAAAATGTACATGTACTGCTCGGCAGCCCCTGTCATTTTGTTTTGACGGCCTAAAGCTAAAATTTGCGTAAAGCCGACATAGAAAAACAAGCCTTCCATGAGACAAGCAAACACAATCAATGAGCGTAAGAGCTTTTGATCATCTGCTGTGGTGCCAGTATGAAAGAGAGGGTCTGCAATGGCATCGATAAATGGTATTAAAAATTGATCTTTCGCGCGAATCGAAGGGACTTCGTTGTAGGCATTAAAGATTTCTGATTCGTCTAAGTTAAGGCTTTCAACAATATATTGATAGGCGTGCGTGTGAATCGCCTCTTCGAAGGCTTGACGTAATAAAAACTGACGGCATTCAGGTGCCGTGATGTGACGGTAGGTACCCAACACAATATTGTTAGCAGCCAAAGAGTCGGCTGTAACAAAAAAGCCCAAGTTACGTTTCACAATGCGACGCTCGTCTTCAGTTAAACCGTTGGGGTTTTTCCAGAGTGCGATGTCGCGTGACATATTGATTTCTTGCGGCATCCAGTGGTTTGCGCAGGTCGCGAGATATTTTTCCCAAGCCCACTTGTATTTGAATGGAACCAACTGGTTAACGTCAGTTTGACCGTTAATAATGCGCTTGTCTGCAACCTTGACGCGCGCTTGCTCGACGGCGCCTGCTGCGGCAAGTATGGCATCGGCAACGGGCTTTTCGCTTAAGCCGGGTGTAGGCATGGCGATGTCACCAAAAACGCCTGTAGCAGCGCGCACAGGTGAGTCAGTTGATACAGGTGCTTGTGTTGTGTTGCGTGGTGCCACGCCGGGTGCGGCGGTGGCTACGGGGTTTGTGTCGTCTTCCCAATTCAGCATGATCATTTTCCTTTAAGTTGTTTTAATTTACTGGCAAGCTTCGCATTCTTCAAAGCCCGGGTCACCCGGTCTCATCGTGCAGGCTTGGCCAAGCACTTCAGCTTCTGGAAGATTCAGTGCAGCGGCCGAAGCGGCCACACCCCCTGTTGGGTTCATACTGACGGCATTTAATTCACCACCACGACCCGTAGATTTTTCTGCACTGGTTGCGCCGAGCGAGCGTAAATAGTACGTTGTCTTTAAACCGCGCAACCACGCTAACTTATACGTCTCGTCAAGTTTTTTACCCGATACACCCGCCATGTAAATATTGAGTGATTGTGCTTGATCGATCCATTTTTGGCGACGTGCCGCACATTCCACAATCCAGCTGGCATCAACTTCAAAAGCGGTCGCGTATAACGCACGCAATTCATTCGGAACGCGATCGATGCGGGAAAGACTACCATCGAAGTATTTCAGGTCAGCGACCATGACTTCGTCCCAGAGGCCCAGTTTTTTGAGGTCACGTACCAAGTGATCATTGACCACTGTGAACTCACCGGAAAGATTCGATTTAACGTACAAGTTTTGATAGGTCGGTTCGATGCATGCAGACACACCAATAATATTTGAAATTGTTGCAGTTGGGGCGATTGCAACACAATTAGAGTTGCGCATACCATGCTGTTTGATGCGTGCACGCAACGATGTCCAGTCAAGGGCACTTGAATCGTCTAATTCAACGTAACCACCACGCTCTTCACGCAACATGGCAACAGAGTCTTGCGGCAAGATACCTTTAGACCATAATGAACCTTCGTAGGTTGCATAACGACCGCGCTCTGCAGCCAGATCACATGATGCGCTGTATGCGTGATAGCAAACGGCTTCCATGGATTCGTCTGAAAATTTAACCGCCGCGTCAGAGGCGTAAGGAATACGCATCATGTGCAAGCTGTCTTGAAAACCCATGATACCCATACCGACTGGGCGATGGCGCAGGTTTGACGCACGTGCTTTGTCAACAGCATAAAAGTTAATGTCGATTACGTTATCGAGCATACGCATGGCGGTCTTGACAGTACGCTCAAGTTTTTCGTGATCAAGAATCAGCTGACCATTCGCGTCAGTTTTTAAATGTGCGACTAAGTTAACTGAACCTAAGTTGCACACTGCGATTTCTGATTCGTTGGTGTTGAGGGTGATCTCAGTACACAAGTTTGAGCTGTGCACCACGCCCACGTGTTGTTGTGGTGAACGAATGTTGCAAGGGTCTTTGAAAGTGAACCAAGGGTGGCCGGTTTCAAACAACATTGACAACATGCGACGCCAAAGTTGCGCGGCAGGCATGGTTTTGAAAAGCGTTATTTCACCGGTTTTTGTTTTCACTTCGTAGCCGTTATAGGCGACTTCAAATGCCTTGCCGAACTTGTCGTGCAGATCAGGGCAATCTGAGGGTGAAAAGAGTGTCCAGTCACCGCCTTCGATGACGCGACGCATAAAGAGATCGGGAATCCAGTTGGCGGTATTCATGTCGTGGGTGCGGCGGCGTTCGTCACCCGTGTTTTTACGTAAATCTAAAAACTCTTCAATATCAAGGTGCCATGTTTCGAGATAACAACATACGGCGCCTTTACGTTTACCGCCTTGGTTCACAGCAACAGCCGTATCGTTCACGACTTTTAGAAAAGGCACCACACCCTGGCTTTCGCCGTTGGTGCCTTTAATGTGGCTACGCATGGCGCGTACCGGCGTCCAATCGTTACCTAAGCCACCTGCATATTTAGCAAGCAAGGCATTTTCTTTAATGGCTTCGTAAATACCATCGAGGTCGTCAGAGACGGTTGATAAGTAGCACGAAGAAAGTTGCGAATGCGTTGTGCCTGAGTTGAACAGAGTTGGGGTTGAGCTCATGAAGTCAAAAGATGACAAGATTTCGTAAAACTCAATGGCACGGGCTTCGCGATCAATCTCTTTAAGTGCCAAACCCATCGCAACACGCATAAAAAAGACTTGGGGCATTTCAATGCGCTGACCATTGATGTGTAAAAAATAACGGTCATAAAGTGTTTGCAAGCCGAGATAATCAAATTGCAAATCACGCTTGTCTTTAAGTGCTTGACCTAAACGCTTTAAGTCATAGCGAGCCATTTCTGGGTTAAGCAACCCGCCTTCAACGCCACGCTTGATGAGTTTGGGGAAGTGAATAGCGTATTCAGTCGCCATGTCTTGCTGTGGAATATCAGCTGACAAAACTTCTTTGCGAATGGTGTGCAGCAGCAAACGAGCCGTTACTTTACTGTAGGCAGGGTCTTTTTCTACTTGAGCGCGCGCAGCCAAAATGGCCGATTTATAGACCTCTTCAGCAGGAATGCCGTCGTATAAATTTTTAAGGGTTTCTTTCAGAATGATTTGAGTGTTGACAAAGTCACCTAAGCCCTCACCTGCCGCTTCAATGGTGGCCTGCAGTTTTGCCAAATCAAGCGGTATACGTGCGCCGTTTTCAGTGATGTGAATGATGGGCGCTTCAATTTTGGCATCGACCCCAGCTTGCACACGCGCTTGCGCGCGCTCTTGTGAACGACGCTCGCGGTACAGAACATAAGAACGGGCAACATCATGCTCGCTCGAACGCATGAGTGCTAACTCGACAGCGTCTTGCACATCTTCAATGTGGAACGTGCCGCCATTGGGGCGACCACGCACCATTGCGTTGACGACTTGTTGCGTGAGCTGCTCAACCATTTCGCGCACGCGGGCAGAGGCTGCACCCGAGCCCCCATTCACCGCCAAAAAGGCCTTGGTCATGGCAATGCCGATCTTGCCGGGCTCAAAGGGTACGACTGAGCCGTTTCGGCGAATGATGCTGTAGTGCGACCATGACTGTTGCACAATCGGCTGTAAGGTTGTGCCGGACATGTTTTGGTGTTCGGCAACTAATGAAATGGGGGTTGTGACTTGCATAAAGGCTCCTGCTGGAAGAGGCCACAACAAAATGGGCGACCTCTAAAATGGCTAGATAAACACTAGATGTTGTGTTTTATTTCTTATTAACCACTAATTCTAGTGTCTCAGGCCACGAAGGTCAATTTTTTTTAAAATGATTACCCTTGCTTTTTTGATAGTCAGGGTGCCTTCCCTGCACCCATATACTTAAATTTGCTTAAGCGCTTTGTGTCATCAGCTTAAGTGTTGAGCGAGCCTATTTAATACGAGCTTTGAGCCTATAATCGTCAGCACAGCATCAATTGATGGGGTTTGGGTTGTGCCTGCTACGGCCAAGCGAATTGGAATGGCCAGTTGTGGCATTTTGAGCCCATGATCATTGAGCACCGTTTTTATCGTTTCGCTGATTGCGCTCAGTGTCCAATCAACGGTTAATAACTTGTGGTGTAGGTCACGCAGTGCCGCCACCGCTTGAGGCGTCATGTGTTGTGCCAAGATTGCGGCGTCCGGTGTGGCGGGTTCGCCACAAAACAGCAGGGCAGCTTGAGCCAGTTGCACCAGGGTATCGCAACGATCTTTAAGTAAACCAACCGCTGCACTTAAATCAACCTGATCGGGGTTGCCACCTAGGGCTTGCACACGGGGTTTAATGAGGTTTGCTAAATCTGGGTTATTCGCTTGTTTAATATACTGGTTATTGACCCAATTTAATTTTTTAGGGTCCCATTGAGAAGGCGAGCCTGATAAGTGTGCGGCATCAAACCACTTAATAAACGTGTCGCGATCAAAAATCTCGTCATCACCATGGCTCCAGCCTAGGCGCGCTAAATAGTTAATCATGGCTTCAGGCAAGTAACCTTGCGTGTCATATTCCATAACACTCACCGCACCATGACGTTTCGAAAGCTTTTCGCCATCGGGGCCCAAAATCATGGGCACATGACCATACTCTGGCAAAGAGGCACCCAAAGCTTTTAATATATTGATTTGGCGCGGGGTATTGTTGACATGATCATCACCTCTTAAAACATGAGTAATACCCATATCTAGATCATCTACGACAACACAAAAATTGTAGGTCGGTGTGCCATCAGGGCGCGCAATAATTAAGTCGTCTAACTCTTCGTTGGCGAAACTGATCGGGCCTTTTACGACATCGTGCCAAGCGGTCACACCCACTAAAGGCCCTTTAAAGCGCACGACTGGTTGGCGATCAGTCGGCACTGGGGGCAACGTTTTACCAGCCTCTGGGCGCCAAGTGCCGTCATAGCGCGGCTTTGAACCCAGCGCACGGGCAGCATCGCGCATGGCCTCAAGCTCTTCAGGCGAGCTATAGCAGTGGTATGCCGTACCGGCAGCGAGCATGTCTTGTACAACGGCACGGTATCGATCCATGCGTTGCATTTGATAAAACGGCCCCTCATCGGGGTTTAAGCCTAACCAAGCCATGCCATCGAGAATACCTTGCACCGCCTCGGGGGTTGAACGCGCCAAATCAGTGTCTTCGACCCGTAAAATGAACGCGCCGCCTGCATGACGCGCAAAGGCCCAAGCAAACAAAGCGGTTCGTGCTCCGCCTAGATGCAAAAACCCAGTAGGTGAGGGTGCAAAACGGGTGCGAACGGGGCGATTTGATTGGGTCATAAGTCTTGTTTCGTTGTTAACTGAGCAGTGTAAAAGATAGTAATTGTTGCAATGCAACAAAATTTTGGTAAGATAGAAGTATTCAGTTCATGTTTTAAGAGCGTTTATATTTTTAAGTGCGTTTGTATTTTAGAGCCTGATCACAAGTTTACGTTCTAAACGCGCACCAACCAGAAAGGCCTCTTATGTTGCGTCATACCCTCGACCCGCTGTTTGAGCCCACCAGTTTACTGATTGTTAGCGACCGGCCCTTGCCGCTTTTTGACAAAATACCCCCAGCCATGGCTGCCCGCACAACGCGGGTTGACAGCGCGCCCGGTCAGTGGTGCCCATTGCCTAAAAAACTCAACGGTCTGGTCAAAGACGAGCGCGTTGATTTAGCGGTCGTGTGCATGCCCCCCTTACTCTTACAGCGCACACTGTTTAATTTGGCGCGTATGCGGCCTCGAGCGCTCATCATCATGGCACATGATGCAGTCGACCCTTCGCCTGAGCGAACGCGTGAACTGTGCGCACTTTGGGCTAAAAAATATAAAGTTGCACTTTTAGGGCCGTATTCGTTTGGGTTACAGCGCCCACATCTGGGCTTAAACCTCAGCCAGCACCCTGTTTTAGCGCGAAGCGGTCGGGCCGCATTGATCGCGCAATCTCGCACCATCATGGCTTCAGTGATGGACTGGGCTGACGATGCTCACATCGGTTTTTCGGCCGTGGTTGCTTTAAGCGATGAGGCCTTTACAAGTTTGCCAGAGGTGCTTGACTACTTAGCCAGCGACCCCCGTACAGAAAGTATCGCTTTGTATCTTGATGAAACGGGGTTTAGCCGCGAATTTATGAGCGCTTTGCGCGCTGCAGCCAGCGTTAAACCTGTGGTTGTGCTCAAGTCGGGCACAACCCTCGACACTGAACAAGCCAACGCAGCGTTTGATGCGGCACTCAGGCGAGCAGGTGCTGTCAGGGTTCGTTACTACATTCAATTGTTTGCCGCACTTAAAGTATTTAGTCATAGCCATCGACCCAAAGGCCCTCGCATGGCCGTGATTTCAAACGGCGAAGGCCCTGCACAATTAGCGTTGGATGTGAGCAGTAGTAAAGGCCCCGTGGTTAAGGCAGAATTAACAGTGGCTACCCAGCGGCGTTTAGCTAAGTTGCTAGAGCCTGGTGCCAAAGCGTCAAACCCGATTGTGACGCACTCGCCCTTGATGCCCTCAGTGATGACTGAAATAATTGATTACGTCACACAAGACAGTGGTGTTGATGGCGTTTTATTGTTGTTAGCACCCGATGCCCGAACGGATTTTTATGCACTCACTGATGAATTGCTCATCACCATTAAGCGTTCAATTAAACCCGTTTTACCTTGTTTTATTGGCGAAGCTAGTATGCGCCCCCTTCGCCGGCTTTTAGATGATGTGGGTACACCGGCCTTTCGAACGCCTGAATCAGCGGCCAACGCCTTGGGTGTGTTAGCTAGCTATCACTACAACCAGCAGTTACTGTTACAAATTCAACCGGCTGAGCCCGACTATGCGCAACCTAGAGTGGTTGCGGCGCGCGAGTTGATTGATGAGTCGTACGTAAAGGGTCGCACGACGCTAGATACACAACAATCACTGGCTTTGTTTGAAAAATTTAATTTAGTCTTTAGTGACTCGACAGAAAGCAGTCTGTCCCTAGACGGTTTAGTGTCTGAAATCAAAGAAACACCCATTGCCTATCGTATATCGGTGATTCGCGATAAACGTTTTGGGCCTGTGATTCGGTTTTCGGCAGGCGGTGTGATGGGCTCATTGGCATCACTTGATGATGGCGTTGATTTAGCCCCTTTAAATTTATTTTTGTCCAGCCGCTTGGTCAAACGAAGTCAAATATGGCAACGGCTGGGTCGACATGCCGTTTCGCCTGCCGCGTATCGCCAATTATTAGCGATGCTCGAATGGGTGTCTGATTTGGTCTGTGAGTGCGCCGAGGTGGCCAGCGTAACCATTGACCCGCTCGAGCTTCATGGTGAAACATGGTTTGCGCGGCGTGCTGAGGTCAAACTCATTGAGCATGACAAGCGTAAATCATTGCAAACAAATGGCTATAGCCATAGCCATATGGCAATTCAACCCTACCCAAGACGTTGGGTGCAGCGATTATTGATAAAAGATGGCACCGGTTGTTTGATTCGGCCTATTCAGCCTGCCGATGCCAGTGCCTTGCAACTTTTTGTGCGCACCTTGTCTGATGAAGCACGTTACATGCGCTTTGTGTCGTTAATGCGTGAACTCACACCCAAAATGTTGGCGCGTTACACCTTAATTGACTATCACCGAGAACTGGCATTAATTGCAACCGTGCCGCAAGTTGATGAGCAGGGGCATTGCACTGACGTGATTGTTGGGTTAGCCCACTACTTGCGCAATCGCGATGGTCGCACCGCAGAATATGCTTTGGTGGTTGCTGACAACTGGCAGGGCAGAGGGTTGGGCCGTCAATTAATGAGCCGTTTGATTGAAGCTGCGCGTGGTCAAGGTCTTGAGCTAATTGAAGGTTTGGTTATTGGAAATAATCGGCCGATGCGCAGCTTAATGCAATCATTTGGTATGGTTGATGACGTCGACGAGGAAGATGCCTCAATGAGACGTATCTGGTTAACCTTAAAAGCACCGACCGTGGAAGAAAATTAATGATTTTTTAAATAATTTTTTTTAAAAAATCAGCAATATCGCGAATCTCTTCAGGGCAAACGCTGTGCGGCATGGGGTAGGCATGCCAACTCACGGCAAATTGATGTGCCAAGAGCAAATCACGCGCATGGGTGCCTCGATCAAACGTCACCACCGGGTCGAACGCGCCGTGCGCTAAAAAAATTGGGGTGTCACAGTTGGCTTCAGACCAGCCTTGTGTCGCTTGATCGGCCAAAGGTATGTAGCCTGATAAAGCAATCATGCCGCCAAGCTTTTCTGGGTAACGCAAGCCGATGTGCAGTGTCATTGCACTGCCTTGTGAAAAACCGGCTAACAAAATGTTCTGACTGGGCACGCCGCGGCTGTTTTCACGCTTAATGAGCGCCACAATAGAGTGCTCTGACGCGTAAATGCCCTGTTCATCTTCAGCATGAATCAATGTGGGCAGTCGAATGTCATACCAAGCCCGCATGACCATTCCACCATTAATAGTGATGGGCTGAACGGGCGCATGAGGGAAAATAAACCGCACCGACTTTGAGGCCGTAATACCCAACTGGGGCACAATACCTGCAAAATCGTGGCCATCAGCGCCTAAGCCATGCAGCCAAATGACGCTATGTGTTGGGTTTGGTGCCGTTTCAATTTCAAGACAGTCAAGTAAGGGTGTGGTCATCATCAGTCGAGGGGCTCGGGTGTGGTGTCAGTTGGCTTTGGTACCGCTTTTAAGGTTTGAAACAAGGCTCTAAAATTTTTGCGCTGCGGTTCTTGACCTTGTAACAATGACAAGTTGGCGGCTTGTTCGCGACGTGCCGCCCTGATTTGGGCGCGAATTGACTGCACATCAACGCCAGGGTTCTGCGACAACCATTCCGTTAACGCCTCATCACTACCTAACAGGCGTTCGCGCAGTGTTTCAAGCCTGTGCATGGCGCGGGTGTCTTCAACCGAACCCTTGGCCCAGGTTTCAAGTTGTTGTCGAATCAGTTCAGCGGGGGCGTCACGCATGAGTTTACCGACGAAATGAATCTGGCGCCGTCGCCCTTCGCGGCTGGTGGTCTTTTGAGCAAGCAAAACCGCGTCTTCAAGCCGCTCTGAAAGCGGTAATTGCTTGACTTGATCGCGACTCAACTCGACCACGGCCTTGCCTAAATCAAGCAAGTCGTGCATGTCGCGTTTGACTTGAGATTTGCTCGGGCCGTCATAAACGGGATTATCTGCATCGTCTTGGGGCATATTTTTAGGGTTTTGTATGGTCATAGGTCGCACTCGGTCCGCTAGTTCGCTATCATAAAGCGTCATTGACATTGGAACATCATGAGTAAACATCTTCCTGCACTGCCAATTAAAGAAAATCGCACTCAATTTGAATCGTTAGTGTCGCACGCTATTGATTATGCCAAAACTTTAGGCGCAACCGATTCGGTCGCCGAAGTGTCTGAAGGGCAAGGGTTATCAGTTAATGTGCGCAAGGGTAAGCTTGAAACGGTCGAGCAAACCCGCGATCGTTCATTGTCCGTTACGGTCTTTGCTGGTCAACGCCGAGGCTCTGCCAGTACGTCAGATTTTAGCGACACAGCACTTAAACAAACCGTTGAAGCCGCATGGCACATTGCCCGCTTTACTGCTGAAGACCCTGCAGCCGGTTTGCCAGACCCAGCCGATTTGTATCAAGGTGGTCCTGATCAACTTTCGTTACATCACCCCTGGTTAATTGGGGTTGCAGCGGCCACTAAGCTGGCCATTGTTGCCGAGCAAGCGGCGCGAGATGTCGATCGTCGTATTACCAATACTGAAGGGGCTGCCGTTGATACCCATGAGGGCCACTTTACGATGGCCAATTCACGTGGTTTTTTAAACGGCTTTGCCTATACACGCCATGGCTTGTCAGTGTCACCAATTGCGGGTCGTGGCAATGGCATGCAGCGAGACTACTGGTACACCAGCGATCGTGATGCGAAACGCTTAGCCAAACCTGAAGCGGTCGGTGAATATGCGGCACACCGCGCCTTAGCCCGTTTAAATGCACGCCGCTTGTCGACCCGACATGCCCCTGTTTTGTTTGAAGCGCCCCTAGCTTTAGGTCTTCTGGGCGCCTTAACCCAAGCGGTGAGTGGTGGGGCGCTGTACCGCAAATCAACCTTTTTAGTTGATAGCTTGGGCAAAACGATATTTCCGACGCACGTTCAAATACATGAAGACCCCTTCATACCGGGTGCCATGGGTAGCTCAATGTATGACGATGAAGGCGTTCGCACACAGGCGCGTGATGTGGTGCGTGATGGTGTGTTGCAGGGGTATTTTTTATCAACGTACACTGCAAAAAAATTGGGGTTACAAACAACCGGCAATGCAGGTGGCTCGCATAATTTGCGTATGACATCAAGCAAGACCCACAAAAAAGACAATTTTGCGGCCATGTTAAAAAAGTTAGGTACAGGCCTATTGGTTACCGAATTGATCGGCCAAGGCGTTAATTACATCACGGGCGACTATTCACGTGGTGCCTTTGGCTATTGGGTTGAAGGCGGCAAAATTCAATACCCAGTTGAAGAAATCACCATTGCCGGCAACTTAAAAGACATGTTTACCCAAATTGTGGCCATTGGGCACGACGAGTTGACCCGAGGAAGTAAAACAACCGGTTCGATTTTGATTGAAAAGATGGCTATCGCGGGTACTTAAGCAAAACCGTCATGTGCACTCGAAATGGCCTTTAAGGTAGAAACCCAAACTTTAAAGGCCGTTTAGCTTTGATATGCAAAGGGTTTTTGTAGTAAAATCACGAGTTCCCTAGGGTGAAAAGCAGGCACGGGCGACACAAAACGTTTTGGCCTCGTTGATCAACCAGGGCGGTAAAGATTGTCTTTACCGGTATTTATCAGGAATTCCTCTCATGAAGACCTTTGTGGCCAAGCCGCTAGAAGTCAAACGTGACTGGTACGTGATTGATGCAAAAGGCAAAGTTCTCGGTCGTGTGGCCAGCGAAGTCGCACGCCGTCTGCGCGGCAAGCATAAGCCAGAATTTACGCCTCACGTTGATACAGGCGATTACATCGTCATTATTAACGCTGCAAATATCGTTGTAACCGGTAACAAAGCTAACGATAAGAAATATTATCGCCATTCGACCTACCCCGGTGGTATCACCGAGACGAACTTCGTCAAGATGCAAGAACGGCACCCAGGCCGCGCATTCCAAAAAGCTGTTAAGGGCATGTTGCCTAATGGCCCATTGGGTTACGCGATGATCAAAAAGCTGAAGATTTATGCGGGTGCAGAGCATCCACATAGCGCTCAACAGCCACAGCCGCTCGACATCTAAGGAAGCTCGCCATGATCGGTAATTGGAACTATGGCACCGGCCGCCGCAAAACTTCGGTAGCACGTGTGTTTATAAAAAAAGGTTCGGGCAAAATTGTTGTGAACGGAAAACCCGTTGATGACTACTTCGCTCGCGAAACAGGCCGCATGATTGTGCGCCAACCGCTTGACCTCACAAATCACCTCAGTTCGTTTGACGTTAAAGTCAACGTGCATGGTGGCGGTGAAACGGGTCAAGCAGGTGCGATTCGTCACGGCATTACGCGCGCATTGATTGATTACGATGCCACATTGAAACCTGCTCTGTCTAAAGCCGGCTTCGTGACGCGTGATGCGCGTGAAGTGGAACGTAAGAAAGTGGGTTTCCACAAAGCACGTCGCCGCAAACAGTTCAGCAAGCGCTAATTTTTCAGCGTTTATGTTCTGCAAAAAAGGTCACCGTGTGTGGCCTTTTTTATATAGGTTGATTCGGTTTAACAGTTAACTCAGCGATGGTTTGCAAACAGTTTGCTTCATGACGCTCTAATACGGCTGTCACAGTGCTATAAAAGCATAACAACGGTGTGGCATCAGGCACAGAACAAAAGGTGATCAGCATGGCAAATGCGTCTTCAAAAAAAATTAAAATTGGAATCGTGGGTGGCACCGGTTATACCGGCGTTGAGTTATTACGATTACTGGCTCAGCACCCTAATGCTGAGTTAACCGCTATCACCTCGCGCAAAGAAGACGGCATGCCGGTGGCGCATATGTTTCCAAATCTTAGGGGTGCAGTTGATCTGGCCTTTTCAACACCAGAAAAAGCACCACTCAGCCATTGCGATGTGGTGTTCTTTGCAACCCCCCATGGTGTGGCCATGAGTCAAACGCCGGGCTTGTTAGCCGAGGGTGTAAAAGTCATTGATTTGGCCGCTGATTTTCGTTTGCAAGACACAGCTGAATTTGAAAAATGGTATGGCATGCCACACAGTTGCCCTGACGTGTTAAGCGAGTCAGTTTATGGCTTGGTTGAAGTGAATCGCGACCGCATTGCACAAGCCCGCGTCATTGGTAACCCCGGCTGTTACCCGACCACTGTGCTGTTAGGATTAGCACCTTTGTTTGAGGGCAAACATTTAATCGATGTGCACGACATCATTGCAGATGCTAAATCGGGTGTCAGTGGGGCTGGGCGTAAAGCTGAAGTGGCCACCTTGTTTGCTGAAGCGAGTGACAACTTCAAAGCGTATGGTTTGTCTGGCCATCGCCACCACCCAGAAATCACGGCTCAGCTTACCGAAATGGCGGGTCAGCCCGTGGGCTTAACGTTTGTACCGCATTTGGTGCCGATGATTCGCGGTATGTTTACGACAATGTATGTAAATATTTTGCCCGAGGCACTCAATACTGATTTTCAAGCTCTCTATGAAGCCCATTACCGTCACGATACGTTTGTTGACGTGATGCCAGCCGGTAGTCAAGCTGAAACACGCTCTGTGCGGGCTTCAAACACCTTGCGTATTGCTTTACATCGCCCTGCCGGGGGTAAGCGTTTAATCATTACCGTCGTGCAAGACAACTTGGTTAAAGGTGCCTCGGGTCAGGCAATTCAAAACATGAATGTGATGTTTGGTTTGCCTGAAACCACGGGTTTGATGCAAATTGCCATTTTGCCTTAAGGGTTTAAGGCGACTAAGATTGCGTTTTCGGCTATATTTGACTTAATTACTCGGGTATTTAACCAAGTCTGGTTTAACCCTACGGAGCACCATCATGAGCACTGCCCAAGCTGTAGACCTACAAGCCCCGCCTACGCCTATTCTTTTTACTGATTCGGCCGCAACAAAAGTTAAAGATTTGTTGATTGACGAGGGTAACCCCAATTTAAAATTACGCGTCTTTGTTCAGGGCGGCGGTTGCTCGGGTTTTCAGTATGGTTTTACGTTTGATGAAGACATCAACGAAGATGACACCGCACTCGAAAAAAATGGCGTTCAACTGTTGGTTGACCCCATGAGTTTTCAGTATTTGGTGGGCGCTGAAATTGACTACAAAGAAGACTTAGAGGGCGCGCAGTTTGTTATTCGTAACCCTAACGCCTCAACCACGTGCGGCTGCGGTTCTTCTTTTTCAGTTTAAAACTAAACGGGCCAATACGCACCCAGTACACGGGCGCCTAATGCGCCTGTTGCTTTGGGTTCATTAGCGGGTATGCGTTTAACATGTGCCCAAGCTAACCAAGCAAAAGCAGCGGCCTCAACATGTTGTGCCGGTATACCCAGTGAATCAGTCGTGCTGACCTTTGCTTTTGTTTCATGGGCAATTTGACGCATCAGGGCATCATTAAATGCACCCCCACCACAAACAAATATAGGCCACCCCTTTGCGCCCATGCTTTGAATCGCCATCGCAATAGTGCGAGAGGTAAAACATTGCAGCGTGGCCTGTACATCAACTGGTTTAACAGCAGAAGAACTGTTTATTTTAAATTCGGCTAATCGTTGCTCTAACCATGGCAAGTTAAATAAATCGCGACCCGTCGATTTAGGAAAAGGTTTTTTAAACCATGGCTCGCTGTCAATTAAATAGGTCAGCAAAGCCTGATTCACCTGACCTTGCGCACCCCACTGACCCCTTTGATCAAAAGCTTGACCCGTATGCAGCGCAGCCCAGTTGTCCATCAACATATTGGCCGGCCCGGTGTCACTGCCACGGGGTGTTTGCCCCGTTTCTAAAATGCTGAGGTTGGCAATACCCCCGAGGTTCAAAATCACACGAGAGGTTTTTGCACTTAATACATGCTGATGAAATGCGGGAACAAGTGGGGCACCTTGGCCCCCAGCAGCCACGTCGCGACTTCTAAAGTCACTGACGACCGCAATACCCGACAACTCGACCAATGTAGCGGGGGCGTTAATTTGGCAGGTGTAGCCTAAGTCTGGGGCATGTCGAACGGTTTGACCATGTGCGCCAATCGCTTGAATATGTTGGGGTGTATGACCCGTTTTGATAAGCAAGGCTTTGACTGTTTGCGCATACACGTTTGCCAGTGCAACGCCCGCCAAAGACATACGATTAAGTTCATCATTTGACGAAGTTTGAAGTGCCCATAAAGCGTCTTTGACTTCGGGTGGAAAGGGCTGCGCGTGATGACCCAGAAGCTTAATGGCTGAAGGGTTTTGGCAATCAATTAAGACCGCGTCAACGCCATCTAAACTGGTGCCCGACATGAGGCCAATGAATAATTGATCAGACAAGTTGAATGAAACGCCTTTATAACGATGTCATGCGGCGTGGCAGTAACCAGCCTGGCATCATATTAAAACTAACGGCTGGCTACATTCATTAAGTCGGGTACAGCGATTTGTAAAGCAGCTAACTTTTCAAGTTGAAGATGAAGGCTACCGGCGGCTTGAATAAATGCGACTTGTTCTGGCCCTTTAAGGGGTTCAGCGACAGGCAATGTGGCTGATAAAGGGTTGACAGGCCGACCCGCTACACGCATTTCATAGTGCAAATGCGCACCGGTAGCCCAGCCAGTACTGCCAACGTAGCCAATAATGTCACCCTGCGAAACGCGCTCACCTTTTTGTAAGCCTTGGGCAAAACGACTTTGATGCGCAAACAGGGTAGTGACTTTATTATTGTGCCGTAAGATAATCGTTTTGCCATAACCATTTTGCCAGCCAATAAAATCAACCGTGCCGTCAGCTGTGGCCATAATAGGGGTGCCGGTTGGGGCAGCAAAGTCAACACCAGAGTGTTGGCGCCATTCTTTATGAATGGGGTGACAACGCATGCCAAAGGTTGAGCTCACACGTGAAAACTTAATCGCGCTGCGTAAAAAAGTACCCCGCATATTTTGACCATTTTTGTCAAAATAACTGCCAGATTCACCGTTAGGGCTATACCAAGTGGCCGTGAAGGGAACACCTTTATTAACAAACTCAACTGCTAAAACACGGCCTGAACCGGCAGGGCGACCACGGTGAGTGCGCGTTTCGTAGATGACCCTGAACTGATCGCCGCGACGCAAATCGCGAAGGAAATCGATTTTTCCGCCTAAAACTTCGGCCATTTGCGTAGTGATGGCATCGGGTACACCCGCTAAATCAGTGGCTGCAAATAATGAAGATTCGATTGTGCCGACTGCAATTTGGGTCTGAGTTTCAGCCGTTTCACTGGCTTCGCGCGCTTCAAAATCGTTGGTGGCATCTTTTGAAATTTCTAAGTAACGCGTAACGGTAATACCTTGTTGCTCTTCACCTGGCGTGTGGTAATAACGAACCCATAACATGCCACCGTTGTGATCGAGAGCCGCCACAACGCTGCGGCCAGGGTAGAGCTTGTGCGCTGAGAATGCTTGTTTATTTTGCGAAATAAAAGGGATTAAACCGGGTTCTTTAAGAGATAAACGCCCCATTATTGAAGACAGCGTATCGCCTGAGCGCACCCGAGTTTCAGAAATGTAGGTTTCTTGTGAAGGTACGGCTAATTCGTAACTTTCGCTGAAATCAGTCAAATTGCTCGTATCGTTCACGTATTCGTGAGCGAGAGCAAGATTCATGGGGGGGGGTAACAGATCAACAACCAGTTGTTGAACGGGTTGAACTAAGGCGTTTTGTTCTTGGCTGACGGTCGCGATAGCCGCTGCACCAGCAAATAAACCAACAACTAAAATAGATAATGAAATCTTGGCAATAGGCTTTGAGCGTTTTTGCATCTTTCGGACAACCTCACGCATTGATTGAATAAAGCGGTTAGCACTTATTTGCATTAACATGCAGAAAAAAACCACTAAACGCGTAACCCAAGCAAGAATGCAATTGGCCGAAAGCCCGATTGCAGAAACAGAGTGCTTTAGGTGATAAGCTTGAGATCTTAACGTATTTGTACGAACCACAGCGCTTTTTAAGGCTATTTTTTACAAACTATCTCAAATTATTCCAATATTTAGCTTATTTTATTAGTGTTAACCCTAATGAACCCTCACTCTGCTTCCCCACCTCCTTTACCGATTTCAGCCAGCGTCAAAAAAGCCCTTGAGGTCGTGAAGCGAGGTTGCGACGAATTACTGGTTGAGGTTGAGTTTGCCCAAAAGCTGGCGCACAGCGAGACAACCGGCACCCCCTTGCGCATCAAATTGGGTCTAGACCCCACAGCGCCTGACATTCATTTGGGTCATACGGTGGTGCTGAACAAATTGCGCCAAATACAAGACATGGGTCACACAGTCATTTTTTTAATTGGTGACTTTACGGCCATGATCGGTGATCCCTCGGGTCGCAATGCCACGCGGCCACCCCTGCTGCCCGAGCAAATTAAGCTCAATGCCCAGACTTATTATGAACAAGCCAGCAAAGTATTAAGCCCCGATAGAACTGAGGTGCGTTACAACTCTGAGTGGTGCGACCCCTTGGGTGCTCGGGGCATTATTCAGTTGGCGTCGCGTTATACGGTTGCCCGCATGATGGAACGCGAAGACTTTACTCAGCGTTTTAAAAAAGGCATACCGATTTCAGTGCATGAGTTTTTATACCCCCTCATGCAGGGTTACGACTCAGTGGCTTTAAAGTCTGACCTTGAGTTAGGGGGAACTGACCAAAAGTTTAACCTGCTGGTTGGGCGCGAGTTACAAAAAGAATACGGTCAAGCACCCCAATGTATTTTGACGATGCCATTGTTAGAGGGCACAGATGGCGTTGATAAAATGTCAAAGTCAAAAGATAACTATATTGGGGTTGACGAATCATCGACAGAAATGTTCGGAAAAATCATGTCTATTTCCGACACATTAATGTGGAAATACTATGAGTTGTTATCATTTAAGCAGATGATAGACATTAAATCATTACGCTCTGACATTGACGCGGGTCGAAACCCTCGCGATGCCAAAGTGCTGTTAGCCCAAGAAATTGTGGCCCGTTTTCATAGTCAGGCAGCAGCCGATCAAGCTTTGGCCGATTTTGAAGCGCGGTTTCGTGATGGCGTGCTGCCTGAAAATATGCCTGAAGTGCACGTTGCCAGTAACGGCATTTCCATCAGCTTAGTCAAGCTGCTACGTGAGGTTGGTTTGGTTGCATCGGGTACTGAGGCGCAACGTAATATTGAACAAGGTGGCGTTAAAGTTGATGGTCAACGCATTGACGATAAAGTCACCGCCCTCGCACCCGGGCAATATGTGGTTCAAGTGGGCAAACGTAAATTTGCTCGTGTTACCGTGAGTTGATTGCTGCAGACCTCTGCAGCCAGGAGGCAATATGAAATTAACCAGCCTATCGTTTGTAGACCAAGGCGTGATACCTAAAGAGTACGCTTTCGGCCAGATTGATGAACAGCGGCACGTCGCGCTATCAGACAACTTAAACCCCCAGTTCAGCTGGGACGACGTGCCCCTCGGCACCCAATCTTTTGCCCTAATTTGTCACGACCCTGACGTGCCCAGCGTCGGCGATGATGTAAATCAAGAAGGCCGAACCGTACCCGCTGATTTACCCCGCGTTGACTTCTTTCATTGGGTTTTAGTTGATTTACCTGCTAACCAAAGAGAAATCAGTGAAGGCGAGTGGTCAATGGGTGTTTTGCCCCGCGGTAAGGGTGGGCCCCTAGCGCCAAATGAAACCAGACAAGGGCTTAACAACTATACCGACTGGTTTGCACAAGACAATGACATGCGCGGTGAGTACTTTGGTTATGACGGCCCATGCCCCCCTTGGAATGACAGCATCGTGCACCGTTATGTGTTTACGCTTTATGCCTTAGGCGTCGCAAAATTACCGATCGAAGGCAAATTTGGCGGGCCAGAGGCATTCGTTGCCATGCAAGGCCATGTGTTGGCGCAAGCATCGGTTACAGGTACTTATACGCTTAACCCTGATTTAGCCCCGCGTCAGCTCGGTTAAAAATATTTAGCGGCGTTACAATAAATGCCCTACTCAATGGGCATTTATTTTTTTCTGTGTGTGGCCTTCTCCACTGACCTTTTTCGAGATTATTTATGTTCGATCCCAGCCTAACGCTAGACCGTGTTGACCCCGATGTGTGGCACGCCATGCAACAAGAAGACAAACGCCAAGAACAGCATATTGAGCTGATTGCTTCTGAAAACTATGCCAGCCCTGCAGTCATGCAGGCGCAAGGGTCACAACTGACAAACAAATATGCTGAAGGCTACCCGGGTAAGCGCTATTACGGCGGTTGCGAGTTTGTTGATGTGGTTGAAAAATTAGCCATTGATCGCTTAAAAGAGTTATTTGGTGCTGAGGCGGCTAACGTTCAACCCAATTCAGGCTCTCAAGCGAATCAAGCCGTTTACTTAGCCGTGCTTAAACCTGGCGATACGGTTTTAGGCATGAGCTTGGCTGATGGTGGGCACTTAACGCATGGTGCTTCTGTTAATGCCTCAGGCAAAACATACCGTTTTTTACAGTACGGCCTAGATGCCAATGAAGTGATTGATTACGACAAAATTGAAGCGTTAGCGAAGGCAGAAAAGCCTAAGTTAATTGTGGCAGGCGCCTCAGCGTATTCCTTACATATTGATTTCGAGCGTTTTGCTCGCATTGCCCATGACAACGGTGCATTACTTTTAGTTGATGCGGCCCATTATTCAGGTTTAATCGCTGGTCACGCGTACCCTAACCCAGTGCCTTTTGCTGATTTTGTGACCTCGACTACCCACAAATCGTTACGTGGGCCAAGGGGTGGCGTCATCATGATGAAAGCTGAATACGAAAAAATCATTAATTCGGCTATTTTCCCTGGCATTCAGGGCGGGCCTTTAATGCATGTTATCGCAGGTAAAGCCGTGGCCTTTAAAGAGGCTTTGCAGCCTGAATTTAAAGCCTATGCTGCCCAAATTGTGCGTAACGCCCAAGTGATGGCTGAAACCTTAGTCAAGCGGGGCTTGCGCATTGTGTCAGGGCGTACTGAAAGTCATGTCATGTTGGTTGATTTGCGTGCTAAAGGCATTACTGGCAAAGTGGCTGAAGAAGCGCTTGGTCTGGCTCACATCACAGTCAACAAAAATGCCATTCCGAATGACCCAGAAAAACCCTTTGTGACCAGCGGCATCCGTTTAGGTACACCCGCCATGACAACACGCGGTTTCAACGAGAAAGAGTCAGAGCAAACCGCAAATTTAATTGCTGACGTTTTAGACAACCCGCAAGATGAAGCCAATCTTAATGCGGTGCGTGCACGTGTTCATGCATTGACAGAGGCTTTTCCGGTTTACGGTTAAGGTTCAGTTGACACCATGAAATGCCCTTTTTGCGGCCATCTTGAGACAGCCGTCATTGATTCCCGTATCGGCGACGAAGGCGATTTTATTCGTCGTCGTCGTCGTTGTGAATCATGCGACAAACGTTTTACGACGTATGAACGCAGCGAGCTGACTATGCCTGCCGTGGTCAAGCGAAATGGCAGCCGCCATGATTTTTCTGTTGAAAAATTACGGGGCAGTTTATCTTTAGCTTTGCGTAAACGCCCTGTCAGCACTGAACAAGTTGATCAAGCCGTCAACCGCATTGAAGAAAATCTGTTGGTGCTGGGTGAACGTGAGGTTTCTACCGAACAAATCGGTGCACTGGTTATGGCTGAACTGCATAAGCTTGATAAAGTGGCATATGTTCGATTTGCCTCTGTTTATAAAAGTTTTGAAGACATTGGCGAGTTTGTGCAAGCCATCAAAGAAATGCAGGGCCCAGTAAAGCCACGTAAAGGCTAACGCTTGATGTCACCTGTCACATCATCGGCGTTGCCCATTCAAGCTGACCAAGATATTTACTTTATGCGTCAAGCCTTGGCATTGGCTGAGTCAGCTCTTTATGTGCCGAGCCCAAACCCGCGAGTGGGTTGCATCATTGTTCGTGATGGGCAAGTATTAGGGCGAGGTTCAACCCTAGCGGTTGGGCATGCGCATGCTGAAATTGTTGCGCTTCAACATGTTATCAGCCAAGGCAACACGACACAAGGCGCGACCGTCTATGTTTCGCTTGAACCGTGTAGCCATTTTGGTAAAACACCGCCCTGTGTCGAAGCACTCATTCTTGCAAAACCTGCCCGCGTGGTGTTTGCTCATTTTGACCCGAACCCAAGAGTTGCCGGTCGCGGTATGAGCGCTTTACGTGTCGCGGGTATTGAGGTTACCGTGGGTGTTTTGGCTGATGAAGCCTTGGCCTTAAACCCGGGGTTTGTGTCACGTATGACGCGAGGTGTGCCTTATGTTTGGCTCAAAATTGCGGCGTCTCTTGATTCACAAACCGCGTTGGCTAACGGCGAATCACAGTGGGTCACTCAGCAAGCCGCGCGTGACGACGGACATCATTGGCGTGCCCGAAGCTGCATGGTGATGACAGGTATTGGCACCATTAAAACGGACGACCCACTGATGAACGTGCGCGCGGTGTCAACCCGCCGGCAACCAAAATTAGCAATTGTTGACCCCCGTTTTGAAATTCAAGAAACAGCACGTGTGTTTAACGGTTTGCAAGAGCAACCCGCCCGGTCAATTGTTTTATTCGTGGCCAACGACCCCACACTGCAACTGACTAAATATCAAAACCTGATTAACCTCGGTGTTGAAATTGTGCGTGTGGCTGATACCAAGCCACCGTTTCGGGTTGATATGGTCGCAATGATGCGTTGGTTAGGCAAACATGACATTAACGAGTTGCATGTTGAAGCGGGCGCCGGGTTAAATGGCGCGCTTTGGCAAGCAGGTGTGGTTGACGAGCTCTTGCTTTACCTAGCGCCATGCTTCTTAGGCTTAGGAAAACCGATGCTCGATATTCCTGGCATTGATACGCTTGATCAAGCCACACAGTTAACTTTTGCTGAGGTGTCACCGATAGGGGCAGACATTCGGGTGCGAGCACGTCACACCGCCCGCTGGGAAGCGCTACGCGCTAACCTGCATTTGATTGATTTACAAAGCGTGACGCACACATGACGATTAATCAGTGCAAAAACAAATGAACGCATTGACTAAATAACGAATGAACGAATGTACGAATGTACGAATTAACGAATTAACCTTTAAGGATCAATTCATGTTTACAGGTATTGTCGCGGCAGTGGGTCAAATTGAACGCACAGAGCCGTTAGCCGCCGTGGGCTACGATGCGCACAACACGGGCTTGCGGTTACACGTGAACAGCGCAGCGCTTGATTTAAGCGATGTCAAGCTGGGTGATTCGATTGCGATTCAAGGGGTGTGCCTGACGGTCACGTCACTGACCCCGTCAGGCTTTACCTTCGATGTGTCAAAAGCCAGCCTAAACCTGACGGTTGGTTTAGCTGAGCCGGGCCCCGTTAACTTAGAAAAAGCCATGCGTATCGGTGACGCCATTGGCGGTCATTTGGTGTCGGGTCATGTTGATGGTCTCGGTCATGTCGTGCAGTTTGAATCTGTGGGTGAGTCGTGGTTGCTGGTGGTGCAAGCCCCCGTTTCTTTGGCACCCTTTATGGCGTACAAAGGTTCTGTTGCTGTCAATGGTGTCAGCCTCACCGTTAATTCTGTTCATGACGTGGCTGAGGGCACCCAGTTCAGCATTAACCTCATACCCCACACGATCGCCATGACCACCCTCAAACACCTAAAACCCGGTCAAGCTGTCAACTTAGAAATTGACACCATCGCTCGGTATTGTGAGCGTATTTTGGCGTACCGAAAGTAACATCTTCTTTGGGTGTCGCTACGCACCTAACCCACCACGATTGGGGCAACATACCGATCTAGGGCAGCGATGATGCTTAAACCCACGACCCATGATGTTTTGGGGTTTGTGGGCGAGGGTCGATTTATGATTTGGGTTGACAGGCTGCCAAATGAACCGGTTGCGGTAATGGTATGCATGTTGCCTGTTGCGGCTGGGTCGACCACAACTCTAACTCGAGTGTTGTCCATTCCAACCCCAGCCAAAGCAATGGTCGCCGCCACATTTAAATTTTGCGGAAACAACTTTGCTGCCTCGCGAGCTGACCCTTCAAACAATGTAATGGGGGCGTCAGGCGTTAAAGGCAGACCTCGCTCGGCCAATACATCACGCCAAGCGCTTGGGGGTTTGCGAGATTCATAAATGATTTCTGTGGGGGCCTCGGCGCTAGGCGCCGCAAAACGAGTGGCTGACAAATAGTCAAGTGCACCGATGGCACCTGACGGTAAGATCAATTGACTGCGCCCCGTGATCGTGGCTTGATGAAGTGTTTTATAAAGTGCTTCATCAGCTAAAGCCCCCACAGACGCCGCAATCACGCTGACCCCAGCGGCTAAGCACGGTGCAACATAGGTTTGTAGCGCTACTTTGCCAGCTGCCTCAATAACCAAATCAGGCTTCCAAGCCAGCAGTTCTTCTAAGCCAAACAACACTTTAGCTTGATTGAGTGCAAATTCAGTTGGGGCCGGGCGCCCCGGTTGCAAGACCAAGGCCACATCAAAGCGCGCGTCGTTTAAAGCATAGGTCAGCACTTCAAAGGCGACCGCACCCCGACCGATCATAGCGATTTTATATTTAAGAGCTGATGGTTTTTTAGGTTTCATTTGTTTGGTTTCAGCCAGTGTTTAAGGCAGTATTTAAGCCACTATTTAAGCCACTAAGTAACGCTGCTTTAATGTTGGGTCAGCTCTAAACGCAGTCGAATCGCCAGACCAGACACAATGACCTTTTTCGATAATAAAGTGCTGATCACATAACGTCAGTAATTGTTTCAAGTTTTTATCTGTCATTAAAATCGACAGGCCTGCCTCTCGTAAAGCAGTTAAGGTTTGCCATATTTCTTGTCGTAACAACGGTGACAAGCCTTCGGTGGCCTCATCTAAAATTAACAACTCGGGGTTGGTCATTAAGGCTCGGCCAATGGCTAGCATCTGTTGTTCGCCGCCCGATAATTGGTTGCCAAAGTTTTTAGCGCGTTCCGCTAGGCGTGGAAAAAAGGTATAGACCCGCTCTATGTTCCAGCCTGTGGGTTGTTTTGATGCACGGGCGGTGGCGACTAAGTTTTCCCAAACAGTTAAATTGGGAAAAATTTGACGCCCCTCAGGCACTAGACCAATGCCTAACCTTGCGATTTGATAATCAACCAAATGATCGATGCGTTGACCTTTCCAAAAAATCTGACCTGACGTGAGCGGCAATTGCGCCATGATGCAACGAAGGGTGGTGGTTTTGCCCATGCCATTGCGGCCTTGTAAGCTCACAAACTGACCGGGCATCACACGCAGGTTCATATCGAACAAGACTTGGCTCATGCCGTAACCTGCGTTGAGGCCTTTGACTTCAAGCAAAGGCGTCGTTTGATGGGTGTTGAGTGGGGCTGTGCTAGAACTCTTCGTCTCGGGCACACTGTTTGAAACAGAGTCGGTACTTGAGGCGCCTGGCACAGCAAGAGGGGGGTCAGTTGAAATGGTCATGCGTCAATTTCTTCGTCGCCCAAATACGCCTCACGAACCACGGCGCTGTTGCGCACGGCATCGGGGGTGTCGCACATGAGTATTTTGCCGTAGACCAACACACTGACTTGGGTCGCCAAAGCAAACACTGCGCCCATATCGTGTTCGACTAAAAGCGTTGCATACTGGTGCTGTAGTGTGAGTAATAACTCGACCATGCGTTCGGTTTCAGTCGGGCCCAAGCCGGCCATCGGCTCATCGAGTAACAATAATTTTGGTCGGGTTGCTAACGCCATGGCAATTTCAATTAAGCGTTGTTGGCCATACGACAGTGCACCCGCAACTCGGTTTTGCTCAGCGATTAAATTGACTGACACCAAACAGGCCTGCGCTTGTTCAACCAAATGCGTGACAGCGGTCGCAGGTTTAAAAAAGTAAAAGTTGTGACCCTCTGCCGCTTGTGTGGCCAGCAAAACGTTTTCTAGAACGGTAAAGTGGGGAATCAGTGAATTGATTTGGTATGAGCGGCCAATGCCAGCCCTTGCTCGACGTGCCACCGACCACTGGGTGGCCTCTTCGTCGCCCAGATAAATATGACCAGCATCAGGTTTGATTTCACCCACAATTTGGTTAATTAAGGTGGTTTTGCCGGCACCATTTGGGCCAATGACAGCGTGAATCTCGCCTTTTGAAATAGATAGATCAACGTCGTCGGTTACGCACAAACCACCAAAGCGTTTAACTAAACCGGTGACCTTTAACAGGGGTTTATTCATTTAATGATTGCCCCCACCGCCTTGTGCACTTTCTTTGCGGTCTTGCAATAAACCCCACAAACCATTCTTTAAAAAGACCACCACTAAAACAATAAACGGGCCCATGATGAGAGGCCAGTTTTCAGTTAACGCTTTGAGGCCTTCTTCAATCAGCAAAAATGCCACGGCCCCGATAATAGGGCCAAACACGGTACCTAAGCCGCCCAACAACACCATCACAATTAACTCGCCCGACACCACCCAACTCATCATGGCGGGTGAGACAAAGCCGGTTAAGTTGACTAAAAAGAAACCGGCTACCGCACAAATTTGTGCCGACAATACATACGCCATTAAACGGTAGGGCACACTGCGTGTACCCAGCGCATTCACACGACGTTCGTTGACGCAGGTGGCGCGCAACACCAAACCAAAACGTGCATGCACGATACGGTTAACAAACCAGAGTGTGAAGGCCAACACCAGCGATAGCGCAATATAAATTGCGTACTTGTCACCCGTTAACGCGCCAAAAGAACTTAAGTTAGCCAAACTCATGCCATCGTCGCCACCGAATTGCCGCAAGCTCACAAAGACATAATAAAAAAGCTGAGCAAAAGCCAGCGTAATCATGATGAAAGCAATACCTTGCGTGCGCAAGGCCACCCAGCCAATCGGTATCGCCACAACGGTTGTTATCGCGACGGCTGTCAACAAATGCAACCAACCGTCAGTCACACCCAGTGTTGACAAAATGCCCACTGAGTAACCCCCTAAACCCATATATAACGCGTGCCCCAAACTCACCATGCCACCAAAACCAAGCGCGATATTTAAACCCAGCGCAGCGAGGGCAAAGACTAAAATTCGACCAAATAAGGTCAACATAAAAATGTCGTCTGCGAGCCAAGCGTAAAGCGGTATTAAAAATAAGACCGCTAAAACAATCGTGATGATGGCGCGACGTAACAACGCAAGAGACGCACGAGCAGGCTTAGGCGTTGCAGCCACCAGAGCGGGTTGTTGAGTCATGATTGTTTGATCGGTGGCACAGTAGGTTGCATTAGCTACCCCGCGCTTTGACGGGAAACAAGCCATCAGGCTTAATGGCCAGTATCACAGCCATTAATAAATACACCAACATCGACGCTAAAGCAGGGCCCACGCCACTGGCAAATGAGGGGCTAAATGTTTGACCCAACCAGACAGGTAGTAAAACTCGGCCTAAGGTATCAACAATACCGACCACTAGGGCACCATAAAACGCCCCGCGTATTGAACCAATACCGCCAATCACAATGACCACCAGCGTCAATATTAAAATCGGTTCGCCCATACCAGACTGAATCGAAAGAATGGGCCCAACTAAAGCGCCCGCTAAGCCCGCTAAGGCGGCCCCGAGCGCAAAGATAAAACGATTGAGCCAACTGATATTGACGCCTAAGGCGCCGACCATGCCTCGGTTACTGGCCCCCGCACGAATCAGCATACCGATGCGTGTGCGTTCAATGAGCAAATATAAACCTAAGGCCACTAACAGACCGGCGGCAATAATCACCAGCCGATAGGCGGGGTAATTAAAATCAAGAAAACTAAAGGAACCGGCTAAGGCTTCTGGGGCGTCCATATACAAGGGAGCATTGCCCCAAATGACCCGTACCAGTTCATTAAAAAATAACACTAAACCAAAGGTGGCTAAAACTTGGTCAAGGTGGCCTCGTTTATGCAATATCGCGAGGCCCCCTGCGTCAAGCAATAAACCTAATATAAATAAACCCACGGTTGCCAAGACAACAGCCAACATGAATGAGCCCGATTGTGCGGCAATCACGGCTGCAAAATACGCGCCCAACATATACAGTGAACCATGCGCCAGATTCACAAAACTCATAATGCCAAATACCAGCGTCAGCCCGGCTGCCATTAAAAATAGCAAAATTCCAAACTGAAAGCCGTTAAGCGTTTGTGCCAGAACAAGGTTAAAGGTCATATGTGTAAGCGGTGTTTTATCAGTGACCTAAAACCTATACGTTTATTAAAGCTTAAAGCGGGCACTGGCCAACAAATGAGTCAGGGTGGTTGGTCAGCACTTTAGACAAGGTCTTTAACGAAACACGGCCTTGATCATCTTTAGCGACTTCAAACACATACATATCTTGAATCGGGAAGCCATTTTTATTGAACTTTAAATTGCCCCGTAACGACTTGTATTCAGCTGCACGCAAGGCATCAGTAAAGGCTCTTTTGTCAGTCACATTGCCACCGGTTTTCTTGAGGGCGCTGTCAATTAACAAAGCCGAGTCATAAGATTGTGCCGCGTACTGTGAGGGAATGCGACCGTATTTCTTTTCAAACGCCGCCACAAAGTTTTTGCTGGTTTCATTGTTAAAGTCTGGGCCCCAAAACGTACCTGAAATGACACCTAAAGCGGTTTCTTTCAAAGCGGGTAGGGTTGAGCCATCAGCCGTTGAAACAGACATCAAGGGTATTTTGCCCAATAAGCCTGCTTGGCGAAACTGTTTAATAAAGTTCACGCCCATGCCGCCTGGGTAAAACACATAAACTGCATCAGGGTTAGCTGCTTGCAATTGCGCGATTTCAGCTGAGTAATCAGGTTGATTAACAGTGGTGTACACCTCACCTGCAACGGCGCCATTGTATTGACGCTTAAAACCCGCCACAGCGTCTTTACCGGCTTGGTAGTTGGGTGCCATGATGTAGACTTTTTTGTAGCCTTTATCAGCCGCATATTTGCCAACACCTTCGGCCTGTTGGTCATTTTGCCAAGCGGTAAAGAAAAACTGGCTATTACATTGCGCGCCCGCTAAAGGGGCCGGGCCCGCATTTGAACCCACAAAAATCACGTTTGCATCAGCCATCGGTTTAGCAATGGCCATCATGACGTTCGAGAACGTGACACCCGCCACAATATCAACCTTGTCGCGTTCAATGAGTTTGTTGATGGCTTGCACCCCAAGGTCAGGTTTAAGTTGATCGTCTTCTTTAATGACTTCAACTGTTACACCACCGAGTTTGCCGTTTAGTTGCTCAATACCCAACATAAAACCATCGTACATATCTTGCCCAAGCGCTGCGGCTGGGCCTGACATCGTGGCGATGAAACCGATTCTGACATCGGCTAAGGCTGAGCCACCGATGAATGCTGAGGCAATAATTGTGGCACTACCAAGATATTTTTTGAGTTGCGTTTTCAATTGCTTTGCTCCGTAAAGTGCGACTTATTTGAAGTTTTTTTGTAATCGGTAACAGACTGTATTGGCGTAATTGTATTAAAAATGCGTTTGTGGAAAGCGTTCAGCCAGCATGGCATGCCAAGCCTGCCAGTTTCGCCCAGGGTGCAGGGTACCGCAATCAGGGCAAACTCTCTCTGTTTCGGGTGTGTCGTAAAAAGAGGCAAATGCTTTGGGTAAGTCGTCAACGATACTTTCTAACCGTACTTCTCGTCTAGCAACTTGTGTGCCACAGTGCGCACAATACCATTCAAATGCATCGATGACGCCCTTTGGGCGGCTGCGCTCAATCACTGTGCACAGGCTACCCGCCTCAGGGCGTTGGGGGGAATGGCGTACAAACGCGGGTAATAAAAAGACATCGCCTTCGCGTAAGTGAATGCGCTCAAACTGACCCCGGTCGGCAATTAGCAATGACGCATTACCTTTAAATTGATGAAAGTACTCTTCATATGGGTCAACATGAAAATCAGTGCGTTGGTTGGGGCCCCCGACGACGGTACAAATTAAGTCACTTTTAGGCCAAATTTGCTGGTTACCCACGGGTGGTTTTAAGCGGTCAGCATGGTCGGCGACCCAATTGTTAAAGTTAAGCGGGGCGCTGTAGTGGTTTGCTGCGTTTCGGGTCGGTTCAGTCATTAGTTGCCTATTATAAAAAAGAAGCGATCGCTTACATGGCGCCACTTAAGTGTTGCAAAACGGCGCGTTGACACAACACTTTAGCCATATGTACCCGATACTCAGCACTGGCATGCAAATCGGTGCTAGCGAGTTCGGGGTCAAGATGTAGGGGTGTTAATGCTTCAACCAAAGGTGCTGCCAGCGAGCCTGAATGAGGGGCTGATGGCGCGGTTGAAAGAGTGGTTGAGCGAGCGGTTGAATGAGTGCTTGAACGTGCAGTTGAACAACTCTGAAAGGCGTCTGTTAAGGCCTGTTCAGCGTCGCGCCAACGTAGAGCACCATGCCCTAAGCCCGTGATGGCAACCCGAAAGTGCTGGGCATGTTGTGCCACGGCCACGCCCACTAAAGCAAAGCGTGACGCAGGTTGTTCAAATTTTAAATAAGTAGCCGCAAGCGGTTTGTTAAACCGGACCGATAGAACCATTTCGTCGGGCGCTAAGGCTGTACTAAACAGCCCGGTAAAAAAATCATCGATGTCGACTTGGTGAGTTTGCGTGGGTGTGGAAATATTTACCACACCGCCACAAGCCAACAAGCCGGCGGGCCAACAGGCTGCGGGGTCATGGTTGGCAATAGAGCCCCCAAGCGTGCCCATATTGCGTACCTGTTGGTCGCCAATGCCACCCGCTAACTGCGACAGCATGGGGCAAAAGGCCTGCACAGTTGCTGAGGTATTGATTTGTGCATGGGTGGCCATGGCACCCATGGTGAGGGTTTCATGTTGCGGTTCAGCGTGGCGTTCAATCTGGTTTAAGTCGGGTGCTAAACCCTGCAGATCAATAATTTCGTCAAACAACGCTAAACCTAAACGTAAGGTGGGTAACAGCGACTGCCCCCCCGCCACGAGTTTAGCGTTTGGGTTTGCGTGCAAGGCCGCGCAAGCGGCTTGTGCAGATAAAGGTCTGACGTATCGGTTTACTTCACTCATGGCGCATCTGCCTCAACCCCTGCATGACGGCTTGCACAATGCTGTGATAGCCCGTGCAACGACACAAATTGCCGCCTAAGGCCTGTGCAACGGCATGCTCATCAATTGCCACACGCTCATTCACCATGGCGACAGCACGCATCACCATGCCCGAGGTGCAATAGCCGCATTGCAGGGCGCCTTGGTCGATAAAGGCTTGTTGCATAAGGTGTAAGGTGGGTGATTCAATGGTTGTGACGGCACGGCCTTGCATTTGTAAAGCCAGCACATTGCATGACTTGATCGCCAAGCCATCAACGAGCACGGTGCAAGCCCCGCACTGCGCGGTGTCACAGCCTTGGTTGGTACCCGTTAAACCAAGCGTCAGGCGCAACAACTCAACCAATGAGGTATCGGGTGCGACCTGCTGTGACACAGGCTCGCCATTGACGATAAGTTCTAAATTGATCTTCAATTAACACCTAAACCTTTAGGCCACAAGAATCAAAGGCGATAGCTGTGGCCTCGCGTTCAGCCGCAGTCATTTGTAACAGCGGGCGACGAACTAAGCCGCCGTGTTGGCCCAGTAAATCTTGCCAACATTTGGCATGTGCTTGCGGCTTACCGTCTGGCTTTGATCTTTTAAAGGCTTCACGCACGGGGTTTAAGCTGTCACGCACAGCGCGGGCTAGTTCAAATTTGCCTGCAAAGGCTAGGGCGGTGTATTCGTTCATGCGTTGATCAGATTTAGACTGCAACAAGAACGGTGGCGTTGAGCACAGGTAGAGCTTCCACCCAAAGTCAATGATGTTGTCAAGCCACCCTTCTTCAGACGGGTTGCTGACATGAATGATGTGGCCCGCGAGTTCGGTTAAGCGTTTGCACCGTTCACGGTCGGTGCTGTATTTGATCGCAACAATGTTGTTGAGCGCTGCAATACGGGCGCACAACTCGGGCGACATAATGTAGCCACAGTCGGGGTGATTCCACATGGCAATGCCAATATCAAGGTGGTCGCACAAGTACTTGTAATACTCAAAAATTGTGTCGTCAGTGTGTGCCCCAAAATGTAATAAGGGGCTGTGCACCACAATATAGTCGGCACCCACTTTTTCTGAATGTTGGGCCAAATCAAGCACGACATCCATATTGGTATCAGAGCACGATGACATGATTTCGCAACGGCCTAAACCATTGCGATCACCCACTTGGTTAGACACGTCAACGGCAATATCAATGATGCGTTTGCGTTCGGGTAGTGACATGGCATAAAACTCGGCCTGTTTACCTGCAATAAATAAACCTGCCAATTTAAGGTCAAGCATCCAGTGCTTGAGGTTGGCACGGTAGGCGTCTTCGTCAAGTTTAAAGTTGTGGTCAAACGGCGTTAAGTTGGCGGCCCAAATGCCTTTTAAGTTTGCTTGAGCGTAGGCTTTAGCATCTGTTTTTTTATATTGCATAAAAACGTTTCCTTATTGATTTTATTATGTTGCCACATCTTGCCACCCCCACACTATAAGTTTTGTTTTGTAGTTCATGTCAGGTGTTCGTGGGGTATGACATACCACCTTATAAATAGACATTAATGTATCTATTTAATGGTAAAAACGTATATAATAGATAACTTTGTATCTTATTAAATTATATTAAACCTATGCTTTTACTTGATCAAGCCGATGTTCAAAATGCTTATGCTGGGCATTTACGCCGTTTGCGTAAAGCCGCCAAAATGTCGCGCGATGCTTTGGCCCAGCGCAGCACTGTACCGGCATCAACAATCAAAAAATTTGAATTGACAGGGCAAATTTCGTTTCGTCAGTTACTGTTGCTTTGGCAGTCGCTTGATGACTTGAAGCGGCTCTATGACCTATCGCAAGTGCACACATCACGCGCCAATATGCCATTTCCTAAAACGATTGATGATGTGTTAAAGCATGGCCTTTAAACCGATTCAAAAACTGTCAGTCAACCGAACCCTGTCAACGGGTCAGGTTGTTTGGGTGGGTACGCTTGCACAAAATAGCCAAGGTATATTTTTTCAATATAACGAAGCATATTTATCAAGTTTCGGTAATCTTTCACCCTTTACGTTGCAACCAACAATGGCTTTACAGTTGGCACCCAAGGCGCCTCACAACGGCCTTCATGGTGTCTTTGCAGATAGTTTGCCTGATGGTTGGGGCTTATTGCTGCAAGACCGAGTCTTTCGTCAACAAGGCATTTTGGCTGCGCAATTGACACCATTAGACCGACTTGCGTTTGTCGGTGCGAAAGGCATAGGTGCGCTGTCGTATGTGCCTGAGTCTGAATTCATAGCAAAGAACGAAACTGATGTTGACCTGGCGATGCTTGGTTTAGAAGCACAAAAATTATTTGATCAAACCCTATATGACAGTCAAGAGGGGCAGACGCAAAAGGTGTTGGCTGCCTTAGTCGCGGCAGGTAGTTCGGCAGGTGCGCGGCCCAAGGCGC
Source organism: Bordetella parapertussis (assembly GCA_945883615.1). Taxonomy (GTDB): domain Bacteria; phylum Pseudomonadota; class Gammaproteobacteria; order Burkholderiales; family Burkholderiaceae_B; genus Algicoccus; species Algicoccus parapertussis_A. The sequence goes on along the minus strand of CAMCYB010000001.1, from coordinate 4,209 downwards.
AAGTGTATTGGCAAGCAGATCAACCTAATCGTTGCCGTACCTACGCGCAACCTGGCGATGAGGCCTGGCTCGTTAAATTTACCTCTAAAAACCTTGCATTAGGTCATGAGGAAGGGCTTTGCGAGGCCGTTTATTTACAAATGGCTACCGAAGCAAAATGCGAAACACCGAGATGGCAATTGATTGATGCACCCGAAGAAAGTGGGGCAATTGCTTGGCTAGCTGTTAAGCGTTTTGATGTCATATCATTAACGCATTCACATCTTGCCAGACTTCATACGCTCAGTGCGTGTGGTTTGTTAGATGCAGATTTTCGTACGCCAAGCCTTGATTATCACGATTTAATTAAGGCCAGTCGACAAATCTGTCAATCACCCCGCATGGGTCAATTACAGTTTCGTCGAGCAGTATTTAATCTATTTGCAGCGAACCAAGATGACCATAGTAAAAACTGGTCGTTTCTACAAGGTGATAACGGTCATTGGCAGGTTGCGCCGTTTTACGACGCCACGTTTAGCCCACACCCATTTAACGAGCATGCCACGGCGTTTGATGGTTTTGGTAAACAACCCCCTTTAATAAGCATGCAAAAACTAGCTGTCAGCGCAGGTTTTGCATCTTGGAAAGAAGCCCAAATAACGATTCAAGAGGTCGTTGATTCGTTGCGTCTTTTTTCTAAAACAGCCAAAGCGTTTGGTATTAAAAAAAGTACCGTGTCAGCGATGAGTCAAGTTTTAGATCAACGACTAAAAGAAAATAGGGGCTTGTTGTTATGACCTAATTTTTGCTCTGTTATGCGGCAGGCCTTGATGCTTAAACTTAAACTTTAAGACCCAACGCTCGCCAAATCGTTTCAGACTTCAGGGGGAATGACAGTTCGGGTGGTTCTTTTCTCAAGTACCCAAACAACGCATCACGCACCGCGTTCATTAAAGCGGCCGGCACGCCGATGCAACCCGCTTCACCGACCCCTTTAGCACCCAAGGGGTTGGTGGTGCTGGCCGTGTGAAGGCTGTAAACGTCAATGTTGGGCATATCTTGCGCGCGGGGTATGGCGTAGTCCATTAATGAGCCGGTGATGAGTTGGCCGTGTTCGTCGTATTGCAGGGCTTCCATCAAGGCTTGCCCCAGCCCTTGGGCGGCACCACCGATGAGCTGGTCGTAAGCTAAGGTTGGGTTGAGTATGACACCGGCATCGTCAGCCCAAACCATTTGTTCAATGTGCAATACACCTGTGTCGCGCTCAACCCTTATGCGCACCATCACACAGCCGTTACTCCAAGTTTCTTTTGACTCAAAACGTGTCGTGACGGTGATGGGAAAGGGCTCGTCTTGGTCGCGTTTGGCTAAGGCCTCTTGGCATGCCTGCGCTAAAGCACTGCCGCCAATGGCCATGCTGCGGCTGGCTAAGGTGCCGACCCCGGGCGGGCAGGTTTGGGTGTCACCCATATTGATGTCAATGTGTTGCCGGTCGTAACCTAAAGCGTGCGCGGCTAAATCAATGAAGGTGGTGGCATGGCCTTGGCCTTGCGCAGGGCTGCCACTTGCGATGGTGGCTCGTTGTGAATCGTGCAAGGTAACGCGGGCCGATTCCCACCCTTGGCCACAGGGTTCGACATATAACGCCACGCCAATACCGACTATTTCACCGCGCTGTTGTCGGTGTTGTTGTTCGGTGCGTTGAGCAAAGTAGTCAAACTTTTCACTGGCAAGCGACAAGGTGGCTGCGAAATCACCACTGTCATAGGTTTCACCGGTTGGGGTGAGGTAGGGCATGTCTTGCGTGGCAATAATGTTAAGACGGCGCAATTCAACGGGGTCAGCACCGATGGCACGGGCTGCTTTATCAACCAGGGTTTCAAGCAGTAATGTAGCTTCAGGGCGGCCGGCACCCCTAAAGATATTGACAGGCGCCGTATGCGAGGCCAGCGCTTGGCCTTGAATGTTCAACTGATCAACACGATAAGGCCCGGGCAATATGCGCGTGCTGTTGTGCAGTGGAATGGCTGCTGAGTAAGGTAACCAAGCCCCCAACTCAACTTTGATTTGGGCTGACAATTGTGTGAAATGACCTGTTTCGGTAACGCCAAGCTGGCCTTGTAAATGCGACCCGCGACCGTGGCAGGCTGACAAAAACTCTTCAGACCGCGAGGCTGCCCAGCGTAGCGTGCTGTTTAATGCGCGCGCCGCTAAAGCGACTGCGATTTCTTCAGGGTAAATCGATGATTTGGCACCAAAGGCACCCCCAACATCAGGGGTGATGACATGCACATGGTCGATATCGATGCCCAGGGCGAGCGCCAAGTTGGCTTGTGCTCGTGTGGGGGTTTGCGTGCCAAGCCAGCAAGTCAGGGTTGCGTTGTGCCAACGCGCAACGCAAGCACGGGGTTCCATCGATACGGCAGATACGCGTGGCAAGGTGAGATCAATCTCAACGGTGACAAGGTCTGTGACCTGTGGCTCATCTGTGTGGGTGGTAGTGCGGGTGTTGAACTGAGCATAAAAAGTAGGCGTGGTGGCTTGCTCAGCTAAGGCTTCGTAGTCAATTAAAACCAAAGCGGCTGCGTCTTGTGCTTGGCGCAGTGTATGCGCCACCACCAAGGCAATTGGTTGACCCACATAGTGCGCTTGGTCTGAGGCTAAGACTGGAGACGCGGTGGGGTGTTGAGCCGGAAACAAGGGGTTGCTTTCTGGCAGAGTGGGGTGGCCTAAATCTTGTGCCGTGAACACGGCTACAACACCCGGCGCGGCTTGTGCGGCTGACACATCAACTTTTAATAGTTTGGCAAAGGCGTAATCACTTCGCACAAACACAGCATGTTGCATGTTTGGTAATTGCAAATTGTGCACATAACGCCCTTGACCTGTCACCAGACGAGCGTTTTCAAGTCGGTGGGGGCGGTCAGTGGCGGTGAACGCTAAGGTTGTGGCATTGATCATGGCTTTACTTTAGGCACTTTTAAGCAATAAACCAAGCAAAATATATTGAATGATAGTTGTTATGCAGTAAAAAAGTGGCTTGAGTCGCCGAGGGATCAAGCTTGCCCAGCCGTCTAGGGGGCAAGCCTCTGTTAAACTTGCGCTCTACTTTAAAAGTACTCAGTACAAAGTAGGGCAGGTGGCCGAGCGGTTGAAGGCGCACGCCTGGAAAGCGTGTATACGTTTATAGCGTATCGGGGGTTCGAATCCCCCTCTGCCCGCCATAACGCTCAAGGAAATCCTTTCGAGTAAGGTTTTTTTGCATGTGGGTTTGGGTTCGTGGGTCATATTAGGGATAGGCTATTCGGCTCTACCCCTTTTTGCCACGAATATTTTTCAGTTAGGCCTTTAAAACAGCTTTAACCGTTCTTTTGCCAGCTTCGTACCTTCAGCTAATGCTTGAAGCTTGAGCAATGCCACCTCTCGCCCCATCGGCGCCAGACCACAATTCGTACAAGGGAACAATCGCTCCTTTGGCACAAACTTCAGCGCAAGGCCGATGGTGTCGGCCACCTCTTCAGGTGACTCGACCACGTCACTCGCAACATCAATGACGCCTACCATCACATCCTTACCGTCTAGCAGTTTCATCAAATCAGGCGGTACATGTGAATGAATACATTCAAGGCTCACCTGGTCGATGCTGCTGCGGGCCAGCGCAGGGAATATCGTTTCGTATTGACGCCATTCGTCACCAAGTGTGCTCTTCCAGTCGGCATTGGGTTTGATGCCATAGCCGTAGCAAATATGCACCGCCGTTGTGCAGGTCAAACCCTGGGCGGCGCGCTCAAGCGCCGCAACACCCCAATCAGCAGCATCCTTCATGTACACATTGAAGGCGGGCTCATCAAACTGGATGATGTCCACACCATCTGCCTGTAATGCAAGCGCCTCTTGATTGAGTAATTCTGCAAACGCAAATGCCATCTTTACCTTGTCGCCATAGAATCGATCTGCTACGGTATCAATAATAGTCATCGGGCCTGGCAATGTGAATTTCAACTTTTTTTTCGTATGCGCTCGCGCTAGCTGCGCTTCGAAGGCATGCACGCGAGCTTTCAGTCGTAGAGCCGATATGAATCGCCCCGGGTTTTGAGGAGGTTGATTGGTTAAAGTGATTGGCACTCAACAGCCTTAATGCTTTGTTGCTTATGGTAATTTTCTTCTGCCTCAGCAGGAGTAATATACCCGATACGACTCAGTAGCCTTTGGTTATTAAACCAAGCTACC